>DDII01000063.1:35520-35894 GCA_002338445.1 Cellvibrionales bacterium UBA1854 | reverse complement strand
TGAGCACTGTGTCCAGCAATACGCTCAGCCACCATGATTCCCTCTTCAGAACCTTTATGTGCAAGCATAGGACCTCGAACCACATCACCAACTGCATAAACTCGTGGTATATTGGTCTCACATTGAGCATTCACAACGACAGCCCCTCGTGAATCAAGCTTAATTCCCGCTTCTTCGGCGAATAACCCATCTGTGAAAGGTTTCCTGCCCACGCAGACTATTAATTTATCAAACACTTCGGACTGTTCCGATTCATCGGCCAGAGTGTAGCGAACATGTACCTTTCCCGCCCTCAGCTCAGTCCCTGTCACCCGAGCACCCAAACGGACATCTAGCCCCTGTTTTGTAAAGATTTTATGAGTTTCCTTTGCTAT
>DDII01000063.1:27138-35226 GCA_002338445.1 Cellvibrionales bacterium UBA1854 | reverse complement strand
TTTTATGAGTTTCCTTTGCTATTCCGCTATCCATTATTGGCAAGAACTGGTTCATAGCCTCTAACAGAACAACTTTTGAACCGAGACGCGCCCAAACTGAACCCAATTCTAAACCAATCACACCAGCCCCAATCACTCCAAGACGCTTGGGAACAGAATCAAGCTCAAGAGCTCCTGTCGAATCAACGATCAATTCTCCATCTATCGGCGCAACAGGTATTTCTATAGGTAAAGATCCAGGTGCCAAAATAACATGCACCGCCTCGAGCACCTTGGTAATACCTTCATGACTAGTGAATTCAACGTTATGGCCTGCTAATAATTTCCCTATTCCGAAAAGTCCATCAACGCCGTTCGCCTTGAATAACTGTTCTATGCCTCCGGTTAATTGCGAGACAATCTTAGTTTTACGCGCCATCATTTCCGAGATATCGATCGAAATACCACTCGCACTGATCCCATGTATTGCTAGCCCTTCTTTCGTTTCATAAAATCTTTGCGAACTGTCAAGCAACGCTTTTGAAGGAATACAACCAACATTTAAACATGTTCCACCGTTGATCCCTTTACCCTCTGGCGTACGCCATTTCTCAATGCAAGCGACAGACATTCCAAGTTGCGCCGCTCGAATAGCGGCAACATATCCAGCGGGGCCGCTACCAATTACAATAACATCGTACTTTTCACGCATTTATGTTCCTTTTTATATTCAAGGTTAAATTTCTAACAAAATTTTAGCTGGATCCTCTAGCAGTTCTTTACATGTGACAAGAAAACGAACTGCCTCCTTTCCATCTATAAGTCGGTGGTCATAAGACAATGCTAAGTACATCATAGGACGAATAACTACTTGTCCCTGATGCGCAACGACACGCTCCTGAATCTTGTGCATTCCAAGAATGGCGGTTTGAGGTGGGTTAATAATTGGAGTAGATATGAGAGATCCGTAGACACCTCCATTTGTAATGGTAAAAGTCCCTCCGGTCATTTCATCTATAGTTAACTTACCGTCTCGAGCTTTCGAAGCAAATTCAGAGATACCATTCTCAACAGAAGCAATGCTCATATTTTCCGCATTTCTCAACACCGGAACTACTAAACCACGATCGGTAGACACTGCAACGCCTATATCTTGATAACCGTGGTACACAATATCATTGTCATCGATCGATGCATTCACCAAGGGGAACCTCTTCAATGCCTCGACAGTGGCCTTCACAAAAAAACCCATATAACCCAGCCGAGTGCCGTTATGCATCTTTGTGAACTCTTCTTGATATTGCTTGCGCAAATTAATCAAAGCACTCATATCCACTTCATTAAAGGTAGTTAATGAGGCCGTCGTCTGGGTAACTTCAAGTAAACGCTCCGAAATTCGCGATCGCATTCGAGTCATGGCAACCCGACGCTGGACGCGCTCATCGCCTCCAAGCGCTAACATACTTGATCCCTGACGTGCTTCCTGTATTGTTTCTTTAACCGAATTATCCCGCGGTTTGTCGTGATTGACGACGTCCTCTTTTGTAATTCGACCCCCTCGCCCAGTTCCTTTAACATGAAGCAAATCTATACCTCGTTCTTCAGCTAATTTCCTCGCAGCAGGATTTACCAACCCATCATTATCTTCAATACTTGGTGGCAACTTTTGCTCTGACGGGTCTTCAGCGGAGTCAGTAAGACTACCCTCCTCCATTCTCCCAACTAACTCATTGCTTAAAATTATGTCACCCTCTTGTTTAAAAACTTCAATCAATGTGCCTGTGACAGGAGCCACCACCTCCAGAACTACCTTATCAGTTTCAATATCCACGATGAGGTCATCCCGGGTTAAAAAATCTCCAGCTTTAACATGCCAGTGCGAAAGTGTCCCCTCTTGAACAGATTCCGGGTAGCTCGGCGCCTTTATATCTGTAGCCATTATTCTCTTCCTGTTGGTTCTAATTGATTGTCAGCGCTTGGTCAATAAACTTTGCTTGTTCCTCAAGATGTACAGACATGTATCCAGATGCAGGAGCAGCTGAACTTTTACGACCGACATAATCCAAAGTTATATTAGTCTTGTGCCGTTTTAAAGCATTGCGCATGTGATGCTGACTGCTGTACCAAGCACCCTGGTTCATTGGCTCCTCCTGACACCAGACTGCTTGCTCCAAGTCACACATCGAGGCTAAAATTTGATCTAATTCAACATTTGGAAACGGATACAATTGCTCCAACCGAACTAAAGCGATATTGTCAATATTCCGTTTTTCTCGTTCCTCAAGTAAATGGTAGTAAACCTTGCCCGCGCACAAAACGAGTCGTTTCGTATTTTCGGCCGCAACACTGTGATCTGTGAGTACATTCTCAAAACAACCAGACGCCAGCTCCTCTAAACTCGAAGTAGCATGCTTGTGGCGTAAAATCCACTTTGGACTCATGACCATGAGGGGTCTTCTCATGGGTCGAATCGCCTGACGACGCAATAAATGGAAAATCTGTGCCGGTGTTGTGGGTATACAGATTTGTATATTATGCTCTGCGCAAAGCTGCAAAAACCGTTCCAAACGAGCCGACGAGTGTTCAGGTCCCTGACCCTCAAATCCATGTGGCAAGAGCATAGTTAATCCGGACAGGCGCCCCCACTTATGCTCTCCGCTGGCGATGAATTGATCTATTACCACCTGGGCGCCATTGGCGAAGTCACCAAACTGCGCCTCCCAGATGACCAATCCATTTGGCATTGTGGTGGAGTATCCGTATTCGAAGGCAAGAACAGCTTCCTCAGACAAGAGTGAATCAAACAAATCAAAAGTTACATGATCACTTCTAAGGTGTTGCAAGGGAATATAATCTTTCCCATCGGCCTGGCACACGACCACCGCATGTCTGTGGGAGAATGTGCCGCGTCTAACATCCTGACCAGTAAACCTAATCGGGTACCCCTGTTCGATCAACGAGCCATAACCTAACAGCTCCGCCATACCCCAGTTGAGCGGAATTTTGCCAGCCGCCATTTTGATTCGATCCTCGTATACCCTTGACACTTGTCTTTGAACATCAATCTCATCTGGTATCCGATTGATAGCTTTCGCTACTTTTTTTAATTTTGCCAAGGGAAACGTTGTATCCCCTACCGCACGCCATTGGTGTCCCAAATAAGGATTCCAATCAACAAACAAACTATGATCAGGTTCACGAACCAAATTATGCACAACAAATTCTCCGCGATCTAGACTAGAGCGATAATGACTACTCATCTCTTCTGCCTTTTCTAAGCTCAACACACCCTCCTGGATCAGCTTTTGTGCATATAATGTCCTAGTCGTAGGATGGTTTCTCACCGCTTTATACATTATTGGCTGGGTAGAAGATGGTTCATCCGTCTCGTTGTGACCGCGACGACGATAACAAACAAGATCAATAACAACATCTTTTCCAAACTCGTATCGATAATCCATTGCCAACATAGCTGCAAACATCACTGAATCTGGATTGTCTCCATTTACATGTAAGATAGGAGCCTGAACCATCTTCGCAACATCCGTACAATATTCGGTCGAACGAGCATCATCTTGCCGGCTAGTTGTAAATCCCACCTGATTATTTATTACAACATGAATTGTTCCACCGGTCCTATAGGCCCGAGTCTGGGATAGTTGAAACGTCTCCATAACAACCCCTTGACCAGCAAACGCAGCATCACCATGTATCAAAATAGGAACAACTTGCCCTCCTTCAGCATCTTGACGTCTATCCTGACGCGCCCGTGCTGAACCTACTACAACTGGACATGAAATCTCTAGATGAGATGGATTGAATCCCAAAGCAAGATGAATCTCGCCACCGGGTGTCATAACATTAGAGGAAAATCCTTGATGATACTTTACATCCCCAGACGTATTAACAAGCCTTTTCCCTTCAAATTCTTCAAACATTTCGGCGGGATTTTTACCCAAAATATTTACCAAAACATTCAATCTCCCCCTGTGGGCCATCGCCATTACTATTTCTTTACATCCATATTGACCCGATCTTCTTACCAAGCAATCAAGCATTGGAATCAAACTTTCTCCGCCTTCAAGCCCAAACCTCTTGGTTCCGGGGTATTTTGAGTCTAAGTGTTTCTCTAAACCCTCAGCTGCAGTGAGTCTATTGAGCACATCAATTCTTGCGGCATTATCATAAGTAGGTTTTGACCTGACGCTTTCAAACCGACGAGCGAGCCACTGCTTTTCATCGAATGAAGTGATATGCATAAACTCTGGGCCCAAATTCCGGCAATATGTCTCCTCAAGCGTATCAATTATCTCCCTAAGGGTTGCCTCTTCCTTACCTATATAAAGGGGAGACGTCTGAAATGTAGTATCTAAATCCGCAGGGGTAAGACCATGAAAGTTTAATTCAAGATCGCGTACTTTTTGCCGAACCATTAAGCCCAAAGGGTCCAAATTTGCTTTTTGATGTCCACGGAACCTGTAAGAGCTTATTAATTGCACCACACGAACCTGCTTTCGCTCGTGCTGGAGATATATTCCACCAGAACCCGGCGGAGGAGTCGGCCGAGCCTTGCGTCGTCCAAGCAGCTCAAAATGCTGGACGATTGTGGCGTGGGAGACATCAGACCTAGATGAGCCATTAGTCTTTGGAAGCTGGTCAAAGAATCTCCTCCACTCTTCAGAAACCGCGGCCGGTTCATGCAAGTATTCGTCGTAGAGGTCTTCTACGTATGCCGCATTGCCCCCCGAAAAATGGGAGGAAGAAAGAAATTGTGCCATAAGGCTTTCGGACATTTGAAGGCTTTCCTTGTGGGTGAAAATTACCCTAACACCCCACCAGCAGGTGTGGACGATGAGAAATTAAACCCTAAGTAGCTCCTCTAATCAACATATTACGTATGTGACCGATGGCACGCGTGGGGTTAAGGCCCTTAGGACACACTTGAACGCAATTCATAATTCCATGACAGCGAAAGACGCTGAATGGATCATCTAATTTCGAAAGTCTTTCTTCTGTTGAAGTATCACGACTGTCGGCTAAAAATCGATAAGCTTGAAGCAGCCCCGATGGACCAATAAACTTGTCAGGATTCCACCAAAATGATGGGCAAGCTGTAGAACAGCAAGCACACAGGATGCATTCATATAAGCCGTCGAGCTTAGCCCTTTCTTCCTGAGATTGAAGCCTTTCAATTTGAGGAGCTGGACTATCATTGACCATGTACGGCTCGATTTTTTCATACTGTACATAAAACTGTTTCATATCAATTACGAGATCTCTGATCACCGGAAGTCCAGGGAGTGGCCTGATAGTAATCTTGTTATTTCTGATAGCCTCAGATAGTGGTGTGATACATGCTAAACCATTCTTGCCAGATATATTCATACCATCTGAACCGCATACTCCCTCCCTGCAAGAACGGCGAAACACCAAGCTTGGGTCTTCAACCTTAAGCTTCTCCAAAACATCAAGCACCATCAGGTCCTTTCCGAATGCATCGAATTCGAAATCTTGCATATACGGGTATTTGTCAGTCTCTGGGTTGTAACGATAGATACTTACTGTCAACATACAATAATTCTCCTTCCTCAGCCCAACCGTGTCAGTAAGTTCTGACTGCTGGTTCAAAAGGCTCCCGTGACTTTAACGAGAAGTTGACATTGCGTTTTCCCACGCGTTTTTCGTCTGGAAAAAACATTGAGTGGCATAACCAATTTTCATCATCTCGCTCCTGATAATCCTCGCGCGCGTGCGCTCCGCGACTCTCCGTACGAGCCTCTGCCGTTATTGCGGTTGCCTCCGCCACTGCGTATAAATTTCTTAGTTCAAGAGCTTCAATCCTTGCCGTGTTAAACACCATACTTTTGTCATCAAGGGCTACATTATCGATTCGATGCTTCAAAGACTGCAACTCTATAATTCCATCACGCATCAAATCACCCCTACGGAATACGCCAAAGAAATTTTGCATGATAGTTTGTAACTCTGCTCTCAGGGTTGACGCCTTCTCTCCGCCAACTGACCCGTTGAGGGCGTTGAGACCAATTGTGGCCGTTTCAATATTCTCTTTTGTTGGCTCACCGAGCTCAATACCATCACGTAGTGCATTCTCAATGAACAAACCTGAAGCCCTACCAAACACTACTAGATCAAGTAGCGAATTCCCACCTAACCTATTGGCTCCGTGCACCGATACACATGCTGCCTCTCCACATGCATAGAAACCTTCAATAATTTTATCCGAGCCATCAGCACCTACCGTCAAGGCTTGTCCATTTGTGTTAGTTGGAATGCCACCCATCATGTAGTGGCAAGTCGGCACAACAGGAATGGGTTCGACGACTGGATCTGCGTGAGCAAACGTTCGAGACAACTCTAAGATCCCCGGTAGTTTCGCGTTCAAGATGTCCTCTCCCAAGTGATCGAGCTTTAAAAATACATAGTCACCGGATTCACCGCATCCTCTACCCTCCAGAATCTCCATTACCATAGACCTGGCGACGACATCACGCCCAGCCAAGTCTTTTGCATTAGGAGCATATCTTTCCATAAACCTCTCGCCATGTTTGTTGATGAGGTAGCCCCCTTCACCTCGACAGCCCTCAGTAACAAGAGTTCCAGCGCCCGCAATTCCCGTTGGATGGAACTGCCACATCTCGATATCTTGTACTGGATAACCCGCCCGAAGAGCCATACCGATACCATCGCCAGTACAGATATGCGCATTTGTCGTCGATGCATAGATACGCCCTGCACCGCCAGTGGCAAATACGGTTGCTTTACTCTTCACGAAAAAAACTTCGCCACTTTCTATGTCAAGCGCCACTACGCCTACAACGGCGTTATCATCATTTTTCACGAGATCAACCGCAAACCACTCGTTTAAGAACTCGGTTTTATTTTTAAGATTTCCTTGATACAAGGTGTGAAGTAGCGCGTGCCCCGTCCTGTCAGCCGCTGCACATGTTCTCGCTGCTTGCCCACCCTTACCGAAGTCTTTTGACTGCCCTCCGAACGGTCTTTGGTATATCCTTCCTGACTCGGTTCGAGAGAACGGAAGACCCATGTGCTCCAGCTCAAAGACTGCCTCAGGTCCCGTCGAGCACATATATTCGATGGCTTCTTGATCCCCAATAAAATCTGATCCCTTCACCGTGTCATACATATGCCATTGCCACTGATCATCTGGATCGTCACTTGCTATCGCACAAGTAATACCGCCCTGCGCAGAGACGGTATGAGACCTAGTAGGGAACACCTTAGTTATCACCGCTGTCTTATACCCAGACTGAGACAATTGAAGAGCAGCGCGCATACCCGAACCTCCGCCACCAACTATAACCGCGTCGAAACTGAGTGTTTTCATTAATTTATATGCTCCAAATCACTTGCAGAACCCAAAGAACGTACACAGTGGAAACTATGGTTATGAAAAAAACACAAATTTTACGAATTAAATCGGCTTTTGGGCCAATCAACCTGACTGTTATATAATCTGTAACGACGCACCACATACCAATCCACGCATGCACTGACAATGAAAGAGCTGTCAAGAAACTAAAAAAGCGCATTGGCATTGCTTTATTCAAATTAACCCACTCGTAATAATCCATTTCACGATGCATTATCAATAGACAAACTAGGAATGCTATGTATGACAATACAATCACCGCTGCAAATCTTTGCAGCAGCCACTTATTTGATCCACTACGCAAAAAAAATAGAGTTAATCCACTCACACATATATCCATGCAGCTATCAAAACAATTAAGAAAAAAGCAACCAAGAGAGCAATTAGCGCAGATATTCGACCCGCTCGAAAATCTTCTGCAAAACCAAAATCCATGACGAGATGGCGAATTCCTGTGGATATGTGGTATGCGAGTGCTGATAGTGCGCTGAAAATTATAATTTGAGCCAAAAGATTATTAAAAATCTCAACCACAAATAAATATCCTTCTTCCGAAGACAAGCTCATATCAAACAGCCAAATTAATACTGCAACCGCAAAGAACATAAATACACCAGAAATACGATGTAGAATAGAAACATAAGACGTTACGGGTAGCCTAATCGTACCAAGATCAAGATTCATCGGTCTCTTTTTTT
>DDII01000063.1:14045-26754 GCA_002338445.1 Cellvibrionales bacterium UBA1854 | reverse complement strand
AAGTGTGCCGCCTTATCTGGGCGGATTATACCCATCTGAATCTACTTTCCAAATGTGCGCCGAGTATAGTTGGGACTTTGGAAGATTTCAATTACCTAAAATTACAACTGATTCACTATCCTCGTAGATGCCAATATAAAAAATAATCTGTACCTCAGCAGGGTAATAAAATTAATCATACGCATAAAATGCTACTCCAAATAACAACGACGAAAAAATGTACCCCAGTTGACAATCCAATCGTACGATCTATAGTTGTTACACTGGCTAATCAAAACAAAGCTTAACTGTAGATGGAGATGAGATGTATGACAAAACGATCCGCAAAACTTTCTGTTGATGGGAAGGCGGTAATTGAGCTGCCAATACTCGAGGGTTCATTGGGATACGACGTGATTGACATTGGACAACTCGGTGGTAATGGGCTATTTACATATGATCCAGGATTTTCCTCCACTGCTGCGTGCCAGTCTGACATCACCTATATTGATGGCGAAAGGGGCATCCTGTTACACCGCGGATATCCCATTGAGATTTTGGCTGAAAAATCTGATTACCTTGAGGTCTGCTACCTACTTTTTGAAGGGAGTTTACCAACCGCCGAGCAGAAGGTAGATTTTGAACGAACAATCCGTTACCACACCATGGTCAATCGATCAATTGAGCTTTTCATTAGCGGGTTTCGCTATGATGCCCATCCAATGGCTATGCTGTGCGGCTTGGTAGGCGCAATGTCCTCTTTTTATCATGATTCGCTAGATATAACCGATCAACAACAAAGAACAATTTCAGCTCATCGGTTAATAGCCAAGATGCCAACAATGGCTGCAATGTGCCACAAGCATTACATAGGCCAACCTTATGTGTACCCGGACAATTCATTATCTTATGCGGAGAACTTTTTACATATGATGTTCGGAACACCATGTGAAGAGTACAAAGTTCATCCAGCCTTGACAAAGGCAATGGATCGAATATTCCTTCTGCACGCAGATCATGAACAAAATGCATCGACTTCAACGGTCAGATTAGCTGGATCGTCAGGAGCCAATCCTTTTGCATGTATAGCGGCGGGCATAGCCGCGCTTTGGGGTCCAGCTCATGGTGGGGCTAATGAAGCTGTTCTCAACATGCTTAATGAAATAGGCGACGAAAAAAATATCCCGCAATATCTAAAGCGAGCAAAAGACAAACAGGACCCATTCCGTCTAATGGGGTTCGGTCATAGGGTATACAAAAATTATGATCCTCGAGCAACCGTTATGAGAGAGAGCTGTGATGAGGTGCTATCTGTCCTAGGTCTGGAGAATGATCCCCTATTTAAGCTCGCCAAAAAGCTTGAACAGATAGCCTTAGAGGATGATTATTTCGTCGAGAAAAAACTATATCCAAATGTCGACTTTTACTCGGGTATAATCCTCAAAGCACTTGGGATACCAGTTGAGATGTTTACTGTAATATTTGCAACTGGACGAACGGTTGGTTGGATTTCTCACTGGAATGAAATGATCAGCAATCCTTATAGAATAGGCAGACCGAGGCAACTTTACACGGGCGCTAGAACCCAAGAATTTCCCGACTCCTAGTGAAGTAACAACATATTTTAAGCAAGATAGTTTTAATCGACACAGTCATTTTAAAGCGACTTTGTTTGAGGCATTCAAGTTACGAGCATCAAAGCAAGCTTGATCGAGTTGGAACAGGACCTGAGTGAAACCGAAACTCATGGTCCGGAGACTCAATTATCTCTCGTTCGAGGGATCCAAAAGTATTAATTCTTTCATTCAACATCGATTCACACGTCACCTGCCTCGCCAACGCAAGGTAGTCTTTGTAATGACGCGCCTCTGATTTCAGCAGTGACGAGTAAAATTTACACAACTCTTCATCGAGTTCAGATGCAATTCTCGCGAATCGCTCACACGAGCGCGCTTCTATATAAGCACCTATAATGAGCATATCCACCAACCTCTCTTTTTGCCCATCTCGAATCAATTTGTGCAAGTTAGATGCATACCGAGATGCAGACAGATGCCGGTAAGTTATCTTTCGCTTTTCCATGATTGCAATAACTTGTTCGAAATGCCGCATTTCTTCCCGGGCGAGACGAGACATTTTGTTTAGGAAAGCAAAGTTGCTGTTATGGCGAAAAGTGAGTTGAATCGCATTCATAGCAGCTTTTTTTTCACAATTAGCATGATCTATCAAGAGAAGGTCCTGGTTTTCTAATGCGTTGGCGACCCATGCCTCCGGCGTGGCACAGGGTAAAAAAGTCAATATTTCTGATAGCTCTGCTAACATATAACCCTCAAAACATGTTGCGAATTTGTTGATGATATCCTATCAAAGTTGTAGTTATTTTCTCGCTGCAAAATGGGATAATCACAAAAAAGTGTAACATAAAGTAGTTCACAAAAAGTTCGATACCAGATGCATCATGTATTCCATTAGTGCAATCTGGTAAGCTCGGCGGAGAAAAACTTAATAAATTTGAGAGCGAAATTTTAATTAAGATAAATATTCTAAGCAAAATACAATTTAAAACTATTAAGGAACATTATTTAAATGACAATACCCATAAGGCTCTGTTAACCAAAAGAAAGATTAGATATAATTTTGGGCTGCATTTGCCACAACGTCAGTCTCGTGTTATTCCTACCACCTTTAACAGATAAGAGGTCACTGTTTTGTTAGAAGCTTACCGTGCACACATTCAAGAAAGACAAAGACTGGGTATTCCTCCGAAACCGCTTAGCCCTGAATGGACATCTCAATTAACAGAATTACTAAAAAATCCGCCTGCCGGGGAAGAAGATTATCTAATTGATCTCATCACTAACCGCGTTCCGCCCGGGGTTGACGAATCTGCTTATGTCAAAGCTGGATTTCTTACTGCAATAGCCCAGGGAAAGACAATTTGTCCAATTATCGGCCGAGAGCAATCGGTAATCCTTTTAGGCCAAATGCATGGGGGTTATAACGTTGCAACGCTGATCAATCTCTTGGACGATAACCAGTTAGCTGAACTTGCCGCTGAACAATTAAAGTCAACATTGTTGATTTTCGATGCCTTCCATGATGTAGCATCTAAAGCAGACCGAGGAAATATTTATGCTGCGGAAGTAATACAGTCTTGGGCTAACGCTGAATGGTTCACAAGCAAAAAACCCTTACCTAAGAGCCTAAAAGCCGTGGTGTTTAAATGTGTTGGAGAAACTAACACTGATGATTTGTCCCCAGCGCAAGACGCGTGGTCTCGGCCAGACATTCCGCTTCATGCACGCGCTATGTATAAGATGCCGCGTGATGGATTAAATCCAGATGAACCCGGGGAAACCGGTCCGTTGTCACAAATACAAGAAATCCTCAACAAAGGACTTCCCGTCGCGTTTGTGGGCGATGTAGTTGGAACAGGGTCATCCAGAAAATCTGCGACAAATTCTATGCTCTGGTTTTTTGGGGATGATATGGCTGGAGTGCCCAATAAGCGATCAGGTGGAATCTGCATAGGAAGTAAAATCGCTCCTATTTTCTTTAATACCATGGAAGACGCGGGGGCACTAGCAATAGAGGCGCCAGTGGACAACATACATTATGGAGATATCATTGAAATTCGTCCATATGAGGGTAAAATTTTAAATGAAAATGGTGATCTACTGGCCCAATTCGAACACAAATCAGAGGTAATTCTTGATGAAGTGCGGGCACAGGGCAGGATTAACTTAATAATAGGCAGGGGTCTCACCCAAAGTGCGAGGGAATACTTAAAGCTCCCAATATCTGACGTTTTTAGAAAACCCACAGAGACTCAATATACCAGACAAGGATACACACTAGCCCAAAAAATTGTTGGCAAAGCATGTGGCGCTAAAGGGGTGCGACCAGGAACTTATTGTGAGCCTAAAATGACTACGGTCGGTTCTCAGGATACCACGGGTCCAATGACACGAGATGAACTGAAAGATCTTGCTTGTCTTGGATTTTCTAGTGATCTAGTAATGCAGTCATTTTGCCACACCGCCGCCTATCCAAAACCCGTTGATATCGATACACAACATACTCTGCCTGATTTTATTATTAACAGAGGAGGTGTCTCGCTCCGACCTGGCGATGGCATCATCCACAGCTGGTTAAATCGGATGTTACTGCCAGATACGGTTGGAACTGGCGGAGACTCTCACACACGATTTCCAATGGGCATCTCTTTCCCAGGAGGTTCAGGCCTCGTTGCCTTTGCCGCTGCAACCGGTGTGATGCCTCTAGATATGCCAGAATCAGTTCTCGTGCGTTTTAAAGGTGTGATGCAACCGGGAATAACATTAAGAGATCTGGTGCATGCGATTCCTTACTATGCAATCCAAGAAGGCCTCCTTACCGTGGATAAAAAAGGGAAAAAGAATATTTTTTCTGGCAGAATTTTAGAAATTGAAGGTTTAGAATCGCTTACGGTAGAGCAAGCATTTGAGCTTTCCGATGCGTCCGCCGAACGATCCGCAGCAGGTTGCACAATTTCATTAAGCGAGAAATCTGTTACAGAATACTTAAGATCAAATGTGGTACTTCTTCGCTGGATGATATCCGAGGGTTATGGGGACGTAAGAACTCTTGAGCGACGAGTTCAAAAAATGGAAGAATGGGTAAAAAATCCAACTCTCCTGAAAGCTGATGACAACGCGGAGTACACTAGCGTTATTGAAATTAATTTATCTGAGATCAAAGAGCCAATAGTCTGCTGCCCAAATGACCCAGATGATGCTCGACTCTTATCTGACGTAGCGGGCGACAGTGTTGACGAGATTTTTATCGGGTCTTGCATGACGAATATAGGACACTTTAGAGCAACGGGCAAGTTGCTTGACAACGCTGCAGAGGTGAAATCTAGGTTCTGGATATGTCCACCAACAAGGATGGACGCGCATACCCTTATGCAAGAAGGTTACTATAATATTTTTGGGAAGGTCGGCGCCCGCACCGAAATGCCGGGATGCTCATTGTGTATGGGCAATCAAGCTCGAGTTTTAGCGGGAGCAACCGTACTCTCAACATCGACGCGTAACTTTCCCAATCGTCTTGGCGATGGCGCAAACGTGTACCTTACGTCTGCTGAATTAGCGTCAATTGGAGGTATCTTGGGACGGATACCAACACCCGCAGAATATTTCACTTTCGCATCTCAAATCGACCCGATGGCAGAGGAAATCTACAATTACATGAACTTTAATCAAATTGAGTCTTTCCAAAAAGCCGCTGCTAAAGGACAACTCATCGCGGCTAATCAAATCGTAACAGTGTGAAGATCAAAATATTACGTCGAGGGAAGAAACACTACCTAAAGTAGGCATTTGTGCTGTCACTGTGATCCGTAGCGTCTCTCACGCCTTTTAGTTCTGGTATCTTTTCTAACAAATTCTTTTCAACACCTTCCTTGAGCGTCAAATCAACTGCTGCACACCCTTGACAACCTCCGCCAAACCTTAACACCGCAAACCCATCATCTATTTTCTCGAGTGATACTTCGCCTCCATGGGCAGCTAAACTGGGATTAATCTCGCTGTATAGTAGATAATTAACTCGATCTTCAACGGGACTATCATCACTGACATTGGGCAGACGGGAATTGGGCGCCCTGATAGTTAGTTGACCACCAAATTTATCGGCTGAATAATCTACCTTGGCATCCTCTAAAAATGGAATACTTCGCTGTTCAAAATAAGCATTAAACGCCCCATATTCGACCACAAGGTCATCTTCATTATGCTCACCCGGTCGACTGTAAGCGATACACGTCTCCGCCTTGGGCGTTCCAGGATCACTGATGAACATCCTTATACCTATGTCTGCACAATCCTGTTTTTCTAGCAAACTTGCTAAATACTCCTGAGCCGCCTCAGTAATCGTCACATTTTGCATTGCTGATTCCCAATCCATATATCTAATATGTTGTCTGATTGAATTAAATATTTTTTCTTAGTCAAAGTTTATCACACGATTCGAGAAAATGTTTATTGATTCTCCCCCAGAGTTAGCACTGCGACGCTTCCAGTCAATAGTCATGGTCGGATAAAATGATCGCTACTTAACTGACCAAAAACACTCTCTTCAGCAAAAATACTTTTAAGAAAGCCATCATTTCGGCAAAGTATATGATCCGCAAAAAACTGAGCAGTGACAATCTTCTGCTCATACAAAGGATCTTGACATCCCTCATCAATAAAGCGTTGCGCCGAAATGGCCAATTTAACAAGCAACCAAAAGCCTAAGGAATTCCCGAAAACCATCAAAAAATTATATGCAATTTCAGGGCCCCGCCTAGGTCGAGTTAAAACCTCATTCATGGCAGTGATGCATTGATTCTCGGCACATTTCAAAGAATCAAGCAACACCATTAGCCTTCCACTCTCTGTTTCAGTAGCCTCAACAGTTTTACGCATTTCGTCGACTATCGAGGACAATCCACTACCTCCATCACGTATACACTTTCTCCCCACAAAATCAAGAGCCTGAATGCCATTAGTACCCTCGTAAATTGGCAAGATTCGACAGTCTCGCATAAGTTGAGAAGCACCTGTCGACTCTATAAAACCCATACCGCCATGAACTTGAACTCCCAAAGATGTGACCTCCATTGAGATTTCAGTGCACCATCCTTTTACTATCGGAGTCAATATTTCTACCCACATAGAATCTCTTTCTCTCACTGCCTCATTTGGATGGCGAGTGCTCCTATCTTCGGCAGCAACGGTAAAAAAGGACAACGCGCGACCAGCATCAATTAAAGCACGCATTAACAAAAGCATTCGCTTTACATCCGGATGATTAATAATCGGAACTGGGGCAATCCCACCAGATAACGAACCTTGAACCCTCCCAAGGGCATACTGGACCGCCTTCTGAAATGCACGTTCTCCGATAGCTACTCCCTGATGACCGACAGACAACCGCGCATTATTCATCATCGCAAACATACACATTAACCCCTGATTTTTCTTACCAACCAGGTAGCCGACCGCCCCGTCTTTTTCTCCAAAAGACATGGTACAGGTAGGACTAGCATTGATTCCTAGCTTTTTTTCAAGACCTATAGCAAACACATCGTTACGCAACCCAAGTGTACCGTTATTATGAACCAAAAACTTTGGAACAATGAATAGTGAGATTCCATCATTCCCCTCAGGAGCACCTACAATCCGTGCCAGCACAAGGTGAATTACGTTTTCTGACAAATCATGATCGCCCCAAGTAATATATACTTTTTGACCCGTAACCAAATAATGATCTCCGCATTGCCTAGCCTTAGTTTGGATTAGCGATAAATCACTGCCTGCCTGAGACTCAGTAAGATTCATCGTCCCTGTCCAGCGTCCGGTAATCAATTTTTTCAAATATTTCTTCTTTTGTGCCTCGGAACCAAACAAAGTTAGTGCATGAATAACACCGCGTGAAAGCATAGGTAACAGGCTAAGCGCCATATTGGAGGATTGCAGCATCTCTTGATTAGCGAGATCGACCACACTAGGTAATCCGGCACCACCAAGATCGACATCACCGTTAAGACAATGCCATCCCTCATCAACTATTCTCTCATAAACATGTTGAAATATCGGTGCTGCTCGGACTCCTTGCTCATGCAGAGAGGCACCCTCCTCATCAGCGACAGAATTTGTTGGGGCTACAACATCCTCAAAGAATTTCGCTCCTTGCGTCAAAACTGCATTCACAACATCTGTCGTTGCGTGCTCGAAACCCGGCAACTTACAATGCTCCTCGTAGCCAACTAATTCCTCCAGAATAAAAGAAATGTCTCTTTGAGGCGCTCGATATTGTTCCATAGTAGTCTCCATCTATTAAAGTCGTCATGACAAGTTCCAAACTTTCGACAAATGAGCACAAAGTTGACTTTGACACCTTCATCAATAGACAAAACTTCAGAGCACAGAAAGTTTTACCAAAAGGCCCAATACACCGTTACTCAAAAACCGAGATACCACCGTGTTCGCGTTTTAATTGCGCGGAAATTTTCTTTCTCTCAAAAATAATATCATAAGCCGAACAGACACCATCTTCCCAAGCGTTATAAAGGTTGATGTCCGGGTCACCGATATTTACTAGTGACTCCCATACGAGGAGACATTTTTGAAACGATCCCAATAAGACAGAATCTGCAACCTTCTTTAATAGGGAAGCCATAGTTTCTGTCTCAAAGCCCATTTTTAGATCCTCATCTTTGTCTAGCATTAAGAACTCGCCCCGATCTTGATTATATTTTTCCCAATTCAACGGCAACCTCTTATTGGGATTTCCAAAACGTGCAAAGTCACTCCAGGCCCGCATCATAGTTCTTTCCATTTGATCGCGAGACCGACTCTTGGGATACATATAGCCACTAATAGGGCCATAGAGGTACCGCCCTGTCAGAAATGCGACATCTGTAGCATGTGCCGCTCCCATAATTTCTGGGATATCTGCAAACATGGAACGTTTTTGATCATCCCAGTCAAATCGATAGGCATATAACGATTGGTAGCCAGCCACCTCTAGCGCATTTAAAACATGATCAACGCCCCGCAGCTTCCATGCGTGTGAACGGATGTTACGCCAAAATTTATAAAGTTCTTTATCCCTCAATCTCAAACCTTTCGGGAGGAACCTCGTGTAGGGATAATACTCTTCGACAAAGTATCTGTGGGTTCCAAGCCAGAAAGAGAGCTCATCCCGAGTACTACCTGCAATTACAGCCACATCCTTTATGTACTGTGGGTTTTTTAAAGCTGTTTCGAGCCCTTCCTTTGGAATCACAATTCCGTCAGATGTGGTAAGAGGCATGTAGTCTTCATCTCGGTACTGGGTATATGCACTGATCAAATCTTTGGCATCCAAAGCCCTCAAACTTTCTCGGATGCCACTCAGCTGCTCTAGATCGTCATGATAATTTGGCAATGTTGATTGTCTATGTGGCAACAACCTGTGAGTCATCTGCCAAGATCCGCGATGGACCAATGGGTCCTCGGCATTTTTGTTGTAAGCGCTCTCTAATGAAGCACTACTGGTGTAACCAGATTGAATAATCGCTTTGTGAAATAACCCTTTGGCTTGAGGGGACACAAGCAAAGCTAAGACATTATGCCCGCCCGCGGACTCTCCGAAAATCGTAACATTTCCAGGATTTCCTCCAAATTTATCGATGTTTTGTTTTATCCAGTGAAGAGCTTCAATTATGTCTAAAGTACCGAAGTTCGAGGACTGATCAACACCTGTCTGGAACTTTTGGATCGCCGGGTGAGTAAACCATCCAAGAGCTCCCAACCGATAATTAATGCTCACTACGACCAGCTCTTCCTCGACGACCAGGCGAGAAAAATCATAATAATCTTTTGAGCCTGTTACATTTCCTCCTCCATGAATCCAGACCATTACAGGAAGCGATCCATTTGACACATCCACCGGTGATCGAATGTCTAGATACAAACAATCTTCGCTCCCTACTATGCCATCTCCTTGCACAGCACCATAAGCACTTGACTCTTGAACGCATGCCGTTACCTCAGGCGGTACAAATTTTTTAGATGTCTTAGCTAAAGCGCGCGGGGCTCGCCATCGCAAGTCATCTGTGGGCGGTTGCGCATAGGGGATATCTACCCATGTTTTAAGGGGCTTTCCACCAATAATTGAATCATGGCCGGAAACCACTCCACCAGTGGTTTGAATCAAATTGATAGGTGGCTTACGCAGAGGTATTGTGCAACCTTGTATGACAAATGAAATGAGGATAAGACAGCATACTACTACCACCTGCGAGCTACTGATCTCATTTTTACTATAGATGTGTTTCATTTTGCTCCAAAAATGTTGCATTCATATTGTTTGTGATAGGTCTCACAAGGCGGTGTCTTGCTAACAGATAGCAATCTGCTAAATTCTAAAAAAGATTTTCAATGGAGAGATTAAAATATACTTTAGCGAATTCCACCTCCCCTGAGTCGCTTTGTGGAGCATACTAGCCTCTCACTCAAACTATTTCGCATTAATTTCATAATTGGATCTATGTCTAATTCTTAACGTAAAATGTATGATAAAACGGAAGTTAAAAAAGTCTTTTCATTTGTGTAACGCCGGAATCTATCTGTCGGAAACCCCTCACAGGGCCGGAGAATGTTGGCACGTCTGAAGCTAGTAGTCCGACACCTATTGCATGAGAGTGCCGACAACGATAATGAATAGAAGCGCAGAGTTTATAACAACAAGTGTTCTCAAATGTCTGATGATATTTACTAATTCATTGATTCGACTAAGTAGTTGAACCGTTTCACCCTCGACCTTTCTATCCTCAAGTGAGGGTTCCAAAGTAAAGCGAAACATGTCACTACAGCAGGTTTCGGATATCTGGGGGAAATCATATCCATCCTCATCATCCACGGGATTTTCGGTCGGCACCAAATTTTTAAAAGTGCCCTCAAGAAGTCTCCATGGACTAATAAGGATACTTACTGTCAACCTTTGGAAGTTACCTGAATTTATGTCTTCAGAGATCGTTTCCATTAGACCTCTGTCAACCAAGATTCGGGAGACCACATAGAACTTTGCCTGCCACCCACACTTAACACTTGCAGTAGCATTCAACTCTTGATCTTGCACATGACATATTTCTACAGTCACAGCCGCATCATCGGTCTGGCAGGGCTTAATTTCACCATCCCATGTCGCATCACCAGAATGATCTGATACAAAATTATATTGCTCATTCGGAAAAAAAACATCGCACTTCGCTATTTTCCCTGCGTACTCCGATTGGCGTGTGAAATCTAACTTATGAGCAATCGCTAGATATGTCTTAGACCGATCTTGATTTTGCCAATCTGATAGATCTATCTCAATTTTTAACTGCTTACCCCGAGCATCAGGATTTCCTGGTCTACCCCGACTGAAGTATTTACTATTCTCTCCATCCCCCAGTTGAAGGAAATCCCAGCTTTCGAAAATACTTGCATCAGGCTTCACCTCGAATCTCTCAAGTGGTAATTGGTTTACGCTGTCGAGCAATTTATAGTTAATATTCATCTTGATAAAGCAATGTCTACCGCCCAGCCGTTGTTATAAACATTTTTATGAGTTGACACAACCCATTCAATGTCTTTTTACGGAAATCCAATTTAATTGAAACTCGACCTTTAATTAACCAAACTTTATATTGGGTCTTATACATTCACAGCGGCTAACCAAAATGCTCTTGTTGGTCAAATAATAAGAGCGCATAATCCCGGAGACTAGGATTGTGTCGTTTAGAATTCCAACACCTATGCTTACTATGTAACATGAATGACAGCAAAATTAAAAGAGGACACTTCGATCATGTTAAAAAGAATAATCTTAATATTTCTCGTCTCTGGAATGGCACATGCAGAGATTAGGGGTAAATATGCATCGATAACTCCCGCGAGGATGCATGAATTTGCCAACTCACATATCTACACTGGCAAGGCAAACTCACAAACACTGTCCGGCGTTTGGGAGGGAGGAAAGGATGTGTGCTATCCCTTTAGTGACGCCAACATCAAAATTTATGCTGGGACTGGACAATGCTGTTTATCCATAAAAGAAATCGGGGATCGTTATGTGTTCTCAAAAATTTTATTCAGTGGTGACAAAACCGGAAAACTATATGACATGTGTGCACATTCCGTCATGAAACGGCAAAAGTAGCCAAATGCTAGAGTTCATAGGTCACACCCGCTCGGACTTCTCACACTGATATCGCCGATTTCGATCCTGCTGCAAACCCTGATATCTGTCTTTACTCGCAACTAATGTAATCCTGTTGACAATCATAGTAGCATCTGGACAACTGAGTTTGCTCTTACACTGATCTCGGGGCACCGCTCTAATCTGATACTGATGTTCGTTTATTATCAGATTGTCAAAAGTACCACCATTCCAAGTCATAGTATTATTTTTTGAATTTATGGTAATTACCGTTTTTAAAGTCCCATCGGCTTCCCTGTCTATCCGATCACATGAGAGATGGACTACAGCCCCATGGTTGGGTGACTCCATCGTAACGATGGTAGTGATGACAGCAACTACGAAGAGTGCAGAAACAATAAAAAAATATCTTTTTTTAAACATTAAGTTTGTAATCGCTCCCGTCGTGACACGAAACTACTTTAAAATGGGTCCTCAAATGTCAACTATAATTAATGCAATTGAGGCCAGGCATATTTTTTACCACGTTTGAATAATCACTTTTTCCAAACACGTTGTGGTTCGGTTTCAAGTCTCTAAATCCGTCTGTAACCCCCGATGTTAGGCAAATATTCACTATCATGACGAGTGAATTTTACTCGCTTTCCAAAAAATGATTAGTGTTCTTGATCATCTCTGCGGTCGGTCCAGTGTTGGATTTCGCCACTATTAATACGTTCCTCGACATCCTTTATCTTGTGCACCAGAACCAGTAAACTTGCAATCATTAGGACAATAGCAATAAGGAGTAGCAGTAGAAAACTATTTAACATATTCCATCACCCCCACAAATCTTGGCTGTATAGTAGGCCTCATCCGCAGCACTCTGATTTTAGAAATTCTTCGGTTTCAGACAAGGAACCTCCGTTTACAACTCGCGTGAATCCCAAACTATCTAAAATTACTTTAGCCTTTTCTGAACGATACCCACTCCGACAATACAGCACTATCGGCTGGTCAAGTGCCTCAGCGA
>DDII01000063.1:0-13743 GCA_002338445.1 Cellvibrionales bacterium UBA1854 | reverse complement strand
TGGTCAAGTGCCTCAGCGAGCGATAATATGGCTGCAGAAATATCCTGCCACTCGACTCTAACAGCAGACTCTAAAATTCCTTGGGACCATTCCTGAGGAGAACGGACATCAATTAACAACACCTCTTTTTGATCAATGTAAAACACTAGCCAGCCTCATTTTTCGACACTCTACACGCTACTCCAAGCATTTGGGAATGCCTTAAAATATAGTATTACGACTAAAAGAATTCGGCAAATCTAATTTTCTTTTTCAAACTGAACATAATCAGCTGCCAAATATTGATTCCCACGCATTTTTGCACGTGCATTATATAAGCACACCATAGCATCACGAGAATACTGAAGAGAGCTCTGCTCCCGATTTTTCATAGAGTCTGCAAACTGTGCTCGCGCCACATTAAAAAACGAAACGTAGTACCGCTGTAAATTCTGTTGATAGTGTATGGCTCTCTGCTCTTGAGTTAGGTCGGGTTTTACAGTCTTGAAGAAGTCCAATAAATCACTCCGCTTGGTGAAAGGCTGAGATTTTCTTTCGTTTATTGCACTTATGTGTTCTCGTTTATAACTTTCTAAATTAGTCACCTCTTGATCTTCCAAAGACTCACACAAAAGGTCGCCAAAAACTTGACTTTGTCTAAAAAAACGAGCTCCAGTTTTCTTATATTTCTGCTGAACTTGTCTATAACAGTCACATGAGTCTTGGTAAGCTCCCAACCGGTTAACCCACTTGACATGGGAATCACCTGTCTCGCCAATTTTTAAATTAGAGCCAGCAAAAAAATTTGGAACATATTTTTTCCATCGAGTCTCTCTGATCCCATTATCTAGAGTATTATGCAGTAACTCCTGTTCAAAAAATGAAGGGTGATCGAGTTTATTTTCATATAGCAAAGTCTCAAGGATTGTGCTGCAAAACATAGGTTTGAGGAGCGAGCTTCGATCCAAATCAGGATCCTGTAAAAATATTTCGTCATGATAATCCATCACTAGCGCTGCCATTTCATAAAGAAACGAAATATGTTGATCATAACGCTCGTCAAATTCACGCCAGTCATTTGGCGTAATGCTTTCAAACCAGAGGTCTGCATATGGTTGCAAGTGCGAAAAAGGTTGCACCAATTTCTGTGGGCTCGCCGTCGTGTTGTATATGACATCGCGAATTCTCTGCCGATCCATATCAAGTATTTCTTGCCTTTCACCCAACTCTTTAAATTTGCCCATGAGGGCAGGAAGGTCGAGAGATGTGTACTCCAAAGACCGCTGTATCGATCGAGATCCATTTGCCATACATCTCCCTACCGACAGCACCTTGCCAATCTTCTTGTCATATGCATGCAAACGGTCTCTCGGATGAATTGTTTTTTCTAATATCTGAGGCGTTTTTAATACCTTGATCGGACCACTGCATGATGCAGTGAAAATAACAAAAAAAACAGCAAGTATGAAAAGACCATTTTGTTTAGAATCTGCGCGATTTAAAAAACTCATAACGCAAGCCTCTCTATGTTTGAGGAATTCATGGTGTCAAAATCATCACAAATATGCAAACAATCCGTGGGGACAAATTGTTATAATTTGGCTAGTATATGATTAAGGGTATGTCTGCATATCGATCCGAGTCATTTGTGACAGCTCATTCATTTCAAAAGCCCTCAATTATATGCGCATATGTAGCAGATTATTTAAAAACAGTTATCCCAGAGGTTGTTCCTTTGAACTTAGATCCCAATACAGTAAAACTGGTAATTTTTGTTCCTGAGTCACACAAGGAATTAGTCAAATCCTCTGCATTCGCAGCGGGGGCAGGTGAGCAAGATGAGTATCAACAATGCTGCTGGGAAACAAAAGGTCGTGGTCAGTTTCGACCATCTTCTAAGACTAACCCATTTTGTGGTAGCAAAAATAATTTAAATCACGTAATTGAATATCGTATTGAAATGCTGTGCCCGATTTCTGCCGCAAAAAGAGTTGAGCAAGCTATTACGGATGCCCATCCTTACGAATCGGTTCCATTTGAGTTTCTTCCGCTATATAGACCATAAGTTTCGGGAGATTTGGATAATTATTCATTAAAAACCGCTGGGCCTCAGTAATTTTCACAAGCTCTTATTAGATTCAACTTTTAAAAGATGGTGTACGGCTTTAGGTTGTTGATTTGCTTGAGATACCATGGCCATCGCTGCTTGACCCATGATAGTCTTACTCGCCAAGGTCGTCGTGTCATGTGCATAATTCGCGTCGATTATCCGTCCGCGCGCTGCCTCAAAACTCAGTGAACTGTTTAAAAGACTTTCTACGGCTTGGGTTAGCAAAGCGACGTGCACCCCGAACTCTGCTTGTGCCCCAACAACTTGTGAGACCGCCGCATCAACCTTAGACAAAGCCTCTGACGAATTAGTGATGATGTCTAAACCTTTGAGTTGAAGATCCTCAGCGGTAAGTGACTCAATGGAGATATTAAAGGTCTGACCCGCAACATCTCCGGTCTGAATACTAATATTTTTGCCACTTCCGTCAAGTAAGTTTCTATTATTGAACTGTGTGTCCTTGGCGATATTGTCGATTTCCGCAATTAACTCATCTGCCTCGTTTTGCATCATGGCTCTTTGGGCGGGAGTTGAACTATCGCTTATTCCCTGTAGAGTTAACTGTCGAACGCGCTGAACCATGTTGCCCATTTCTGTAGTAGCTCCGGAAGCAGTCTCTAACATCGATATCCCGTCATGGGCATTTCTCAAAGCTTGTTTCATACTGATGAGTGTTGAGGTCATTTTTGACGAGATCGTCCACCCAGCCGGATCATCTACAGCCGAATTAATCTTGATTCCAGTAGAAAGTCTTTGCATAACCTCTGTTATGACGCGCTCGTTTTTTGCAACGTAACCGGAGGCGCGTTGAGCGGAAATATTCGTGTTTACATCCATATAAAATTTCCCCTAAAAGATAATTCTAATTAAGATGTATATGAAACCGTCACCATTTTTCCAAAGTTTAGGCACGTGGCAAACTTTTGCCGAAAAAAATTACTGCGCATGCATCAGCCTGGAAGGTTTATGTCGGTTTGGACACTCTGCACAAGATACAAAAAAAATAACGATTTATTAATGACTAAAATAGGCAATCTCAGTCATGTTTGAAGCGAGTTTTTAGCAAAAACATTGTTTGATCTAATTGATAAGCGTCACAAAGGCAATCAAACACATAAAACAAAAAGGCAAACATTAATTCACATTTGTTTTTAATCCACACCCGCTGAATTGGAAAATTTAAGCACTGATAATAATGTCCTGATTTTTGGCCACCGACTGAGCAAATTAAGAAAAAATATTATTTATGCGGCAGGAGTTTAAAAAGTCAAATTAGCAAGCTTTAATAACCTAAAAGAATGAGACCATGTGCCGATTAATTAATACAGAGCATAAGTTTAGATAAATATTTTAGGTTCTTAGTTAGCTCTCTAACTTATCTTCTACTGTATTAAATACCACTTGGATTTTCTAAAAACTTAGACCAATATCATTATGGTAGTTTTTAAGGTCCAACACCCTTAGTGAGAATTTATGAACACAGTCAGTGCTTACAGCGAAGCCCGAAACATGAATGACCGTTTTGAAAGAATGCTGATTGAATCGACACAACTTGGCTTTTTCATAGAAAGCATGGTAGCAACAGACTTCTCAGCTTTTTTAAGACTCAATTTTGAGGCAAATCTCTCAATGAGCCTCAGAGTGTATATCCGTGAATCTAACAATGATGCGATATACCTCACTTACTGGGACAACATTGCTCGAGAGACGGTCTCTATGGACACAGAAATTGGCTGGTTAAACGTGCATGTAGATGCAATAAAGGTTTTTATGCTTAAGCAAAAGCGGGTCAGAGCGTAATATTTTATTATAACTGAATTACACACATATATTAGCACCATCACCAAATATCCTCCATTGAAGAGGCCCGATTGCATCGGATGCAAACCACCTGATTTGCCGGCTCTGATGAATTATCTGTCGCACAGTAATGACAAACCCAACTGATCTTAGCCTGAGTCACTTGAGCAACCACTGGCTCCGGCTCACTCTCCGAGGACTCAACTATGTTATCATTACTCTTAATTTTGGAAAACGTTAACTCTACCGAGGACACTTCCTCAGATTCAGACAAACGCTCACCTTTCTCAATCTCGCAGCTGTTGTCTCCTCTCTCAGAGGCCGGTATCGAGTCATAACTACTTGCGAGTGGGTAAAGTTTTTCGGCTTTAGTTTCCAGCTCTCGGTAATTCCGAGAATATTTCTTTGACGCAAAATGCCAATAGATGTAAGGAGGAATAGCCGCTAAAAACCACTTTATAGCACTATTATCCCGAAAGTATTCGTCCATTTGCGGAAACAAAATAAAAGCTACCAATCCGAGAAATATCGTTATATAAAAACTTGGTTTGTCTAACCAAATACCTTCATCTTCAATATACTGCTTACGATTTTTCTTAGTTTTTTCATTGTATTGTATTCGAAACTTATCCTGTTTTCTCGCTTCCTTTTCTTTTTCAAGTTGATGTTCGTCTTTGACATAAACATCTTCACTCATTATGTGACCTGATTCTTGAATCGTAAGGATGGCTCTCGCTATCGAACACTCAAAGAAGTCACGCTCGGAACTAAGTCGGCAATCTTCCAATGCATAATGGACCTTTTTTTCAACTTCTTCATAGTCTTCCACCAAGCCTCTGTACGCGATCTTAAATGGTGCAGCAACACCACGAGTGTATAAATCTTTGACATGTTGACGTAGGTCGTTGCTGCGACCAATTTTTAATAATCCCGGCCGCAGGCTTTCATTTGACATTACATAAAGCCAACCTTCCATCCACCACCATCCATAAGCTGTATGTACGCACAACGAGTCTTAGCTTTCGTTGAGAATCTCGATGAAATGATATTTACCGAGATTAATTTTCGTAACACTACCCAACCATTTTTTCAAGTTCAATGCCCTTAGTTTCCCGCACAAATCTGAATACAAACAGCGCCGAAACAGCTGCACTAATGGCGTAAAAACCATAAGCACCAGCGAGGCCAATACCCGCCAAAAGAATGGGAAAAGTCATAGTTATGGAAAAATTAGCAGTCCACTGCATCATGCCACTCACTGCAAGACCCGATCCTCTTAGCTGGTTAGGAAACATTTCTCCAAGCATTACCCACATAACAGGACCCCATGACATATTAAACACAAACACATAAGCATTCGCGGATACAAGTGCAAGGGGACCCCAGATACCCACATCAAGTTCGCCTGATTCCAAAACTTTACCATTTGCGAATGCAAGCACCATCATGCCTAGAGTTATTGCCATGCCTACTGAACCCCATAACAATAGTGGTTTTCTTCCGATTTTATCCACCAAAACAATTGTGATCAGACATGCAGCGATG
The DNA here is from genome assembly GCA_002338445.1 of Cellvibrionales bacterium UBA1854. Lineage (GTDB taxonomy): Bacteria > Pseudomonadota > Gammaproteobacteria > Pseudomonadales > Porticoccaceae > TMED48. Next base: position 8,309 of record DDII01000063.1, on the reverse strand, counting down.
CTAACGGCACCACTTATCACATTAATGAGAAGAGCATCTGCCTCAGAAAATCCAACCGCCTGCCACAACACCGCGCCATAGTAGAAAACTACATTGATACCGACCAACTGTTGAAAAACAGCGAGTCCGACGCCGACCCAGAGAATACCTCTTACTTTTCCGGTGAATGGGTCCAATAGGTCTCCCAATCGAGGTTGATGATCATCTTCGAGCGAGTGCTCAATTTCATGAACTTTATTTAGTCCCAATGTTTCACCATAAAGTTTTACTAAGACTTTTTTTCCATCTTCCTTCTGACCCGACGCGATCAGAAACCTCGGACTTTCAGGGATGAAAAATAACGCTAGCAGAAATATGGTGGCAGGCACCAGCTCCATCCAAAACATCCAGCGCCAGGCTGAAAAACCCATCCAAAGTTCAGCCGTGGAGATACCCGCGAGATCAGCCAGCAAATAATTACTCACAAAAGCCATGAATAAACCGCCAATAATAGCTATTTGCTGAATGGTCGTTAATCGACCCCTGTAGCGAGCAGGAGCAACCTCGCTGATGTATGCCGGCGACATCACTGAGGCCGCGCCAACAGCAAGACCACCCAGAATGCGATAAAAAACGAACTCGACAGAGCTTGATGCCATACCAGAACCCCAAGCACTCACAATAAAGAAAATTGCCGAACAAATAAGCAATGAACGGCGACCGAAATGATCGGCCAAACGACCCGCAAAAAATGCACCAACAGCGCAGCCTAAAAGCATACTAGCCACATTGAAACCAGTTCCTGCACTATCCGAGTCAAAAGCGCTTTGTAATCCGTCAATCGTGCCGTTAATCACCCCACTATCGAAACCAAACAGAAAGCCACCAATGGTAGCGACTGCACTGATTAAAACGATAAATATCTTATTATCTTCATCCACTTGTGTATTCAATAAAACTCTCCCGTTTTTCTATCCGATTTATGCGCAAATATGAGAGTGTATAGACTTACATAAAAAAACTCTAACTCAGCAGCTGTTGCTCTCTAATGCTAACCAGTAGTAACATTATGTCCTAACTTGAAATAGCCTCTAAATTTATATCAGTGGGTACGCAATATCAGTGGTTTCGTCAACAGACAAAGATTCCGTCGGCTCGCATCAAGAAACACGTTTTTCACCAAGTTTGGGTGCCCGACGGATGGTTAGCGTTGACAATGTAATATTTGGCTGTGAAGTAAGCCAACTAAAAGTCCTCTTGATAAAACATGCATCCGGTAAAACTTCTGGAGAGTGGGGATTGCCTGGCGATTGGCTGCGAGATAACGAGACTTTGGAAATTGCGGCTACAAGGGTGCTTAGAGCGAGGACTGGGTTGAAAAATATTTACCTCGAGCAGCTTCAGAGTTTCAGCAGCATTGATCGGTATCCAGATGACCTTACAATTACCACAGCATTCTGCGCCCTAATTCGGCCTGATGATTATCAACTAGCCCTGGGCGAAGATGAACTTGAGGTTAACTGGTTTCCGATTGGGGGGACACCAATGCTGATTTTTGATCATGACAAGATACTTGAGTGGGCTCTTGCACGGCTCCGGCACAAGACACAACACGAGCCTATTGGCCTTCATCTTCTTCCAGAAAAATTCACACTTTTGGAGTTGCAAAGACTCTATGAGTCAATTTTAGGGATGTCATTTGATAAACCAAATTTTCGGCGAAAAATAATGAAGGCTGGATTACTTTTAGACTGCAACGAGAAGCAGGTTGGCGGGGCTCATCGAGCAGCATCCCTATTTAAGTTTGATCCCAGTCGGTATCAACAACTAAGTAAGGAGGGATTAATGAGATCCAGCTCAATAGTTTAATCATACCAATTAGTTATTGGTAAGCTAGTGCTCTACGTACTCAAAAAAATCGAAGTCTGCTAGCGTATCTTGACCGGATATATCTTGGCAACAAACGCCAACAAAAGCTCCTGTAAAACTATTTCCCGCGCCTTTTCCAGCCTCATCCGAAATCACACTGTAATCTAATAAAAATCCTAACTCCTGCCATGTCGATCCATCTAAACTCCATGAGAATCGGAGGTCAGAATAATCTACTCTCGCCCTCAAATATACCGTGCTATCATCATCAAGCTTGATTGTATTGTGGTCAGGTTCTAAGTCAAACAACGGAAAATGTGCTGTCATTGACACATCACCATTACAACTCATAACCGAAAGGTGACGCCCGTTCTCTTGGTCACTTGACACATACAGGTAGTGATATTTATGCCCGTTGTAGTAACAAACGAGTCCAGCCATCTGTTGGAAGGTTGACGGAACAAAGTCAATGCAAGTGGTCGCAGTAAAACAAAATGCTTGTTGACGCCTTGCTATGAGTGCCTGCTCAAAACAATTGCCAAGCGACTGCTTGCCGTACAAACGGAGGTATCCGGGTCGAGCTGAAAGATCCATAAAAGTGGAGGGATCAGGATTCCGTAACCACTGAAAGTGATTCGGCAAAACATTCCCATCGAAATCCTCCCGCTCGGGAATCCGGGGCCACGGATGCAGAGGGAGATTGACCGCTGGCAGCACCAAATTAGGCTTATTACCACCATCGGCTAACCTCAACCAATCGTCAGCCCCCCACAGTGCCATCTGAATTGCCGTTTCACGCCCCATCGGGCTCCTTCTTGTCCCTGGTAATGGACGACTGCTGAGGTGCACTACATAAGTGTCACCCTCAAGTGTTTCCACTATGTCACCATGTCCCGAGCGTTGCAGAGGCAATGCTGTGTCATCTTTCGAAGTCAAAAAATATCCATGAGGATCGATCTCATAAGGACCGGTTATCGATCTCGAACGAGCAAAGACCATGCAATGCTCATACTCCGTACCTCCCTCTGCCGTCACGAGGTAATAATAGCCATTGCGCTTATATATGTGTGGAGCCTCAGTGAGACCTTGAGAGGTTCCCTTGAAGATATTAGTCACGGGCCCCTTCAGCACCCCAGCCCTGTGATCATATTCCTGGAGATATATACCACCAAAAGGATTCTTTCCAGGCCTGTGATCCCAAACCATATTCAATAGCCACTTGCGCCCATCATCATGAAATAGCGAAGGGTCAAAACCACTGCTGTTTAGGTAGATCCTTGGGCTCCAAGATCCGTCGATTGAGGGGCACGTTGTCAGATAATTATGAGCATCCTTGAAGCTTGAGCAGTGCCTTTTTACGTCGGTATAAATTAAGTAGAAAAGTCCGTCATCATATGAGAGACATGGCGCCCAGACTCCACATGAGTCAGGGTTTCCTGTTAGGTCAAGGAGGTCCGCACGGTTAAGGGGCTGCGCCACGACCCTCCAGTTGACTAAATCCCGAGAGTGATGAATCTGCACACCGGGATACCACTCAAATGTAGATGTTGCCACATAGTAATCCTCACCTACTCGCACTATCGACGGATCAGGGTTGAAGCCTTTCAAAATTGGATTTTGGTTTTTAGAAGTCGTCATAGTGGGCTTACTCCATCAAGTACAACATAGTTTTGTGCCTAAATTACGTTCTTCAGTGCCCCACCAATCTCATGCATCTTCGCATTCGATAGTACATATCTTGGGAGTAGCATCAAAACCACAAACCCACATACCACGGGTCCAGCCACATATGTAAGCATAATTCCATTGAGGGCACGCTCAGTCTGCTCAGCATTTGCCACATATCCAAAATAAGCCAGACAGCCCAATGCCAATGAACCACCCGCCGCAATACCAAACTTCAGCGCTAAAAGATGTCCAGAAAAAGCTAGAGCCATCTTATTCGCTTTTTCCGTTAGCAAATGTGCTCCATACTCTACCGTATCCGGCACCATGGCAAAGAGAAGAGCCATTACCATCATATGAGGGAAATTGGCTGCAATTGCGAGGCCAAATGCAAAAGAAACGTCGCCTGCCGAAAGAAGCAAAAAGGGAAGGTGTAACGTAATCATGGACACCATACCAATTCGCAAAAGTATTACCTTGCAAAAACGTTTTGTTAACCAGCTCGTTGTCAGTGCCCCTGCAATCCCAGCGAGCATACCCCAAGTAATAAAATCATTAACCAGATCCTCTCGGCCAAAGAAATATTTGATGTAATAGGCCGTAACTGTGCCCCGCATCACTACCGCCACGAGGATAAGGAATGTAAAAAAAGAGATTAAGATCAACTGTGAGTTGTGCCTGAGGGACAAGAAGTCTTTAAATACGAGTCCTATATTGACACCAGCATCCTGATCTGGTTCGTGAGGCACCCGCTCTTGAGAGCTGATAAAACACAAAAAGAAGCAGGCTATGGCAACAAGAGCCATCACAAATATTGCTAGGGGGTATCCAGCTGCATCATCACCCACCCCGAAGTACTCAACCAGAATTGGAACGGTATAAACTACTGCCGCGCCACCCGCCATTGCCAATGCCATTCGATACGACTGGAGGGAGGCTCGCTCTGTGATATTTTTAGTCATCACCCCACCCAGTGCGGAGTATGGGATATTGATACCTGTATAACAAAGCATCAGCAGTGCATATGTAGTGAAAGCATATATCATCTTCCCTTGGTCACTGAGGTCTGGAGATAAAAATGTTGCCACAAAAAGAACAGCATAGGGTATGGAAAGCCATATCAAGTAGGGCCTATACTTGCCGAGCGAAGATGAAGTACGATCAGCAATACTTCCCATAATCGGATCTGTAAACCCATCAATCAGCCGGACACACAGCATCATCGTAGCCAAAGATGCCGCGGAGATTCCAACAACGTCTGTATAAAAGATTGCTAAGTAGTTAATCACCACCTGAAATACGACGTTGCATCCAGCATCTCCAAGACCATACCCAATTTTTTCCCTGACACTTAGCACTCCCTTAGACATCACACACCCCGTTATAAATATTAAATTTTTATTCTTATCTCAGATCTCAGGTAAAATTTCGTTACTGCGCCGAAGACCAAATGCTATCGCGAAATCCTGAATTAGTAGAGTATACAAAAATACGATGGTTACCACTATGCACAGCGCATTTGAGCTAAAAATTTGCGAATTTGTGTCTGTTTAAGTAGTCAATGCTGGTTGAATAAACTATTGACAATTAATTTGGCCTATGCCAACGTGAATTGTTGGGTTTCTGTAGCAGTCTGCGTTACTATAACTAAAACGATACAACAATAAAATCTGCTCTTTAGACCACATTTCAGAAGTTTAGGGCGCATCCTATAAAACGACTTTTTTGGGGGAGATATGCTACATCCATCGACATCGCTGACATTTTTACAAATCATTCGCATTTCGATTGCTGCATTTTATATTGCATTGGCATCAACATTTACTATCGCGCAAGAAGAGGAGAAAACAAAACAGAGTGGGGAAATTGATGAAATTGTAGTCACCGGGGTAAAAGCATCACTTCTAGACGCGATCAATAAAAAAAGGAGTGCTCAGGACATAAGGGACATTATTAATGCTGAGGATATTGGAAAGCTTCCAGATAGAAACGTTGCCGAGGCCCTCCAACGCATAACAGGTGTGCAGATTGGAAGAGACTTCGGAGAGGGAGAAGAAATTGCTGTGCGAGGTATTGCGAATGTGAGGGTTGAACTCAATGGAACAACTCAAATAGGTTCTGACGTGACCGCAAATTCCAGAGGCGTAACAAACTTTTCGATGTTACCCGCAGAAATGTTTTCAAGCCTCGAAGTGATCAAATCCCCCAGTGCAGACGAGACCGAGGGTGGACTGGGTGCTATCGTTCGCCTCAACACAAGAAAGCCTTTGGACAGTGGCCCCAAAAGGTACGTCTCTTTTAACTTAAACAACGTTTATGGTGCACGGAGTGACCAGAACGTTCCTGCAGGTTCACTCTATTTTAAAGCTCCACACGTACAGTTCGGGAATGACAATCGATTTGGAGCGCTCTTTAACTTTGCTCATTCGGCACGTAAGGCTCGCCAAGATTCGATGTTTGTAAGGGGTTGGCAGGCGAACAACTCTGGAGGCGCGTCGGGACTCCATGGAAATACACAAGGTCTAACCGCTTTTGTGTACGATTTGGATGGAAATGGTGTTGCTGGAGAGCCGATGGTCATTGAAGAGGGGACAGGCAAAATACTCGAGCTCAATGACGCCATCTGGAGGCCTCGTAACATACAGACCTTTCTCCGCGATCAAGACAGGGAAACCGACACGGCAAAGGCTACGTTTCAGCTTCAGACAGGCGACGGGTCGGAGTTCATACTTGACCTCAGCCACTCGGAGTCGACGCGCTACGATATTGGCTACCAACACAGCATACAACTTAACGGGCGGCAGCTTACACGAGACTTCCGACCAGCAGATGGAGCCGCAAATTTCTTGGACGCAATCACCCCGAACCAGACCCTTATGACCGCTATTGTAGGTAATGTAAAGTCTAATGGTAGTAATGATCGGGGCGCAGGTATTTTTGTGCAACCCCGGCGGCAGCCCTTTGAGGGGGATAGCTCGTCTGTGCACTTTACGTTTGAGAAACAGATCCGAGATCGCCTCACAGTGAAGGCACAAGTGCAGGTTCAGGAGGCCGATGAGGTTCAGGACCAATTGTATGCGGGTGCGAGTTACGGATTCAGTCAACTTCCATTCACCCGCTTTGATTTTGCAAACGGAAAAGATGTGCTGGATGTGACCAACCATGTTAGGACATCCGATCCCCTGACTGAGGAAAACCGACTTGACGCCTTAGATTCAAGTCAGTTTCGGATGGGAGGGATCAACTACCAACCGCAGTACTCAAATCAAAGGGCACAAGAGTTCAAGCTGGACTTCGATTATGAGGTTGACTGGGGGAACATTAATATGCTCGAGTTTGGTCTAAGAATCGCGTCCAGAGAAGGGAGCAGGAGCCGCACTCGTAGCCGTGATACTTGGAACGGCAACAGGCCTGACGAAGTAAATGATTCTGATGGGATTCTAGCTGGCAAGTCTTGGACCCACCCCTCACAAACGTCAATTGATGAGCTACTTTGTCCTGCAGGAGCATGGTCTGCTGACACCCGCGTGTGCTCTGAAAGCCGCATCATAGTTTTCCCCTATGACGACGTATTGGAAGGCGCAAGTGGTAACTATGACGTCTCATACGTCACTATTGATGCCGAATGGATCATGAGCATGGGCGACGAGATGAAGACTATTGGAGGTACCCCATTAACGCTGGATCCTGGCTGGGCCTTCGATGTTGAGGAAGACACAAGTGCTGTTTACTTTAAAGCAAATTTTGACGGCGTCTCGCCCAACGGACTTACATTTATAGGAAACTTCGGGCTTCGATATGTGGAGACAGACCAGTATGCGGCAGGCGTTACTGAGACTGGAAGTGCAGGGCTACTGATTGCTGATAGGCCATCAGAATTTGCCTACCGGAATGTTCTCCCCAGCATGAATATCACATTCCCGTTACTCGATAATAAGCTGTTACTTCGTCTCGCGGCGGGTAAGGCAATGGGACGTCCGCAAATGTTCGATCTGGCACCTATCGGAATCTTGCGTTTCTATGAGCAGGCCGGAGACCTCGGCAATCCCGAACTAAAAGCCGAGGTTGTATCGTCAGTAGATGCGTCATTGGAGTACTACACAGAAAACGGAGGTCTATTTTCCGCAGCAATCTTTCATAAGTCCTATAAAGATGCGATTGAATTAGCTTTTAAACTTGATTGTTACTCAGTAAAGTCAGGAGAGGGTGATTCAATTGACGACGGCCTATATGCGAGTGCCACCGATTGTCCGGGCACGTACCCGAACTACGTTAGGGCTGCTACAAATGGTGAGAGTGAGGAATTTGCGAGGGCGAACTACCAGGAGGCTGCAGTTCCAAATCGCACATTGGAAGATGGGTCCACAAATCCAGCCTGGGCTCCGGTCATAAAATACCAGTTGGAGACTAATGACAACGTGGGTGATTCCACAGTGCAAGGAGTCGAGTTGGCAGTGAATCAGCCCCTTGATCACCTCCCGGCACCATGGAGTAACTTTATTGTCCAAGCAAATTACTCCTACACTGACAGCTCCCTATTTAACGAATCAAATACCGGTTTCCCGATTGGCATGGTTGATTTTTCCGAGAATAGTTACAATGCGATATTAATGTATGAGAATGGACCGCTGAGCGCTCGTATGGCTTATAACTGGCGGGAGGCTTACTTCGACGAGACTACCCAAGCGGGCGGTGCGAGAATCAGCAAGGACTATGGACAATTAGATGGTAGTCTAGCCTACAAGCTAGACGAGCTCGGACTTAAGAACTACACGCTCAGCCTTGGAGTAATCAAT
>DDII01000007.1 GCA_002338445.1 Cellvibrionales bacterium UBA1854 | reverse complement strand
ATTTCACGAAATGATTTGGACAGATATGTTCCGGAGAAATAGTCTAATAGCAGCAGAGCTCTCCTCTGCTGCCGGACCGGGTGGCTGGTTTTATCGCTTTGATTACCCTGCAAACTTACCTGAGTACAAAAAGCTCAAGGCTACCCATTCCTGTGAGATGGCCTTTACCTTTAATCTCTTCGCAAACAGGGATGCCCGCGGACATATCTTCCATGACAGAGATAACCCAGATGTTAGGCGTTTGGCTAATCTCTGGTCCGACACCATAATTGGATTTGCAAGAACAGGCCAACCCAATGGTTTCGGTTTGCCACATTGGCCTAAATACCAATCTTCAGACAGAAAGTGTCTTATATTTGACGCGAGCCCCCGGATAGAAGTAGACCCTGACGAAATCCACCGAGGACTTTGGGATTCTTAGTTAACAAAAATTAGCAGGGGATTTCATCATCTTATCCTTATCTTTTTCTGAATTTCGAAGTTTATTTTGATTCGTACCATATCGGTGAAGAGTAAGCGCGCTCTTGAATAACTGTTGGTGGTGGATCCATTTTCCCTCCCCATGGATCGAAACTTGGCCTTTTTGAGGTAGTTCTATAGACGCTTGCATCGTATGTGTTCCACCGAGGTGTAGGTATCTGCAACACCCTGGCGTAATAGAATGCAGACTCATCAGGATGAAAATCTGGATCTTTCCAGGCTATTTCCAAAGCGGGACTGCCGACGGAGTTTCGGTAATCAGCGGTGGATAGGTTTACTGTGGATCTTATAGGAGGGAGTTTGCCATTTTCCTGACGAGTTCGTTCCCCTGACCACGCAACGTCATAGACTTTTTCGTGAAGCTTACCCTGTTGATCTCGCCAGCCTTTTATAATTTGAAGACGGTCAAGATTTGCTCCATCCGGCTCCCGCATCGCAGCGATAAGGAAATGTGGGACCCCCTCTCGGTGATCCATCACAAGTTCTCCTCCCATTGGTACCCCTTTTTTATAACCTATCTCTGCGATATTTGGATTTGAAACATCATCATTTCCAAAATCCCAGCCCCCGAAAAATCTTAGAATGATTCTGGGTCCGGTTGTAGCATAGACCTCTCGGCGCTTCAATGCAGAAAAAATAGCTGCTCGAGTATTTTCGGTGGCCCAGATTGCGGCATAACCTGATGCCGAAAAAATAGATGATCTCGCAGCCCGAAACGGATTAGGTTGGTCCGTAGCCATTTTACCCCAGAAATTGTTCTCATCTGCTGTCGCCAGCCCAGTATGTGAGTCCGTGGATCCAATTATCCCGAATTTGAAGGGATTGACGGCTATGTCTGCCTGCTGATCGAGGCCTGTTTTTAATGCCGCTCTCACAAATGATCGTTGAGCGATTTTTTTTTCAGAAACGCTCGACGAATTTTTACTGCGATAACTTGATACTACGTCCCACCATACGTCCTCGAAACTAGCAAATTCGTCATGCGGCGACAGCAAGGGGTGAGTCTCGCTATCACCTTTGATCTGCGTTACCTCAACGACTGGCTCTATAGAAGAGCGGGTCAAAGCATAGCCCTTCGTTAGAGGTAAACCGTCGAAGGTTTCTGACGCAAACATCTTTCCGCCACTCAGGTTGCTATTGTGGGGGATGGAAATTACACCGCTCCCAGTAGTTTCAATGTACCACTCGAGGAATGACCAAAGGTCCTCAGGGTTGTTACTGTCATTTGATGAAAAAGGAATAATTTTCTTGGTATGCTCCGGTCCACCGGCAAATAGAACGTTCCGATGCAGGCCGCCGCTGCTGTATTCGTAGCCGGAAAATGTAGTAAAATTCCCCGGATCATTATGTTTTTCAGCCATATCGACTACACTGTGCCAAACATGTTGTTTGAACTCTTTATCGATTATGAACCCTGATGCCTTCATTGCCTTCCCGTCGCTAAGGGCTTCTGCTCCAGCCCTAAAATCTTGCTCCGTCTCGGAAGCGAGTACTTCATCTGCAGGGGGAAGATTTTTTAGCTTCTTAAAAACAGTTCTTCCTGATTCGGTTTTTAGTAAGCTGGGGTCTCCAGCCGCTATACGGGGAAAGACTCCCATATTTTCCGCGTGGTCAGACACCATCAAAAAATCAAGGGGTGTTGCTAACTGGGCAACGAGCCCATTACTTATAACTTGCTCTCCCTTGGCAAATCGATAAGCCTCGTCCGGCGTGGTTCTTGAACCTAAGGGATATGCATCTGCAGAGAGGTGGGTATGCACATGGGTGTCTCCCCACAGTAACCTACTTGGGTAAGTTGGTTTTACTCCAGAAGAGGGTACCTCTGCGTTTACTTGCGCAAAGAGGCAGATCACTACGCTAATCGCTATTATTCTGATAGTAGACTTCTTTTGGCTTTATTGGTCACGTTTAGCTTTCATTTTGATGGTATAGGCTCCGATTAAATGGAAGCTGATATCGTGTTTTGCACCTCCTGCATCCTTTTCGCAAGTTCCGTCATTGTGATTTCTTGGAATCCAATTACGCTGGGTTTAATAGTATCATTGAGAGGAGAGACGAGGCTAGAATTAAGTTCCGAATGACCTTTTATGGCGCCTAAAATGGAGCCACATGTGGCTCCATTGCAATCTGTATCCCAGCCGCCCTCGACGGATAGGCACACAGATTTATGAAAATTTCCATCTCCATAAATCAGAGCACCTAAGACAACTAGGGCGTTGTTAACAGTATGGACACCGCTTAGTGCACCAAAATTTGACTCGACCCAGTCCATGTAGCTGTGAAAATCCTTAAGACTACTAGCTTTGCCCAATGCGGCCCGGGACGCCTCAGCGAGCTTGCTGTTCTTGGGTATTTCCGAGAGTCCGATATTTATAAGTTCGCGTGGATTTGATTCCACAAAAGCTGCCGCTATAATGGCCGCAAACATCATTTCACCGTAAATACCATTTGCTCGGTGGGTCCAGCATGCATCTCGATAGGCAAATTCGGCAGCAAGCTGAGGATTACCTGCACACGCGTAACCCCAGCCGTCCGCCCTAATTTGAGCACCAATCCACTCCCTGTAAGGATTACGGTATGAACTCGTATACTCTGGTGTTACCCAGCTTGACTTCGCCCTGCGTGGAACAGCATTATTATAGTTTAAAATAGCTTGAGTCTCTGCGGTACAAATAACATTGTAGGGAAGGCTTTGGTTCCAAGTGTGCGCGACGTGACGCCATGTAAATTGGGGTCCATACTCCTCCAATATTTTTAACGCGATAAGAGTGTAGTGGATATCGTCATCGGGTTCCATGTATGCGATGTTTTCTCGATGAGATTTAGGGCAGTAGATTGTGAGATGGTCACCAACATCTTTGCCGCTGAAGTAGTGATCCAGAGGCCAGTGATTTCGATTTTCAAGATATGACCTGATAACCTTGCGACCAACTACACCATCTTTCCCACTTATGCCTATGCCCTCCACGGGCTTACCCAAAGCGCAGCCAGCAGCTCGACCTGTCCACGCCCCATGTAATTTATCAAACAACTCTTCTTGACCGAGAGTAGCAAGTTGTCTGGGACCTTTTGGTCGTTTTTTTTGAATTTCTGCAAGGATATATGGTTGGTCATAGTTGAAATCAGAGGAAACTTTGAGTTTGCTCAAAGAATCATATATTTCTTCTAAAGCCGAGAAGTTCATATCATTTTTTTCTTTGTTCTTGGCAAGTTCAGCCACTTGATCGCTCAGATCTTTCGGCACAACTACACCCTCATACCCTAGCTGAGTAAGTTCGTATTTTACGAGTTCTAAAGGGGTATCCCATCCAGCGAATGTCATTATTTGTTCCTCGTTTGAGTAATCTTTTAATCTGCAGCTTAGTCTACTGTGATCGGTTGAAAGTTTGGAGCTCTCCTCTCAACGAAAGATGATACGCCCTCTTTAAAATCTTCTCGTTTGAGACTTTCCTCCATCCATAGTTTTGTTTCTTCCATAGACACTCCAAGCTCTTGATTAAGATGCCGGTAGATCTGTTTTTTCATCATCATAATGGATATTGGAGCTGAGGTTTTGGCGATTTCGGTTAAGTATTGTTTTGCTTCAATAGCAGATTTACCGGTTTCGCAAAGACGATTTGCGTATCCAATCCGAAAGGCCTCGACCGCATCTAGTCGTTTCGATGTCCAGAGCAGGTCTAACGCATTTGAGGGCCCGACAAGGCGCGGGAGCATCCAACTTGTTCCATGTTCAGCAATCAGTCCTCGCGGACCAAAAGAGGTAAAAAATTTTGCCGTCCTGTCTACGAAGCGGAGATCACAGAAGGTCGCATAACTGAATCCAAGCCCTGCACTAGCGCCATTGACAGCAGCTATCAGCGGCTTTCGCAAGCCCAGAAAGTAGGCTGGAGAGGAAAGGAAGTTTGGGTCATTGTCTGGGTTGCCGGGATCTACTAAAAGGTTGTCGTGCGATTTCCAGGTCGATTCTCCTGCCTTGCTCATCTCAGTTAGTGCGCCCATATCTACGCCGGAGCAGAATCCTCTGCCCGCACCGGTCAGGATTGTTCCTACAATCTTTCCATTTCGCTCTGAACACTCAAGTGCATGACGAATTTCCGCCTGTGTTAGGTCCGTCAAAGCGTTTAACTTGCTGGGCCGGTTGATTGTTATGGTCGCTACAGGTCCGTCGACTTCGTAGATAATTTCATGATATGTAGTGGGTCCAGCTTTTGATGTCATTTATGTAATCTCCGATACGCTGTGTCACCTATTTTTTTGCAGATGTCGAGACCAAAATTATGGGCGTTTAAAATCGCTTTCCGAAGCGACTCGTGTGTTACCGGCATCAGCATATTGTGGGCGATTGGCTTTTCCAGTGCTGCCTCGATAAGAACATCGAGAATATTTTGTTCTTTTGTCGAAAGTAAAATTTGCCCGAGGTGGATTGGTAGACCAACTCGCGCAAAAAAGCTGGCTACCTTTTCTAGATCGTCCGATTTCTCCATACAAAGTTGGGCCATGAGTCCCATTGACACCATTTCTCCATGCATAAAATTTTGGTGAACTATTTGTATTTCCGGATAAGAATTACCCAAAGCATGAGCTAGGGCGAGCCCACCGTTTTCGAAACCTAAACCACTCAGTAGCGTGTTTGCTTCGATAATATGTTCAACTGCTTCGTCATTACGGCATTCCCTTACAGTGGCTGCGGCAGCCTCACCGTACTTGTACAAAGTTTGTGCGCATATTTCGCTGATTGCACAAGATGCTAGCGTGGGACGTCCCCCACAAGCCGTTATCGTTCTGGGGTTTTTAAGGCATACCCGAGCCTCATACCAGGTAGCCATCGCATCGCCCATACCAGAGACAAGGTACCGCTCTCCCGCGCCGACTATAATATCAGTGTCTAAAATGACTATGGCGGGATGCTGTGGATAAAACTCGATATTGTTTAGGGCACCGGTTTCAGAATAGATGGCAGACAACGCCGAGCACGGAGCGTCCGTCGAAGCTATAGTGGGAATTATTACCACCGGGATATTTAATCGAAACGCAATGGCTCTGCCCGCATCAATTAGCTTTCCACCGCCAGTTGCAATAAGACAGCTGATGTCTTGCCCAAGCATTGCATCCACTTGTGAGTTGATCTCACTGAGTGAGCATTCTCCTCCGAATGTAAGTGGGATTGAAGTTATGCCCGCTTTGTTAAGGCTGGAAGAGATTTCTATTCCTATAACGTTGTGCCCTCGTTTTGATGCCATCAATCCCACCCTTGTTGTCTCTAGTAGAGAGAGGTAGTGGCCAACATCATTAATTATTCTTGGGCCTTGTATATATCGTTGTGCTGCTGCAAACATTCTTGGAGATGTTTCTCTTTTTTGCAAAAAGAACTGACGTGGCAAGTATGGTTTTTTTGTCATCTAAAGACCCATTTGAAATTGGTTTCTAATCGGAGAGTCGTTCCAAAACTGGTATGAGATCAATTTGGTTTTAGTGTTACCATTTCCAAGTCTCAAAACAAATTATTTATTACAAATAAAAGGTTAGAAATTAACATGACTCGACTGGAAGCAATAGAGAAATTATGTGGACGAGGTCAGCCATTTGAACTCAATTTCACCCAAATACGAGGTCAACGCTGCAAGGTTTTTACCCATGCGCCTGAGACCCTTCGTGATCTCTATGCGGAAACGCGGAGCGATTTAGAATATCTTGTTTTTGAAGGCGAGCGGATGACTTTCGAGGAGGTGTATCGGCATGCCAGTGCCCTTGGGAGAGCGATGATTAGGGACTTTGGGGTCGCTAAAGGTGATCGGGTAGCCATTGCAATGAGAAACTATCCAGAATGGGTTATTGCATTTTTTGCGGTAACCTCGATTGGCGCGATTGCAGTTTCAATGAATGCGCTCTGGAGTGCGCGAGAGCTTTCTTATGGGTTGTCGGATTGTAAGGCTAAGTTGATCTTTGTTGATCACGAGCGTTTGTATGGCCTGTCAGCTGATCCATCGTTGCTGTCGGATGCAGAGATCATTAGAGTGCGAGCTGAAGAAAATACAAAAATTTACTCTAACGACTATACTAGATTAGTAAGTGATCACTTAGGATGTGAGATGCCGTGGGTCGATATTGATACAGACGACGACGCCACACTCATTTATACTTCTGGATCCACTGGAAAACCTAAGGGTGCAGTATCAACTAATCGCAGTATTGTCAGTGCCCTACTGTCGTGGGAGCTTGACGCAGCATTACGCTCTTTTCTGGGACAGTATGAACAACCTAAGCTTTCTTACCAAGAATCTTTTTTATTGTCGGTGCCCCTTTTTCATGTGTCGGGCTCCCATGTAGGCATGCTCGCAAGTCTCCGATTGCAAAGGAAACTTATTTTAATGTACAAATGGGACCCAGAGACCGGAATGGACTTGATAGAACAAGAGCGTGTTACTGTATTTACTGCGGCACCAGCACTTACAGGTGACCTTATTCAAGCCGCATCTAGACAATCTCGGGACTTGTCGGGTCTCTTAGTGGTTGGGGGAGGAGGTGCTCCTAGAGCACCAGCGCAGGTCCATAAAATTGGAGAACTCGCTCAGAATATTGTTCCCTCAACTGGTTGGGGGATGACGGAGACTAATGCAATTGGCACTGGTATTCTAGGGAAAACATATCTTGATCGCCCCTCAAGTAGTGGACAATGTGCTGCGATTCTTGAGCTAAGGGTGGTTGATGCTGAAGGTAAAATTTTAGGTCCTAATTCAATTGGAGAACTTCAAGTCCGGGGTACGTCAATGTTTAGATGTTATTGGAATCTCCCGGAGGAGACCGCCATGGCTTTTGACGGGGACTGGTTTAGAACCGGAGATATTGCATCCATTGATCGGGAAGGATTTTTATTTATTGTCGATCGAGCTAAGGACATTATTATTAGGGGTGGTGAAAATATTGCTTGTATTGCCGTTGAGGATGCTCTGCTAGAACACCCTGATATAATGGAGGCGTGTGTTTATGGGTTGCCAGATGATCGTTTGGGTGAGCTTGTTTGGGCGACCGTACTAGTGAAGCGTGAAATCGATACTGAAGCATTGGAGAGTTTCCTAGCCACCAGATTGGCAAAGTTCGAGATTCCCAGTTTTGTGCGACAGCAAAGTGCTCCTCTACCAAGAAGCGCGTCGGGAAAAATTTTGAAACGATTTCTAAAATCTGAAGCAAGTAAGGAGCTTCGATCATAACTTGCTAGCAGGTCACGATTAAATAGGTAGCTTTTTTAAATGTGTGTTTTTATAAAAGTGATTAATTCGATACTTTAGTGTAAGTCAAGCAAATGCCTCAGCAAAATTGCTCGAATTTTTATCATGTGCTTTCACATATTATTATTCGTTGTGGATAGACTGTCGTAAAAATATGTGAATAACAAACTAGTGTAATTCGCGCTGTTTCTGTGCTAACAATAACTATCTTTGGCCAGAGAGCCGTATGATAATTTTATCTTGAAAATATAAAGTATGCGTAACCTTTTTATTGTATTGATTACTGTGTCTAATCTGGTGGCATGCGGGGGCGGGGGAGAACAGGATGGGTTTTCGACCTCTCTATCGGTATCGGGTGCAAATGCGATAGCTCAAGTGACTAATGACGTAGTTGAACGGCAAAATTTGACACAGGGATCTGAAACGGTAAACAGCTCCACTGATTCCATTACTCTGTCATCGATCGAAAACAGCAGTATCGATGTGAGCTTGGCTAAGTTTGTTGACGTCTCACAAAAATCGGGTATTCAGTTCGGTGTCGGATTTATGGAACCGATGAGTAATGCAGAAATCCCCGATATTTTGCCGAGTGGAGTGGCGTCTGGTGATTTCGACCTGGACGGTGACATAGACCTAATGATTGTAAGAGGTGATATCGGTCCAAATTTGTTCTATCGGAATCTCGGAAGCCTCATATTTGAGGAAATTGCTACAGAGATGGGCATTGCATATACGAAATCAGAAACTGAGAATTGGCGACACAGCTCTCCAGCACTGGTAGACCTTGATGGCGACCGCTTTCCTGACTTAGTTCTTCCAGGACTTGACGGCGATCCTACAAAAATATTTAAAAATATAAACGGAGAACGTTTTTTAGATGTAACGGAAGCGTCTGGTCTATCTCAAATGAAAGCTCGAAATACAATGTCGCCGGCATTCGCTGATGTAGATCTCGATGGAGATCTTGACATGGCTTTTGGACATTGGGGAACTCCGCGGTCACCTAGTCAGCCCTCCAGTGAGACGGAACATCTCTGGCGGAATGACACAGATAGTGAAGGAATCAAATTTTCAGCGATGACTTTTTCGGCGAACATCTCCCCTGGTATCCTCCTAATTGATAACCCGAAGATCACTCAAACAGCTCTAGACTATACCTTTACACCAACTTTTGCCGATATTAACAATGACCATTATCCTGATTTATTGATGGTAGCAGATTTTTATTACTCTCAAATATTTATCAATAACAGAGACGGAACATTTTTAAACGTAACTGATGTAGGGGTAATAAAGGATGGAAATGGAATGGGATCAGCAGTTGGAGACTTTGATGGCGATGGTGATATTGATTGGTTTGTGTCGTCGATTGATGCCAGCGGCCCGCGTGTTCCCGAATTTCTCTCTGAAATCGGGAACCGTTTGTATCGAAATGATGAGGGGTTTTTTTCGGATGCGTCAGAGTATTCCCAGATCTCTTCGGGAGGTTGGGGATGGGGTTCATGTGCACTTGATCTAGAAAATGATGGTGATCTAGACATATACCAAACAAATGGTTGGCACAAGCATGATGAGTTCGGAAATTTTAGCTCTGATTCATCCAAGGCTTTTGTAAATAGGGGAGACGGAATTTTTGATGAGATGTCTCAGGAAATAGGTTTACATGATGTCGAGGAAGGTAGAGGAATTGTTTGCTCTGATTTAGATAGAGATGGAGATGTTGACATTCTTCAGTTGCATAAAAATGAAACTGACGCATTCACACTTTGGGAAAATCGTAGCTCGGGGAATTTCCTTACCGTTAGCTTGGAAGGCCGATTTCCAAATACACAGGCGGTAGGAGCAAAAATCTCGTTAAAAATCGGTAGTAAGTTGATGATACGAGAGGTAAGAATTGGCAATAACTTTGCCTCTCACAATCCAGCGGAGGCGTATTTCGGTCTCGGTGACACCCAAAATGTGGAGGAACTGATCATCCGATGGCCAGATGGCACCAAGACGAAACTGTCATCAGTTACTGCAAATCAGCATCTCATTGTAAGGCAAGACGAAGAGTTTACAAAAAGGATGGTGGTGAATGGTGGATCTGGGACGGGACAATATCAGGTTGGCGAAGAGGTTGTAATTGAGGCTATGCAGCATAAAGACAATAACTATGAGTTTTCTCACTGGAATATAGATCTCAATGGGTCCGTAATTAGATCTCCTTTCAGCAGAGTCAACATTATGATAGGGGATAATGATGCGCCTATCATCGCGCAGGCCCACTTCCTTCCCAAAGGGGCCTCTGATAATTCACAGTCGGTTGCGCGAAGATGGAATGAAATAATTTTGCAAGCCATACGAAATGATTTTGCAAGACCAACCGTCCATGCGAGGAATCTTTTTCACGTATCGGCTGCAATGTACGATGCGTGGAGTATTTATAATGATGAGGCGTCGCCGTGGCTACTGGGTACCTCTAGGGCGGGGGAAAACTGTCCGCTGATACAGTCGTCGGACAATGACGAAAATTCAGTCGTGGAGGCAGTAAGCTTTTCGGCACATCGATTGATTCTCCATCGTTTTACAAATTCACCGGGTTATGCTGAAACCAAACACAATGCGGATAGCCTAATGGACGCCCTCGGGTTAGACACATCTTTAGTTGGATTAGAAAATCCCGATACATCAGCGCCGGAAATGGGTAATTACATTGCAGATTGTTATCGCCGATTTGGTCTTTCGGACGGAGCAAATGAAACTGGTAATTATGCAAATGTATATTACAAACCGGTAAATCTGTCTTTCAACCCGGAAATTCCCGGGAACGGTGACGTTACCGATTTAGATCGATGGCAGCCTTTAAGATTGACCACATTTATCGATCAATCAGGTAAACCCATCGACAACGAACCTGAATTTTTCGGCGCTGAGTGGGGTGGTGTTTATCCTTTTGCACTTCCAACTCAGAGTGGGAGTATCTACAGACGTGATGGCGTATCTTTCAAAGTTTATCATGACCCTGGGCCACCACCAAAATTGGCTGACGTCCCTTCAGCGTTCTTCAAGTGGGGGCATGCTATTGTGGCCGCTTGGTCTGCTCATCTTGATTATAAGGATGGTGTAACGCTGGATATATCCCCTAACGCAATTGGTAATACCCCCGATTATCCCTCTTCTTTTGAGGAATATATTGAATATTATGATATGCCTCATGGGCCGGAGCTCGGGCAGGGATATACCTTTAATGACGCAACATCGGAACCCTACAAACCGCAGATTGTGCCCAGAGGCGACTTTACTAGAGTCCTTGCTGAATTTTGGGCGGACGGACCCGACTCCGAGACTCCACCAGGTCATTGGTACGTGATTCTAAATAGCGTTAGTGATAATCCACATCTTGAAAAACGTTTCGAGGGCGTTGGTGAGGAGGTACCGGCTCTTGATTGGGATATTAAGAGCTATTTTGCCCTTGGTGGGGCAATGCATGATGCTGCGATTGCCGCCTGGGGTTCTAAAGGGTGGTACGATACGAGCCGCCCTATTTCCGTAATCCGCGGATTGTCAGGTCTTGGGCAGAGCACCGATCCAGCGTTACCATCATACAACAAAGAGGGAATGCCGCTGCGCGATGGACATATTGAGCTTGTTACTCAGTCTGACGTTTTGGTAGGAGATAATAATGAACATCTTGGTAAGATTAAAATCAAGGCATGGCGTGGGCCTTCCGAATTGGAAGAACCGACAACTGATTCTGCTGGTGTCGGTTGGATACTTGCAGAAAATTGGTGGTCTTACCAACGTCCTACATTTGTCACGCCACCATTTGCTGGATATGTTTCAGGACACTCTACTTATTCGCGTGCAGCTGCTGAAATACTTACTGCAATTACGGGGGATCCATTTTTCCCCGGAGGGATGAGTGAATTTAGAATAGAAAAAAATGAATTTTTGGTGTTTGAAGAGGGCCCATCTGTTGACATGACTCTTCAATGGGCCACATACCGAGATGCTGCTGATCAATGCGGTCTCTCAAGAATTTGGGGAGGGATACATCCTCCAACTGACGATATCCCGGGACGAATGATTGGCAAACGAGTTGGGGTGGACGCTTTTTCAGAGGCTAGAAAGTATTTTGAGGGAGCCGGCGCTAATTAGCGCTCTATGATCGCTTATAGAATGATGTGATACTTATTTTTACTCACTGATTACCTTTGATTCTTCATTAGGAGACACTTGGCTAGGAAAAGATTAAGCAAGATTTTTCCTCTCCTCGATTTTACAACCTTTTGAGCGTAACTGAATGGTCCTCAGAGCAATACTGCACGTTTCATGCAGATTAGAACTTTCTTTCTTAGTTGATGTGATAGGGACAGGTACTATTTTGTTGGATATTTGGCGAGAGTTATTAATATTCACATAATCGTGGTTTGTAAGTGATCAATTTTTTGTGAAATATCGAGCAAACTACTTAATGCCAGACTGGCACCTTTGGTATTTATGCTGTTGTGATGCAAAAAACTCTGCTATCCCAAGATATGTTACGAAAAATAATTGAGCTATTAGAAATGGGTTAGACAACTTAGAATCCGTCTGTGAGTGGGTGGTTCCTAGAGTTCTCAATTTTTGGCTTGACTGTCTTTTTGCCGCATAGGTAGGTCAGAGAATCGTCACAGCTTTTGCTGCATCTTACTCCCTTGTTTTGCCTTTCCGTAGCGATTGAGGGTCCTTTTTTTATCAAATAACATAAGCTCGCGTTGTAGGGTGATGGACCTTTTTTTAAGTGGATCTTTTGAAGGGTTATATTGTTCGTTATTTCTGGGTATCTGTGCCCCGATTATACTGAGGTAAATCATAAGTTTTCTCCTCAAGTATGCAGTTTTGAGGGGCTTATCTCTTGCGAGGTCGGTCGTCTCACCTAGATCATCCTTTAAATTAAAAAGGGACGAAGAATTAGTTTCCCAAGTGTAGAGAAGTTTCCAGTCATCATAAATGACCGCTGAAGAAGGTCTCTGGACCTCGATTCTTTTTTTATTTAGCACATAGTTGTAATGTGGGTAATGAAATACCAGCCCGTCAAAAGGTCGGAATACTTTTTTTTCGTCTGATAGAAGTAGGGGCTTAAGAGATCCTCCTTCAACCTCCTGCGGCCAGGATTTTCTGTCAGCTAGGTCCATAATAGTTGGGAGTATGTCCCACGCGATGACTGGTTCTCTGCTTAGGGTATTAGCAGGAATGCCGGGTCCTGAAATAATGAATGGCACCCTTAAGCCTCCCTCAAAAAGTTGGTCTTTGTATCCTCTAATTGGACCATTCGCGCTTGATGGATTGTCTATTGAGGAATAGGAACCGTTATCAGATGTAAAAAAAATGTATGTGTTTTCCTCGATCCCCATATTTTTTATTGCCTTCAGGAGCAATCCAATTGATTCATCCAAGTCATAGAGCATGGCTGCAAACGAAGCATCTGCATGGCGTAAGCCTTTTCTACTAATAAAATCAGCTATTGTTTCAGGACGGCTTTGGATAGTTTTATGGACGGCAAAGTGAGACATTTGCAGATAGAACGGACGTCCTTCGCTAACTTTTTGTGTCAACCAAGATACTGCACTCTTGGTAATGCTGAATGCGCGCTTGGGGTCATCCGGTAAGTTCTCTAAAAGTGAGCCTTCTGCATTACCAATAACCCCGTCAGAATTGTCGTATCCATGCTCTGAAGGTCCTCCGCCCATAAGATGCCATTTGCCAAAGTGGGCTGTGCTGTAGCTAGGGTTGTGATCTTTTAAAAGCTCTGCAATGGTCTTTTCCTTGGAGGGTAGATCCTCAATATGTATTGGAGGAAGTACCTTATTGCCAAAGTAAAAGGTGTCAATTTTGTTCTGTATTTCATGGAGCGAGAAGTCTGTTATGTCACTCTTGCACATCTTACTCTTTCCCTCCGGACACTTTTTTAAGCCTGAATCGCATATTTCTCTCATGCCGGGGTGTGGACACTTTTTAGTAATGCCTGGGTTTCGGTCAACGATGTCGGTGAGGTGAAGCGCTGCGGGGGACCTCCCAGTTTGTATCGAGGCTCGAGATGGAGAACAGTTGGGGTGGGCGGCATATGCCCTTGTAAATCGTATGCCAGATGCAGCAAGACTCTCGATGTTGGGGGTTTTGAAAAAGTCACTCTGAGATTCGGGTACACTAGGGTCATAGTTGACAGAAGTTGTTCCCCAGCCTTGGTCGTCCGAGAGGATGAGGATAAAGTTTGGGGATTTCTCTGTAGCCAAAGCAGTAGCTGTTAGAGCGCAGATACTTACAAAAAAATAGGGGACGAGACTGAATAGTTTTATTTGTCTATCGATATCACCTGATCCCCTATGAAAACAATTATCCCATTATTGCAACACGGTAATTTCAGAAAGCCGAATTTCTTCTTCCCATTCATCCATAGCTTTTTTACGGTGGGCCTCTACCTCGGCAATGAGCTCCCTGCCTGGGGGCAGGACTTTACCCTCAGGGTAATCGGCACCGAACGCGCTTCGGCTAACAGATAAGCTCCAGCGATCATATTCGTCTCTTAAACGTCTCGCCACCTCCGGATAAAGGTCTATAAGATTCTGCTTCTCGCCTGGGTCTCCAATAATGTTATATAATTCAAAGGATTTAGTAACCCACGCCCCGTCGACCGTTTCTACATTTTGTATGAGCTTCCAGTCGTTATCCAACCACATTCTTCCTTGGTTTGCCCTAAATCCCATGGGTTTATCTCTTCTTCTGGGTTCGTTTTCAAAAACTTGCGCTATCGATATACCGTCGTGCACTTCATTGATGGATTGTGGATCAAGGTTTGCGATATCAATCAATGTGGGAAAGATATCGACAGTCCCTGACGGGAAGTTTGATACTCTCGGCTTTATACCAGCCGGCCAC
>DDII01000072.1:31781-32906 GCA_002338445.1 Cellvibrionales bacterium UBA1854 | reverse complement strand
TCCTGCAATGTAGTTTCTCGTTTTAGGGCGGTTACTATGATTTCTTCGATATCAGCCGTTGCGATCCCCGCAACGCCGAAACAAATGCTTATGACGATCGTTTTTATCCACTTTATTTTTGTGACCATGAAATGCCCCCTATGTAGCTCGATTTAGTTTTCTGAAACCTGCAAATTTATACTTATCAAGTTAATAGCAATTACACGCTATTCAAACCCATTTTCCGCCAGGATAGCATAAAAACAGAAGTTTGTAATTTTTCTCCACAAAATCTAAGCATTTGTAACTTTACCCTTTTGCCTTTTATGTTTTTGCTAAAAATTATACTTTAGTCTATTTAATCCGCGCATGAACTATGATGTTGTGATCGAATCAACCCAACCGAACGTAAGAAATTCAACTATTTTAGTGGCTCATTTGACTGTAGTGAGCATCGATATGGCAAAAAGTCAAAAAGTTCACCTGATTAAAGATCTGACAATTTCCGATGTGTCGCGGATAATAGAAATGGCGTGGGAGGATCGGACTCCTTTTGACGCCATCAAGAACCAATTTAATCTGGGTGAGCAAAGTGTCATTAACCTGATGCGCAGTGAACTTAGTGACGGGGCGTTTAGAAATTGGCGGAAACGGGTTTCTAGTCGGAAGACTAAGCACATTAGCCTCCGGTTACCAACTGTGTTGCGTGGGTATTGCTCCACTCAGTATAAAGTACGATCAAAAACTAGATAGCGGAGCCTTGAAAAGATGATTGATGTATCTCCTTATCGATTTCGGTTTTGGCTTTATCCCCCACTAATCCTAAGTTTAATAGGTTTGGTACAGGGGGGAGATATGCACCTAAGCGATACGTTTACAGGCAAGCCCCAAGAGAGATGGCGCTTTGTCACCGACCAGGTCATGGGCGGAGTTTCAACTGGAAATTTGCGGTTTGAAGCACTGCAACGACAGAATGTTGCACGCATGACTGGTAACGTAAGCACTGAGAACAATGGAGGGTTCATTCAATTTAGACGAAAGATGACCGCTGCGTCGGGGTCGAATGGAGTAGAAATCAGGGTGCGAGGTAATGGTGAAAAATATTTCGTACATTTAAGGACCTCAGGAACCGTCCTTCCATGGCAG
>DDII01000072.1:1501-31457 GCA_002338445.1 Cellvibrionales bacterium UBA1854 | reverse complement strand
ACTACCAAGCCAGCTTTGATACTACCGACAAATGGAAAACAATTCGAATACCCTTCAGAAACTTTGTAGGCTCGAGCGACTGGCTAAGCGAGGATGTTTCTCCATCGTCGATTCGAAGTTTGGGAATAGTAGCATACGGTCGGGATCACCTAGCCGATATTTCGGTAAGCATGGCTGGTTTTTTTTAGTTCCTAGAAACTGCCGGTTTCGAATCCAACAAGCATTTCCACATTACGTACTTAGGGCGTTGAGAAGTGTCAAAGACAGCTTTTGTAGGCTAACGAATTAACATAATTGAGCTTGAGGATTACATAGTAAAGTGACTTACGCACGTTTTTTTTCGTCAACACTTTTGTTGGTCCACGTTACTTTTAATGGACAATTTACTTTCGCCGAGGTTGTTGATAGTTTTGAAGTAGA
This sequence comes from Cellvibrionales bacterium UBA1854, assembly GCA_002338445.1. Classification (GTDB taxonomy): domain Bacteria; phylum Pseudomonadota; class Gammaproteobacteria; order Pseudomonadales; family Porticoccaceae; genus TMED48. The sequence goes on along the minus strand of DDII01000072.1, from coordinate 31,037 downwards.
AAGCGAATTTCCAATTATCGAACATATCGTTACAGTGGCAGATAGAGTGCCGACAGAAGTTATGGATATCAACGCGAGTGTGGCCACGCTAGACTCTGAAGCTTTGTTAACTGTGGGGCATGAACACATTCAGCAGTCTCTTAACAGGCTAGCAGGTGTTAACTTTCAACGAGGCAGCGGGCAAGAGTATCTCCCCGCAATCAGATCTCCCGTATTCACGGGTCCAGGTGGCTGCGGTGGGCTTCTCGTGAAGGAGGATGGCATTTCTCTTCGTGCTGCAGGATTTTGTAATCTAAATGAGCTTTTCGAGGCACACACAGAGGTAGCATCCCAGATTGAGGTACTGAAAGGTGCGGGCACTTCGATACACGGGTCAAATGCACTTCATGGAGTCATAAATGTCATAACTCCCGATAGGGCCTCTATGAATACCGCAACGTTAGAGCGAATGAAGAGTGGGTCAAATCGCTTAAAATTTACAGTAAACTCTGGTGGGGAGAGTCCTGTAGTCTTTGCCGGAACGTTTGCAGGATACAAAGGTTATCGGACCGATTCTGGTTATGATCAACAAAAGGTTTCCGTTCGTCATTATTACGAGCGACCCAAATATTCTGTCGAAACCGGGACAACCTTAAGTAATTTAAACCAAGAAACTGCAGGGTATATAACTGGGTTGGAGGCTTATAAGGATGAATCTGTTGCGCTTTCAAATCCTAATCCTGAGGCATTCAGAGATGCTAAAGCGGCGCGTGTCTGGAGCCGCTTCACCTTCGGCTCAAATAAAGGTGAATTGAGCGTGAAGCCGTATGTCAGATATACCGAGATGGAGTTTTTACAACACTTCTTACCCGGCAAACCTCTAGAGGAAAACGGCCAAAAGAGCCTTGGACTACAGATATACTCATCCGGAAATTTGTCCGATATCGTCGATTTTTCAATTGGAGTCGATGCTGAATTTACGAAGGCATATTTGAAGCAAACGCAATTCGCGGAAACATCTGGCTCTGCTTTTTTGCAAGCTACTGTCCCGATTGGCAAGCATTATGACTACACGGTAGATGCGAGGCAAATAGCTCCTTTTTTTCAGATTAGAAAAGACTTAACGGATACTATTTCTGCCGCCTTAGGGAGTCGTTATGAAGAGATGAAATATGACTATCAGAACCGTATGCGTAGTGGGCGATCACGAGATGATGGGACCCCCTGCGGTTTTGGCGGGTGCCGATATAGCAGACCGAACAGTGGTGTCAATAACTATAACAACACTTCTGTTGACTTGAATGTAAGCTATACACTTGATGATAGTTTGTTGCTGTATTTTCGGGTTGCTGATAGCTTTCGTGCACCTCAGGGGACTGAAATCTACCGCCTACAGAGAGGACAAGAGATTGCCGATCTGGCGTCTGAGGAGAGTAGTAGCTTTGAAGTGGGGATAAAAGGACGTCTTTCGTCTACTGCTTACAACCTTTCGATGTACGCCATGGATAAGAACAACATCATATTTCGGGATTCAAATTACTTCAATGTTAGTGGAGGCTCTTCCTCACACCAAGGTGCCGAAATCGATTTTGTACACTCATTATCCAAATACTTGAGTGTTTCTCTTTCTGGAACCTATGCCATTCATAAATATACAAATAACCCATATGATCCAGACAGCGATACAAAGAATCTAACAAGTATAATAGACAACGATATTGATACTGCACCACGCTGGTTTGGGGGAGCTCGCTTGCTGCTCTCACCGACCACGAAAATTAATGTGGAGTTTGAGTGGACGAGAGTGGGGAAATACTATCTGGATCCTGAAAATTTATACAGCTACGACGGACATTCCTTGGTTAATGTTAGAGGAAGTTACAGCATCCTGCCTGCCCTCCACCTTTTTGTGAGAATAAAAAACTTAACAAACCAAAAATATGCTACACGAGCTGATTATACGTCATTTTCCGGATTGCGCTACTTCCCAGGTATTCCACGCCAAATTGCCCTTGGGCTCGAAGCTCGTTGGTAAGCTAGATCCGCTGTTACAATGACACCTTTGTGGCAAGGTTTGTTCGCAGAAACTTATGAGTTATAAAGTCTCGCTCATTTAATAGAGCTGTTGCTTCAATGGATCAGATTTTATGATTTTTGTTTGAACGATTCCATGAAATACAATCTTCAAGGGTTACGCTTAATCCTCCAAAAATATCCAGAGCACTGCCAATGGTGAGATCGAGTTTTTTGTTTGATAATTTTGCTACCCTGTCCAAATCACTGAGACTACTGGCTCCCCCCGCATAAGTCGTAGGGATGTCGCAATGCTGCCCCAAAAACTTAATTAATTGCTCGTCCATTCCCGATTGCTTTCCCTCTACATCAGCAGCGTGTATGAGGAATTCATTACAGTTTTCTTGCAACTCCAATATTGTTTTTTCAGTCAACATTATTTTCGTTAATGTTTGCCACCGATTTGATGCTACGACCCACCCGGCACTTGTTTTTCGGCAACTTAAATCAATTACTAAGTGCTCTTTCCCAACCTCTTTTTTGAGTTGCTCTAAGCGCTCCCAACAAAACCGATGTTTATCTACTAAATATGATGTTGCGATTACATGTGATGCGCCAGCCTCCAGATATTGCTGAGCATTTTCAGCTGTGACGCCTCCACCGTATTGCAAACCACCACGGTACGCACCTAATGCAGCCATTGCTTGTTTTTGATTGTTATCGCCAAGCGAAATTACATGTCCACCGGATAGTCCTTTTTCACGATATAGCGAAGCAAAATATGAGGCATCACAATCACTTGTATGATTTATCTGCGTAGCGCCTTTCAATAAGCTGGAGCCCACAATCTGGCGCACTTTGCCCTCGTGTAGGTCTATACAGGGTCTAAAACAGGTCAACAAAGTCTCTCAATTTAACATACCCCAAAGGTACCAATATATCAGAGCTTTCCTAAATGGCCAGCCATTTTTTATCTAAAAATTTGTTAACTTACTTTAGTCTAGTGCGTCCTGTTTCAGGCATAAAAGTGCCATATGTCCCGCGCACATAGAGGAGCGGAGTTTTAGATCGATCTGATAGAGTGTGAATTCGGCCTACAATGATAATATGGTCTCCACCTTCATACCGATGTTCTAATTTGCATTGAAAACAGACACTATAGTCGGGTAATAAGGGTATTCCCGCAATCCCCTCGGAACATGCCAATCCATAAAATTTGTTCACATCCTTGGCAGCAAATTGATCGGATAGTACTTTCTGACCCTCTCCGAGGATGTGGATTGCGAAATATTTTGTGCAAAAAAAATCTTGGAAGCACTTGGCACTTTTTGCGATAGACCAAAGCACCAGCGGCGGATCCAACGAGACCGACGAGAAGCTGTTTACGGTTATCCCGATATTTTGATTTTTACTATTTTTAGTGGTCACTATTGTAATCCCAGTGCCAAAACCGCCGAGTGCTGCCTTGAGATCGCTATGTGAGAATGGATATTGCTTAAAAGATGGTTTTTCTGATGATTTCATAGGGAGAGGATGCTAAGTGAAATTGATTTCGCGACGTGAAATATCTAATCTGTATGATGGTTTTTTTATTTATCGAGTGCAACTATTAGTTTTGCCAAAAAGTGTTTTGCTTAACCTGTTGTCGATTATTCTTATAAAATATCTTCACATAATTGCTGTCGAGCGACAGATAAGCAATTAATAAATGTGTTACTTCGGGAAATTACTGTTTGGGAAAAGGTCCGCAAGAGAAGTCTCACGTTTCTTTTCTATGGCTTTGATGCTTATCTAACGTCGGCGGCTTGCAACATGCCTGCCTGGCACGAGGTGTTATAATTCAATCCGTCGAAGGGGAATGCTCTCGGCTTTGCTTGACGTTTTCTTTTGTGCCGTCTACCGAAATAGATGAATTTTTTGGAGATCTTGGTTACAAGTTGATTTGCGGCGCACAAGGTGGCGATTTGTCTATGGATAGGATGTTCACAAAGTATCGCAACTCTGCCTCAAGTACCTATCTAGCACGGCTGGTATCGACGAGCTGTCGAGCGCGACCAGCGGGAAATTAAATTTTGAGTATGTCGCTAAGTTCCTAATTCTGACGTCCTTACAAGTTCTGTTGCCTTAATTACGAGGTGCGCAGCGGTAATACAGACGCATACTCATTGTGCACATTCAAGATTCACCCCCTCCGTGTGTGTGTTCTAGAATTACAAAGGTGATGGGTATTTTGACCAGCCCAATTGTCGGGAAGAAGTATGGTGGTTGAAGAATTACTGACTATGGTTACTCAGCGCCACTGTCAAGTCGGCCTTTAAAAGTTTTGAGTATTTGCTCGCATATTCTTGATATTTTTTCTGGACGACCTAGTTTGATTTCTGCAAGTCCTCGATTATTTATCCGCACTCAAAAATTATTTTCATAGAAATATGTGTCTATGGTGTAGTCATTTAAATCGGAAAAATAACAATTTAGAATATTTTAAATTTAATGCGGGGCAATGCTTAGATCATTTGCTCTTGGTGCGGTGCTATGTCACACTTCTTTTTTGTTTGTTGTTAGGGCTATCCGCGTTAAATTTGCTTTCTGTCTATTGACGACGAACGTGAGGCTTTGCGAGAGTGGCGGAATTGGTAGACGCGCTGGATTTAGGTTCCAGTGGGGTAACCCGTGAGAGTTCGAGTCTCTCCTTTCGCACCATCGAGATTAGACATTGGAGAATCGTGAATGGAGGTTGCTGTAGAGCGAAGCGATGGGCTGGTGAGACATTTGAGAATTCAGCTTCCCGCTGATCGAGTCGATATAGAAGTCTTGCAGCGTCTCCAGAAGGCCACGAAAACGGTTACTTTGAAAGGCTTTCGGAAGGGGAAAGTGCCCCTCAAGGTTGTAAAACAACAATTCGGAAGGAGCATTCGCGGGGAAGTGGTTGGTGAATTAATCAACACTAGCTTTCAGGAGGCAGTGAAAAATAATAACTTCCGAATTGCCGGTCAACCTCAGATATCAGATTTGACAGATGTTGAGGGGGCCCAGTTGGAATATAGAGCTGTTTTTGAGGTTTTTCCTGAAGTTGTTTTGGCAGATTTCTCTAAAATCAAGATTCGTCGGTCATCCGCCGAAATTGAGGATGCGGACATTGATGAAATGATCAGTAATCTGCAGGCTCAAAAGGCAAGCTTTGAGTTAGTTGATAGGACCTCAAAAGATGGAGATCAGCTAGTCATAGATTATATTGGCGTCAAAGAAGGTCTTGAGTTTGCTGGTGGAAAAGCCACCGATCAGAAGCTTATTTTGGGTTCTAACAGTATGATCCCAGGATTTGAGGATGGCCTCAAGGGCGCAAGTGCCAATGAGGAGATAATTCTAAAACTAACATTTCCTGAGGACTACCATTCCGAGGAGCTTGCTGGTTCGCCTGTGGAGTTTACGATTAATGTTAAAAGTGTATCAGAGAGGAAAATACCTGAACTTACAGATGAATTTTTCCAACAATTCGGTGTCACAAGTGGAGATATCGATCAGTTCAAAGCAGAGGTCGAGTCCAATATGCGCAGAGAATTAGATGCGGCTCTAAGATCCAATCTGAAAAGTCGAATCATGCACCAATTGTTTCAGTTGCATCCAATTGAGATCCCTGAAGCACAAATATTGGGTGAGATAAAGACTCTAAAAGAACAAACGTTACGGCAATTTGGTGGTGGAAAGGAAATAAACTTTGATGCTTTGCCAAATGAGATGTTTCGTGGGAAGGCAAAGTATCGAGCGGCTCTTGGTGTAATTGTTTCGGAAGCTTTAAATGCTGCGAGTTTGAGTCCCGACCCCGACATCGTCAAAAATAGGATCACAGAAATCGCTCAAACATATGATCAGCCGCAAGATGTAATTAATTATTACTACTCAAAACCCGAGTTACTCTCAGCAATAGAGGCGTCGACGATGGAAGAGCAGCTTATGGAGATTGTGCTGACCAAGGCAGAAGTGGAAGAGGAAGTGCTCCCTTATAAAGATGCCGTCAAGCCCGATCCTGAACCGAATTATAGCGATCTCTTAAAAAGTGATTAGATGAGGTGCGTTGATTGGAACACCATGGCGGTGGTCAATTTTCTGAGAGATGGGAAACCCTCTAGGCTTTAAGCACGTAATATGAATACAGAATGGGAGAAAGGAATCGATACTATGAATGACATCAAAGCAAGCGGCCTTATCCCAATGGTGGTTGAGCAGACATCCCGAGGCGAGAGGTCGTACGACATATATTCTCGTCTTTTGAAAGAGCGCGTCATATTTTTGGTAGGTCCCGTTGAAGACCAAGTGGCCAATCTTTTGGTGGCTCAGATGCTTTTCTTAGAGTCGGAGAATCCGGACAAAGATATTCACTTGTACATAAATTCTCCCGGTGGGTCGGTTACTGCCGGAATGTCGGTGTACGATACTATGCAGTTTATCAAACCGGATGTGAGCACAATGTGCATAGGACAGGCAGCCTCTATGGGCGCTTTTCTTTTGTCGGCAGGTACCAGGGAAAAGCGGTTTTGCCTCCCCAATTCAAGAATAATGATCCATCAACCCAGTGGTGGAGCTCAGGGTCAGGCAACTGATATACACATTCAGGCTCAAGAAATCCTTAAGACTAAAGATAGATTAAATCGTTTATTTGCTGTTCATACTGGGCGCTCGATGGATAAAATTGCTGAGGATACGGAGAGAGATACCTTTATGAGTGCTGAAGAAGCTAAAGATTATGGTTTAGTGGATGCTGTGCTAGACAAAAGAGTTTAAAGACGCTAACCTTTTTTTAGGGTACAGCATGAAAAAAGACACTCTGAATTTCAATGACACAACCTTTCGAGAAAGGAGACAGGCATGAGTGGAAAAGACAGCGGAGGCGAGTCCGGAAAGTTGCTGTTTTGTTCATTTTGCGGTAAGAATCAAAACGAAGTTCGCCGTCTTATCGCCGGCCCTTCGGTTTACATTTGTGACGAGTGTGTTGATCTCTGCAACGATATTATCTCGGAGGAAGCGCAGGCCGCTAGCCCAGACGAATCCTCCTCAAAGTTACCGGTTCCAATCGAAATAAAAACGATCTTGGACGATTATGTTATAGGGCAAGAGCGTGCTAAACGCATCCTGTCAGTAGCAGTCTACAATCATTACAAACGCCTTCAAGTTAGCGAGGATAAGGTTTCAGAAGAAAAAACAGTAGAATTAGGTAAAAGCAATATATTGTTGATTGGTCCCACCGGTAGTGGAAAAACCCTTCTCGCTGAGACGTTAGCTCGATTATTGGAAGTGCCCTTTACTATCGCTGATGCTACAACGCTTACTGAAGCAGGTTATGTGGGTGAGGATGTTGAAAATATTATACAAAAGCTCTTGCAAAAGTGCGATTACGATGTAGACAAGGCGCAAAGAGGAATAGTTTACATAGATGAAATAGATAAAATTTCTCGCAAATCCGATAACCCCTCCATAACTCGCGATGTTTCTGGAGAAGGAGTACAGCAGGCATTGCTTAAGCTAATCGAAGGAACAGTGGCGTCGGTTCCGCCTCAGGGAGGTAGAAAGCATCCGCAACAAGAATTTTTACAGGTTGATACGTCAAATATATTATTCGTATGCGGTGGGGCCTTTGCTGGTTTGGAGAAAGTTATACGCGAGCGATCCGAAAAAGGCGGAATTGGTTTCAGTGCAGAGGTCAACAGTAAAGATAGCCAAAAAACAATAGGTGAGACATTATTAGAAGTAGAGCCGAGCGATCTAATCGGATACGGACTAATACCTGAATTTATTGGCCGCTTACCTGTGGTAGCCACTCTGCAGGAGCTGGATCGTGATGCTCTGGTAGCGATTTTGATGAAGCCTAAAAATGCTCTGTATAAGCAATATCAAATGTTGTTCTCGATGGAAGGTTTGGATTTAGATTTGAGGGCGGATGCCTTGGAGGCAATTGCGGACAAAGCGATCTCAAGAAAAACCGGCGCTAGAGGGCTACGGTCTATCCTTGAAACAGTGCTCCTTGACACAATGTATCGTGCTCCCTCTGAGGCTGATCTTGTCAAGGTTGTCGTTGATGCGGCAGTGATTAAGGGTGAAAATGAGCCACTTTTAGTGTATGAGAAGCAAGATCGGAAACTGGCTGCTAGTGACGAAGGTTGATTGGAAATGGACAAACCAATAGTTGCAATCAAATTGGGCTTAATAGCAACATTGGTGGTTATGAAAAAAGTTGGCACTAGAAGGGGTTTACATGTCCGAATTGCGGTCAAAATCTGAGCAAAAATCGTATCCTGTGCTGCCTCTAAGGGACGTAGTTGTCTATCCGCACATGGTTGTCCCTCTCTTTGTGGGCAGACAAAAATCAATAAGTGCTCTTGAAAGCGCCATGGATGCCGGCAAACACGTGGTTTTGGTGGCTCAAAGAAATTCCGTTGATGAAAATCCCGGCATAGATGAGCTGTATAAGGTTGGAACTCTCGCTACTATATTGCAAATGCTTAAGCTCCCAGATGGCACATTGAAGGTATTGGTTGAGGGCATCAACAGAGTTGAATTGGTAGCTGAAGCTAGGGCAGATAAGTTTATTGTTGCCCAGGTGGAGGATCTGAAGAATTTGGAAGTGCCGTCTAATGAGATCGAGGCGACCGCGAGATCCACCATAACGATGTTTGAGCAATACGTGAACTTAAGTAAAAAAATACCCTCGGAAGTAATTGCCACTGTTAGCGGGATCGAAGACCCGCACCGCTTAGCCGATACCATTGCATCTCACATGACATTGAATTTGGAGCAAAAACAGGAAATTTTAGAGGTTCCAAATTTGAACGGACGTCTTGAACATTTAATGGGTCTAATGGAGGCTGAAATAGACCTCTTTCAAATCGAGCAAAAAATCCGAGGTCGGGTCAAGAAACAGATGGAGAAAAGTCAGCGAGAGTATTACCTGAATGAGCAGATGAAAGCCATTCAAAAAGAACTAGGAGATATGGACGAGGGAGTATCCGAGTTAGATCAATTAGAGAAACGCGTATCTGAGGCTGGCATGCCCTCCGCTGCCTTACAAAAGGTTCGCTCGGAGATGAATAAGCTTAAGATGATGTCTCCAATGTCTGCCGAAGCTTCGGTGCTACGTAATTACATCGACTGGATGATCGGTGTGCCATGGAAACACAGAACTCGAGTAAAACATAACCTCAAAGAAGCAGAGGCTACGTTAGACAATGATCACTACGGGTTAAAAGAAGTAAAGGAAAGAATCCTTGAGTTCTTGGCAGTACAACAGCGTGTAAAAAAGCTGAAGGGTCCCGTTCTATGTTTGGTTGGGCCACCAGGAGTGGGAAAGACTTCTCTCGGAGAATCAATTGCAAGGGCGACTGGACGCAAATTCGTGAGGATGAGTTTAGGCGGGGTTCGCGACGAAGCGGAGATACGCGGACACAGACGCACGTACATTGGTAGTCTACCGGGTAAACTTATTCAAAAACTTTCAAAAGCTGGTGCAAAAAATCCTCTTTTTTTGTTGGACGAAATAGACAAAATGGGTATGGACCATCGTGGTGACCCAGCTTCGGCACTCCTTGAGGTGCTGGATCCCGAGCAAAACCACACTTTCAATGATCACTACCTTGAGGTTGATTATGATTTATCTGAGATCATGTTTATATGCACCTCCAACTCAATGAACATCCCGGGTCCGCTACTCGATAGAATGGAAGTAATCCGTATTCCGGGCTATACCGAAGATGAGAAGGTTGCGATTGCAGACAAATATTTAGTGCCCAAGCAAAAAAAGTCAAATGGTTTGCGTGAATCAGAGTTAACTGTTTCGGAAAATGCTCTTAAGGATACCATTAGATATTACACTCGGGAGGCAGGTGTACGCGGTTTGGAGCGTGACATCGCAAAAATTTGCAGAAAAATTGTTACTCAACATGTTCGAGAAAAAAAGCGTACTAAAGACGAAGTGGATGTTTCGCGGCTAGAAGAACTGCTAGGTGTCAGAAAATTCAATTATGGCCGGGCAGAGCAAGAAAATCAGATTGGACAAGTCACGGGACTGGCATGGACATCTGTTGGAGGGGAGCTTCTTTCTATTGAAGCATCCGCTATTCCGGGGAAGGGTAATGTTGTCAAAACAGGCTCGCTAGGCGACGTGATGCAAGAATCTATCCAGGCTGCTTTGACGGTAGTTAGAAGTCGTGCCAAGACTTTGGGTATTCGAAAGGACTTCCATCAAGAAAATGATATCCATATCCATGTTCCAGAGGGTGCCACACCCAAAGACGGACCATCTGCGGGAGTAGGTATGTGCACTGCGATGGTGTCAGTTTTGACAGGAACTCCGGTTCGAGCGGAAATAGCGATGACAGGCGAGATAACGTTAAGGGGTCAAGTATTGAAGATTGGAGGTTTGAAAGAAAAATTGTTGGCTGCTAGACGGGGAGGCATTTCCACCGTTATTATTCCAGAGGAGAATGGGAGCGATCTCAAGGAGATTCCCGATAATATAAAATCAGATCTCAAGATATGCAGGGTCAAATGGATCGATGAGGTTTTAGATTTAGCCTTTGAAGCAAGTCCGAAACCTCTTACAGATGAAGAATTTAACAAGAGTAGCACACCAGCAAAAAGTGAACTTTCAACCGGCATAGCCAATACACACTGACGCTTAAAAGTGGTTAATTTCAAGACTGGACTTGACCGAAGAAATCGCTGTTGGTATAACGTGTTTTAAATGAGTGCGGTCGCTTTTGCCTTCTGCATTTTCACTCACGATGTGTAAGAGGTTTTCAAAATATAAAAAAGGGGAACAAAAAGTGAATAAATCTGAATTAGTAGAGGCGATTGCAGATGGAGCAGATATATCAAAAGCGTCGGCGGGCAGAGCTCTCGATTCTGCGATAGATGCCATAACTACAGCATTACAAAATGGAGAGCAGGTCTCGCTAATTGGTTTCGGCACTTACTCTGTCAAGCACCGGGCGGCTCGCACAGGTAGAAATCCGCAGACGGGTGCGGAGATTGAAATTTCTGCAGCGAATGTCCCAAGTTTTAAGGCTGGAAAGGCTTTGAAGGATGCAGTAAATTAGAGACTTTTTACAGAGATTAAGTTGTAAATAATAGGGCGCATCGCGAGGCGCCCTTTTTTATTTAGTGGATGTTTTTTATGTTAGATAGCTTTCGTGGACAGATGCGTGGTGTATCTATCTTTATTGTTATCGTTATTGGAGTAATCTTTACCTTTACTGGTATTGGATCAATCTCTCTGAGCGGGGCTGGTTCTGGCGAAGTGGCAACTGTGAATGGAGAGGCTATAACAGAAAAGGAGTTTTTGCTGGAATTGCAACGATTGAGAAATAGGATTCGATCAGAGGACACAAGCATCACACCGGAGGAACTCAATGACGATATTCTTCGACCAATTGTTCTCGAGCAGCTCATTGGTAATGCTGTCGCATCTCAAACGGCATTAAATCAGGGTATGGCAGTTTCAACTAACATGCTTAACCGGATGCTTATGTCTGTCGAAGCATTTCAGACAGATGCACAATTTGACGAAAATCGTTATCGATATTTCATACGTAGTAGGGGGCAAACTAATTCCGAGTTCAAATTACAGCTTACCAATGAGATGCTGTCAGGACAGCTTTTTGATGGTTATCGGTTGTCAGGTTTCATTACCAATCAAATGTTATTGTCAGTTGCAGAATTAGTTTTTCAAATCAGGAGCTATTATTATCTTACTGTTCCGAGACAACCGGTTTTAGAGAGCATTGAGATCCCAGAGACTGAAGTCAAAAATTTTTATGCCCAAAATAGAAGCTCGTTTCAGTCAGAGGAGCAGGTCTCAGTTGATTTTATAGAAATTTCGGCTGAGATCCTCGCACGGGATGTAAAAGCGGATAAAAATGAAATTGCTGTTCGATTCAGGGACGAGGCCGAAATTTTTACTCCTTCTGTTTCTCGGCGTGCTGCCCACATTTTGCTGCCAGATTTAAATAGAGATTTGATATCGGAAATAATGGAGTCAATCTCCGTTGGAAAGTCCTTTGAAGATCTCGCAAAAAAGTTTTCGACTGATGTCGCATCAGCAGCAAGAGGGGGTGATCTCGGATTTACCAATGGGTCTACTTTCCCAGAAAGTTTCGAGCGGGCTTTGGAGGAATTGTCGGTCGGCGATATTTCAGAGCCGGTTATTACAGAAAGTGGTATCCACATTATAAAGCTACTCGAGATCGAACAATCTCGCTTTTCAGAGGAAGAGGAATTGCCTCGTATTGAGAGAGAGATCGTGAAAGAGCGACTTGACAGCCTCTTGAATGAGAAGCTCTCGGATCTCAGAGAGCTTAGTTTTAATGCTGAATCAATGGTAGAGCTGGCAGAACAAGTGGGTGCGACTGTTTCCGTTTCTCCTCTCATGACAAGAGCTGCTGGTGATGGAATCGGCTCATTCAAGAGCGTCAGGGATGCTGCTTTCAGTGATGAGGTGCTTTTTGACGGATATGTAAGTGAAGTTCTCGAGTTAGAACCCGATCGATTTGCAGTGGTTAAGGTGAAACGTCATATTGAGGCTAGGCAAAAGGAATTTGACGAAGTCAGCTTGGATATCAAAGGATCCATGGCTTCGGAGCTTGCTGATATAAAGCTTCGCAACCTTGGAGAGGGATTGATCTCACGACTAGAATTGGGAGAAACAGTCGAACAACTTGCAAAATCTGATGGATTCCAATGGCAGGTTGTCTTAGACGCAGATCGAACAACTACTTCATTGAATTCTGAGGTGAATACCTTAGCTTTCTCTGTTGTTTTTGCTGGTACAAAAGCCCATGCGAGCTTTCAGTTGCGCTCTGGGGATTTGGTGATTATCACGGTCAATGATCGGCAACCTGGTAACTATGCGGCATTGAATCGTGATGAACAGATTTCGTTTAAGAATTCAATTGCTTCTTCATTATTAAATCGGGAACTTCAGTCCTATCACTCTGGATTAATTGCAGCGGCGAAAGTAAGAAGGTAAATTTTTTGTCAAGGCCTGTGATTCCTGTATGAAATAAGTCCGAGGTTTGCAAATCAAAGACGCGTTATATCTGCTAATATCTTAAGCGCTTGGTTTGGCTTCAATATCATATCTCGACGAATATTATTCCAGCGCACTATATCTGTGACAGAAACTTTAAATTCATTGGCAATTCGAGTAAGTGAGTCACCTAACTTTATCCTGTAGACAATAGTTGTCTTACTTCGAGTGTCCTCCGTTTTAGCATAACAAGGAATCCGCAGTGTCTGACCAGTTCTAATGGTATTACTAGAGAGTTGATTTGCCACTTTAAGCTCGGTTAGTGATAGGCTAAAGCGTTGCGCTATTTTTCGGAGGGAATCTCCCTGCATGACACGATAGCCTTTGCAGTGTTCATACCCTTTACTTCTGTGCCAATGCGATTGACCCTTTATGGGTATTAAAATGACCTTTCCGACTTCAATGTGATCAGACTTCAAATTATTTATATTTTTTAATAAGCTTAAATGGATTTTGTTCGACAAGGCTATCTCGCTCAATGTGTCGCCGTGGACAATTATGTGTTCGCGCATAGAGATCCATTTATCCTCATTAACTCCCTCGATGAATTTCTTAAGTTGTTCACTTGATCGAACAGGAATGAGTAAGTTGTATGATCCATTTGGTGGCGTTATTGATCGGTTGAATGCTGGATTTAACGTAAGGAATGCTTCTAGTGATAGATTAGTTTTTTCCTGGAGAAGAGCAATGTCATATGGATTGTTTATCGTGATTACTTCAAAATATGCGCAATTTGGTATGAAAGGTAAATCAATGGCGTAATCGTGAGGATTTTTTATTAAATCCGCCAGAGCGAGAAGCCGGGGAACATATTGTGCTGTTTCTTGAGATAACTTAAGGGTCCAAAAATCACCGTTTTGTCCTTTACCGAGACTTTCCGAGATTTTCTTTGCTAAGGTTCCTTCTCCTGAATTATAAGCAGCCAGTGCTAAGAACCAATCGTTATCAAAGAGCTTATGTAAGTATTTTAAGTATTCAATTGCAGCAGCCGTTGATGCTATAACATCGCGGCGACCGTCGTACCAGCTATTTTTCTTCAGTCCATAGTAGGCGCCAGTGGAGGGTATAAATTGCCAAAGTCCTGCGGCATGGCTGCCAGAGTAAGCAAATGGATCGAAGGCGCTTTCGACGATTGGAAGTAATGCTAATTCAAGAGGCATGTTGTAATTTTCAAGCTGCTCGACTATAAAAAAAAGAAATGGTTTCGCTCGAGTAAATACAGTCTTTAAATAACTCTTCCTTTGCAGATATTCTTCCCTGTGATAATGCACTCTATCAGGCAAGCTTTTCGGCATTAGTTTGTATCCCTTACGTATTCGTTGCCAGAGGTCGTTGTCACACTTGTTTTTTGTTGCCGCAGAGTTGTTCGTATTCGGGAGAGTGACGTCTTTTTGATTAGCGAAAGGTGATGATCTTAAATTCTCTGAGTGCTGTGTTGGAGTCAGAATCTTGGTTTGAAGTATCTTTAATTCGCTGGCCTTGGTTCCCAATTGGGAGCACCCTGATAGGTAAATAGAAAGGAGCACCGCTATCACAAACGGTAAGTGGAAGATCAATCTGTGTTGTAGTCTGAACAACGCTGGATACTTGCCTACTGAGGGGTTAAAAAGTTCGTCTGATGGTGATTTTTACGAGATTAAAAAATGTCTTTCCACTCTCGAAGGGCCTCAAATATTACTTGCTCGTTATGATCATTTATATTAAGTTTATTTTGTATTGTACTGATTACTGATTCATTACCCACTCGCAAAAAGGGATTAGTATTTAGCTCCAATGAAAGCAGACTTGGCAATGTTGGTTGGTTCTTATTTCGTTTTTGACAATCATCTTGATAACGTTTTCTTAACTTTTTATTGTCAGGCTCTACTGAGATTGCAAAATTTAAATTAGCGAGAGTATATTCATGCCCACTATAGATGAGAGTGTTCTGAGGTAAGCCTTTGATTTTTTCAAAAGAGCTATACATTTGTTGAGCTGTTCCCTCGAATAGCTTGCCGCATCCACCACCAAACAGTGTATCTCCAACGAACAATACATGATTGGTATCCAAAGGACTAGACGAAAAATAAGCTATGTGGTCATTAGTATGCCCAGGAACTTCAATTATACTAAATCTAATTCCATGGAGTATTAGATCGTCATTCTCTTGTAATGTCTTCGTTATACATTTTGCAGGAGAGTTATGCGGCCCATACACGGGAACATCGTAATAGTTGACTAGATCTTCAACTCCCATAGTATGATCGGCATGGTGATGAGTTATCAATATTCCAAGTAAATTGATTTTTCTTTTTTTGAGCCAGCTAAGAACTGGTGGAGCCTCTCCTGGATCAACCACAAATGCCGATGATTCATGATAGTTTACGAGTAACCAAATGTAGTTATCTTTCAATGATTCGATTACCTCAACGTTTAATAAAATCTCTCTCATCGATCTGCCTTTTTGTCTGGTTTTTAAAGTCAGTAACAAACATAATACGACTTAGAAAATTTCTAGTCACTTAATATGTCATGTCGAAGTTACAAAGAAATTGTGGAAACTCTTTTCCGTCGATTTAAAGTTAGTAGTTTAGCTAGTACGGCTGAAAGTCTGAGGCGTTGGTCATCCTCAGATTTCTGGAGATATATAGTTAACTGCGAAAAGCGTGTTTTCAATTCTAAGTATTCACAACTGCCTGGTTTTCGCTTAATGAGCTTGGGAGCAATAGGTGATCCTGAAAGTTTAGATTGTTTTGGTCAGTTACATCGTTTTAGTTTTTATGCTTCGGACATTGGAACACAGCACGCAGCTGTCTGTGATTATAGTCAACTACCCATGCCGACGGGCGTTGTTGATGTGGTTCTGTTACAGCATGGTCTGGAGTTCTCGTCCTCACCAAAATTGGTTTTGTCTGAGGTTTGCAGAGTGGTAATGCCTGGAGGACACTTAGTTCTTTGCGTTTTTAATCCGTTTGGTTTTCATGGTGGCATAAAGTTTCTGATGCAGCTGGTCTCAGGGCAGCCACAATATCGGTTTCATAATCTCCGTAAAAATCGTCTTGTAGACTGGTTATCATTGTTAAGTTTTCAAGTTTTGGACGTGACTCATATTGCTCATAAGCCGTTTGGATTTGGTAACTCAAAAGTACAAAGCTCTTTTGAACATTGGTGTGAGGCATTGAATGTGCCGTTTGGGAATGTTTACATTATTCATGCAATCAAGCGAGAAGTGCAAGGCATCGGATGGAAACGAACATCTTGGACGAGCTCACCTAAGCGATACGGAAAAGCGAGTCAGAATATTAATTCTATTTCACATGATTTAGTAATAACGAGTGATACTAGTGATGGATAAACGTCTTCCAAATGTAAAAATTTACACCGATGGTGCGTGTCGTGGTAATCCAGGTCGAGGTGGTTGGGGCGTATTGATGCGATATAAAAATAAAGAAAAAAGTTTTCATGGGGGACTCTTCAATACTACCAATAATCGTATGGAATTGACTGCCGTAATAGAGGGACTAAAAGCATTAAAGAGAAGTTGCAGCGTTACTGTAGTCTCAGACTCCAATTATGTTTTAAAAGGTGTTCAAGAGTGGCTCCCGAATTGGAAACGTTGTGACTGGCGAAGAAATTCTAGAAAACCTGTAAAAAATATCGATTTGTGGAAAAAACTCGACCTTGTAATGCAAGATCATGAAATAACATGGAAATGGGTTAAGGGTCACAGCGGTCATGCTGAGAATGAGTGCGCAGATTTTCTTGCGAACCTTGGCATCGACAACTTAGTGGATGAAATTCCATTTTCATCAGAGGAGGATCAATAAACCCAAATGAGGCAAATTGTTTTGGATACCGAGACCACTGGACTAGAAATCTCGCAAAATCACAGAATTATAGAGATTGGTGCAGTTGAATTAATCAATAGGAAATTAACAGGAAGAAATTTTCACCGATATATTAATCCGGAGCGGGATATTGACGAAGGTGCGATGGCTGTTCATGGGATCAGTAGCGAATTTCTAGCTGATAAACCGACGTTTCAGTTTATCGCAAAAGAACTCTTTGAGTTCATTAATGGATCGGAATTAGTTATTCATAACGCTTCTTTTGACATCGGTTTCCTCAACCATGAGATTGCAAAATTACACGAAAATTTTGGATTAATTGAGACGCATTGTAGTGTTTTAGATACTTTGGCCCTGGCTCGAAACCTCCATCCTGGGCAAAGAAACAACCTCGATGCTTTGTGCAAACGTTATCGTGTTGATAATTCAGAGAGAGAGCTCCATGGGGCTCTATTAGATGCCGAAATTCTCGCAGATGTTTATTTGTTGATGTCGGGTGGGCAGGTTGATATGAACATTAATACTAATTTTGAGGATGATCGAAATCCATCAAATGCCAAATCTTCGCCGAGTCGAATTTCCAGCGATCGACCAAAGTTGTCTATTATTCCCGCAACAAGAGATGAAAAGCTTCTGCATAATAAAAGGTTAGAAAACCTCCGTTCTTTGAGTGGGAAATGCTTGTGGCTCGACCTTGGCATTTGAGCTCATGCCTATTGAACAACTTCCCACATATCCAGCAGAACTTTGGCAATATAAGTCATTATTGAGAAGTATCGGTAAAAACGTTCATTTTTCAGACAAGCAGCACCTCATCAAAAACCTAAAAATGGTTCATGATCAGTATCAAAAAAAATATGATTTCATGATGGATTGGCGGATCTGGTGTGATGCATATGAGGGTGCACAGAAGCGGCTAGCGGCACGTCAGGCTAAACTTCCAAAGATTGATTATCCGGCATTGCCAATTTCAGATCATGCAGACAAGCTTTGTAAGCTAATTCGCACCAATCGTGTTGTTGTAATAGCGGGCGAGACGGGTTCAGGAAAGACTACGCAAATTCCTAAGATTTGTTTACAGGCTGGCCAAGGCGTTCAAGGATTTATCGCGCAGACACAGCCAAGGCGCTTGGCGGCGAGAACCATTGCCAGCCGACTCGCACAAGAACTTAAAAGTAATTTAGGCGAGCATGTTGGCTATAAAGTCAGGTTTTCAGATACGACATCTGATGATGTTTTTGTAAAGGTTGTTACCGACGGTATCTTATTATCCGAACTTCAAACTGATAAGACTCTGAGTGTATACGACACTATCATTATTGATGAGGCTCATGAGAGAAACCTTAATATTGATTTCCTTTTGGGGTACATAAAATTGCTACTCCGTGAGAGAGAGGATTTAAAGTTAGTTATTAGCTCTGCCACTATTGATGAAAAAAAATTTTCTGATTATTTTTGGAATGCTCCTGTGGTCAGGGTGTCGGGTAGAACCTATCCTGTCGATATATTTTATCGACCTTATTTAGAGGAAAATATTGAAATTAATCAAAGGATCGTTGATTGCATCAAAGAGATATGTAGCTTAAGGATCGGTGGAGATATTTTAGTTTTTCTGAGTGGCGAAAGGGAGATACGAGAAGCGAGCCGAGTTCTTGGTAAGGCCTTTCAATTTAATTTTGAAGTTATTCCCCTCTATGCTCGATTAACCCTTAGTGAGCAGGATAGAATTTTTTTGCCTCATAAACATCGTCGGATTGTATTGGCCACAAATGTAGCAGAGACATCGATCACTGTGCCAGGTATTACCTTCGTTATTGATGCTGGCAAAGCGAGAATTTCTAGATATAGTTATCGTAGCAAAGTCCAACGACTTCAGGTTGAAGCGGTCTCACGTGCTAGCGCAGAGCAGCGCGCAGGACGTTGTGGCCGCGTCAGTGCTGGTATTTGCTATCGACTTTATTCAGAGCAGGATCTGGAGGGGCGGCCAGAATTTACGGATCCAGAAATTTTAAGGACGAATCTAGCTGCGGTGATACTTCGAATGTTATACCTTGGGTTGGGGGACATAGAACACTTTCCTTTTATTTCTGCTCCTGACAATCGTATGATTAATGACGGTTACAAATTACTAGGAGAACTTCAAGCTATTACCGCTGAAAAGAAGCTTACCTCCATGGGTAGGAAATTGGTATTGCTTCAAGTGGATCCCCGCTTCGCGCGAATGCTTGTAGAGGCCTCCGCTAACGGTTCCCTCAAAGAGCTTTCGATCATTGTAAGCGCTTTGGGAATTCAAGATGTAAGAGAGCGCCCTCTTGAGTTTCAGGAGGCCGCAGATGCTAAACATGCGCAATGGAAAGATAAAACTTCCGACTTCGTAACTATTCTGAATTTATGGAATTCTCTAGAGACACAAAGAAAATTACTCACTAAAAATCAGTTTTCGAAATACTGTCGTAATCAATTTTTGTCACCTGTTCGGGTAAAAGAATGGTATGATCTCGTTCGTCAGATTCGCTTCACTTGTCGCTCTATGAGTATGACTTTAAATCGCTTGCCGGCAGACTACAGAAGTCTTCATTGTGCCATACTTTCCGGATTACTGAGTCACATTGGGGTACGCGGAGAGAAAAACGAATTTCTCGGACCTCGCACTAAAAAATTTGTGATCTTTCCGAGCTCTGGAGTGGCAAAAGCTCCCCCCAAATGGTTAATGGTAGCCTCATTCCTAGAGACCAGCCGCATCTTCGCCGTCAATGTTGCCAAAATTGATCCCAGTTGGCTTTTGCCTATGGTCAAACATTTGATTAAAAGCAGTTATAGCGCACCATTTTACAATAATAAGTCCGGTCATGTTATGGCAATGCGCCGTCAAATTCTATTTGGATTAACGTTAGTTGAAGGAGAAAAAATCCATTTCGGGAAAGTAGACCCGGCAGAAGCACATAATGTATTTATACAGAAAGCATTAGTTGAAAATGGTTACGAAGGACCCGGGATTTTCAAGATTAAAAATGATAGCCTTCTAAAAAGACTAGAAAAATTGGAACACAGAACTAGAAGACGAGATATAGTTGCTGACGAGTCTGCAATCCAGACGTTCTACAGTCAAAAAATCCCCTTAAGTGTGAATAATTGCCCCGATTTCGAGAAGTGGAGGATTGAGAAAGAACAAAGTGACTCAGAATTCCTTTGGATGAAACGAGAGCATTTGATGCTCAGAGATGTGTCACCGGAGGAGCTTTCTCAATTTCCCGATCGACTCCTATTCGAGGGTAATGAATATAATTTACATTATCGTTTTCAGCCTGGACATCCGGATGATGGTGTCAGCGTCGTTATTCCGATCGCATTACTCCATCAAGTGCCAAAATATTACTTTGAGTGGTTAGTTCCTGGCATGTTGAGGACTAAATGTATCCGT
Source organism: Cellvibrionales bacterium UBA1854 (assembly GCA_002338445.1). GTDB lineage: Bacteria > Pseudomonadota > Gammaproteobacteria > Pseudomonadales > Porticoccaceae > TMED48. Next base: position 10,723 of record DDII01000072.1, on the reverse strand, counting down.
TTGCTGAAAAGTTTACCAAAATCGCTGCGGCGAAAATTGGTGCCGATTCCAGACACAGTCGACGTTTTATTAGATGGGGTCATTGCGCAAAATCGCCCATTGATAAGTTTCCTCGGTGATAGATTAAACAAAGATTTTGCTCTTGGAGTGCACATCGCGGACTGGAATTTAGATGAGATCGAACCGTGGCATGAAATGAATTTCATTCTACAGGACGTTGATAACCAAGTCTTGGCAAAGAGTCGTTGTATAATAAGCTTGAAAAAAAAATATAGGAAAGAATTACGAATTCAAATTGAAAATGGAGACAACGATTTCATAACTAGCGATAGGTTGGTTAGTTGGGACTTTGATTTTCTTCCAGAAAGGATTTCAAAAAAAGTGGGAAAAATGAACGTTGTATTATGGCCATCCCTCCGGGATCGTGAGAATTATGTGTCCGTTGAATTATTAGATAATGCTATTGAAGCAGATAATTGTGCCCGAAAAGGACAGCTGCGATTTGCAATGTTAAAAGGCAAAAAAATTGTAAAGTTCCTATCAAAAAAAATGTTACAAAGTAATGAGTTAAATTTTTACTCTGCCGGATTGGATAAAAGTGGACATCTGGTTGATGCACTGATTAAAGGGGCATTTAATGAAGCAATTTTTTCATTGGAAAAAGTCATTCGAACTCGAATTGAATTTGATGCCTGTTACAACAAAGGAATCGGAAATGTGGCGCAAATTGCAGAAGCTAATTGGGGTGTGATTGAATCTCTTTTGCCTGAGTTGAGGAAAATTCAAACTAGGTTGTCGAAGCTTTGCGGACCGAGCGATTCACTGAAAAAAGATATAAAGTACCAACTTTTTTGGTTATTTGACCCAGTCAACCTGCAAGCTTATTCGAGCGTCAATCTTAAGCAATACCGACGGTACACCCAAGCTTTGACGTTAAGATTAGAAAAGTGGCCGCGGCAATCTGCGCGTGACCAAATACATAGTGAGTATTTATTTAAGCTGATCGAGCCCTGTACATGTGCTTTGCAAGTTGGAGAGTTGAGCTTCGGCTCTCAAAAAAAAATTCGTGATTTCTTGTGGTTAGTTGAGGAATATCGTGTATCACTTTTTGCACAACAACTTGGCACTCGGGTGAAGGTTTCTGCCAAGAGGCTTGAGCGAGAGTGGAAGCTCATTCATTGTCAGTTAGAGGGAAATTGAAACTGGGTTTTTTTCGCAGTAGCATATATTTTTAAAAAAATTGTTTACACTTTCGGTTCTCATTTTTTTGAATTTTTGTTGTTGGCGATTTTACACAACAGCGTTACCATTAATTCCCAGATTGTTTTTTGTAATAGGAATGCAAATCATTTGAAAAACTTGCGTATTCTGTTTTTTATGACCTTTATGCTAACACCTATGGTCGTTATCGCGGAGGTTCAAGATGATAAATTCGAATTGTTAAATCGAGCGATGTTTAATTTCAATGAAAAAGTTGATCTTTTTTTTCTAAAGCCACTAGCTCAACTTTATGTCCGACTGATGCCCGAAACCTTTGAGAGGGCAGTTGGCAGTATGGTAGAAAATTTAAATGAAATGACCACCGCTGCCAATTGTGGGTTGCAGGGTAAATCGCGGGACATGTTTCGCGCGTCAGGACGATTTCTTATAAATACGTCGATTGGCTTTGGTGGTTTTTTTGATATGGCACATGCTATTTTTAAGCTTCAATCAGTACCCTCTGAGGATTTTGGGCAAACCCTAGCAGTTTGGGGGATTGCCGAGGGCCCTTATCTTGTGCTACCGCTGGTTGGTCCATCCAGCATCCGCGATGTCTCAGGGTTGATGTTGGGGAGTCTGACGAACCCACTCAATTTTTACTCGGAGGTAAAAGCTCGCAATTCTATTAGGGCACTTTCTTTGGTGTCAATGCGGGGAGAATTATTAGGGGTTGAGGACATAGTAACTGGAGATCGGTATATCTTTATTAGAGATGTTTATCATCAAAAACGAAAATACTCAATTATGGATGGAGTTGTAGAAGATGATTTTGGTTTCGACGATGACTATTGACGGCTTTTTTGAATAAGACTAACGTCATGAACAACGGTTTTATACTATGAGGTGAATCCTATAAACAAATCAAAAGATGGCGTGACACTAGTGGTTCAAGATTTTGAAAGCTTGGCTAATTTCCAAAATTGCTTTGCATCACTTGGTATACCGACTCGACACGCGATCTTAAGTGAACTTGAAAGTTTTACACTCGAACCTAAAAATCAATTAACTATAATTGATTCACAGAGTGTATCCATTGATAGTAAGACAGAAATTAATCTGTTCAGAAAACTTTGTTCTACTTATCTAATAGTTATTGCTCTAGGAGATGACTTCGACTTTGAAAAGACATTGGAGTTCTTTCGTCTGGGAGCAGCCGATGTTATTGTGCCGGGATTTGATGAATCTTCTTTTCGCCAAATGGTTCTTAGAATCGATGCGTTAGCTCAACTGCGAGCTCAAAGGTTGGATCAACAGGCGCAGTTAGAAAAAATTAATCATGACTTGGAGGAGAGCCTAAGAGTCCTGAAACAAGACCAAATCGCCGGATTAGAGGTACAAAAGAGTTTGATGCCAGCGCGTCCGATTAGTTTTGGCGATTATGAAATATCGCATTCTATAATACCATCACTTTACTTGAGTGGTGACTTTGTTGGGTATAGCGTTGTGTTTGATCGATATCTGTTGTTTTATTTTGCAGATGTTTCTGGTCATGGAGCATCCTCAGCTTTTGTGACTGTTCTATTACAGTTTATGATTGGACGGATTATCCGAAAGCACGAGTTAGAGAGAGATTACAACGCTCTCGCAAGGGCGCCTGAGGGGTTAATTGAACATTTAAATAAACAAATTATGGGTATGAACCTCGAGAAACATATGACATTAATGGCAGGATCACTTGATATGTGTAGCCATTCGTTGCGTTATGTGACTGCAGCACAGTTACCGCGGCCTGTATTAATAGCAAACGGAGATCCTTCTTTTTTGCCTGGTGCCGGAAAACCTGTCGGGCTCTTTGAATCGGTGAGTTGGAAAGTGCATGAGGTAGAATTTGCCAAAGGGAGTACCTTAGTCCTTTTTTCTGATGGTGTATTTGATCTTTTATCCAAGAGTCATATGGATGATAAAGAGGATACAATATTGAGTCGTTTGGCGGATTGCCCGAAAAGTTTGGATGATTTGAGGAAGACATTTTTTTTGTCAGATAATGATAGTCCTCAAGACGACGTGTCTGTGCTCTTGCTGCGCAGGAACTCGTGACATGAGTTCTGGCAAAATATTAGTCTATGATGCTGCCGGTAATTATTTATTAAAACTCACAGGGGACGTTCGCGTGACTCTTTGTGGGGCATTGAATAGACACATGGATAAGATTTTTGGAAGTAGCGCGGTAAATCAAGTAGTTATCGATATGCTCGAAGCGGAGTGTCTCGACAGTACTACCCTTGGAATTCTCGCGAAGTTAGGGTTTCATTGTCGGCGCGAATATGGTGTCGACGCTAAAATATTTTGCCACAATCCGAGCATCTTAAGAATGTTAGAGGTGATGGGGTTTAACGAAATTTTTGAAATTTTCGATCAAGATATTAATAAAAGCTTCGCCACCATTGCTCTTGAGCCGCTAACTTCAGAAGACGCAGAAATTCGTCGACAAGTTTTGGAGGCACACAAGACGCTTATCGAGTTGTGTCCAGACAACAATGCACAGTTCTATGACCTAATAAATGCTTTAGAATCTTCGTCTTAACCACTTAATTGGTCAGGTTGCCCAGCGGTCACTTTGCATTTTATGTACTCGGAGTGGCGAATGTGGATCAGGTCTGCAATCCGTCTTATTATGTTTTCTTCATACTTGTCTAATTTCCCATCTGCGTACGCTACTCTCCACAGGGTGGTCATCAGCTGAAGTTTTTTGTCTATACTATAACTTTCATTGATTTGCCTTGTGAATTGGTACAAAGAGGTGGCGGCGGATACTTCTTTTTTTGATAGTTCGATGAGATCGTGTAGGTCATTTTCTTCAATATCCAGAAGCTGTCCTAAGCTTTTAGTTACTGTATTCAACTCAGCATCTGCAAGATCACCGTCAATAATCATTACCTCTACAAGTAGAGCTGCAACTGCTAAATGCTCATTCAATGATGTTTCGTCTTCTGATTCTACGATGCGTTCTTTGAAAAAATGCTTTATGGACGAGAGCATGATTTATAAAGACCTGAGCCAAGTTTCTAGTTTTATTTGATCACAAATAAAACTACGTATTCCTTCAGCGAGTTTTTCTGTTGCCATGGCATCCTCGTTAAGTTTGTATCGAAAATTTGCCTCTCCACCTAGTTTGAAATGCTTTACCTCTCCAGTGTTGGTGGCGTCGAGCTTTTTTTCAAGTTGAGAAAAAGTATTGCCAAGTTTATTAAGAAGGGCAGGACTGATAGTGAGGCTATCGCATCCAGCTAACTCAGTAATCTGATTAGTATTTCTGAAACTTGCGCCCATCACAATGGTTCGATACTTTTTTTGTTTGAAATAATTATAAATTTGAGTGACTGATTGGACACCTGGATCCTCTGAGGGCACGTCATAATTTTTACCTGTATGCAACTTATACCAATCAAGAATGCGACCGACGAATGGTGAAATTAGAAATGCACCGGCATTCGCTGCTGCTGCCGCCTGCGAAAAGTTAAAAAGTAGCGTGAGATTGCAATTTATTCCGTCACGTTCCAACTTCTCAGCGGCGCGAATACCTTCCCAAGTAGATGCCATTTTGATTAGCACCCGGTCTGCTCCTATCCCGACTTGCTCATACTGGTTTATAAGGTGGTGAGCCTTTGCAACTGAACCATGTATATCAAACGACAAACGTGCGTCGATCTCGGTTGAAACACGTCCTGGGATAATAGCTAAGATTTTCTGCCCGAAACGCACTGCCAGGGTATCCATGCTGACCATGATTTGTTCATTAGATGACAAATTTTTACGGCGAACTATGGCCAAAGTCTCATCAACTAGGTGACGATATATTGGCATTTTTGCAGCTTTTAAAAGAAGGGAGGGATTTGTCGTGGCGTCTTGGGGTTGGAATTTGCTGATTTCTTCAAAGTCACCAGTATCCGCAACTACGGTGGTAATTTCCTTTAATTGCTCAAGTTGACTCTTCATAATTAGATATCCATTGTTGCTTTTGACACAGCTTCGTGAAGCACATCTATTTGGGCATTTGGATTACAAGCATTTTCGCTTAGGTGCCGTCTGAACCGTTTTCCGTTACTCATGCCATGAAATAGACCCAATATGTGCCGAGTCATTGCATTTAATGGTACGCCATTCAAGAGTTCCCCTTCAACAAATTGAGCAAATTCGTCGGCAATCTGCTTGCGAGTTTTAATTGTTTTCTTTGACCCAAAAACTGATTGATCCACTTCAGCTAATACATAGGGATTATGATACGCTGCTCTTCCCATCATTACACCATCAGTTTTGCTTAAGTGTGCAGTTGCCTCAGCTAAATTAGCAATGCCACCATTTATAATTATCGACAGGTGGGGGAAATCCTTTTTTATTTGATAAACCCGCTCATAGTCAAGAGGCGGTAACTCCCTATTCTGTTTTGGACTTATGCCCGTTAGCCAAGCTTTTCTTGCATGCAATATAAAAACTTTACATCCTGTAGCGGATATTGCCCCGATAAAATCTCGCAGGAAATCATAGGAATCAAGGTCGTCTACACCAAGCCTGTGTTTTATTGTGACTGGCAACTCAACTGCGTCAAGCATCGCTGAGACGCAATCGGCGGTCCGAGAGGCATCCTTCATCAGTGCTGCTCCAAAGAGACCGTTTTGGACTCGAGAACTTGGACAACCACAGTTAAAATTAATCTCTGCGTAGTTGTATGAGCTCGCGATTTTACTGGCACGCGCAAGTTCACAGGGAACTGCGCCCCCTAATTGAAGGGCGACTGGATGCTCATTAATGTGCATTTTTAGATGCTTAGTGGCATCACCGTAAAGGATTGCACCAGTGCTTATCATCTCAGTGTAAAGGAGAGCATTCTGACTGATGAGACGAAAAAAATATCGGCAAAACCTATCTGTCCAGTTCATCATTGGAGCGACGCAAAATCTTCTATCAATCTCCAAAAGCCCGCCCCTCCCGATTTGGTTCTAATTATTTCTCATGACGATATCACATTGCTATTTTTTGATTAAGCAACACTTCCTCCTTTTGGACCACCTTTGTATTAAACTAAAAAGTGTGCCAAAAATTAGTAATTTTTCATAAGTTCTCGAACCGTTCCATACTAATGACTTGATTTGAATCAGTTTTAAATAAAGAGCCCCTGCCTTCCAATTTAATCCATCATTGGGGGGATGTAAAAAGTTTAAAATTGATGGTAACAGTGGTTCAGGAAAGTTGTTATAGTTTTTATTGCATATGAATTTTTAAATCGCATCAATACTCAAGTAGCTGATGTTAACAGATATTGAAATCTGATTTTTAAATGTTTCGGGACGGTAACCCAGTTTTAAGCATGACTAAGTTTATCTACTTATTGATTTTTGACTTTTGTTATCTGCTGCGGGCACAAAACAGGTTACACTCTAGTTATGGCATTCGAAGCAAAAAATTTCTTGAAAACTCAGACGGAACGTCCTGGCGTTTACCAGATGTTTGATGCGGAATCCGATATTCTTTATATCGGAAAAGCAAAAAATTTAAAGAATCGTTTAAGTAGTTATTTTCATGGAAGCGGTTTAAGCTTAAAGACAATTGCTCTTGTAAAGCGTGTTGCCTCAATAGATGTGACGATCACAGAGACCGAAACCGAAGCTCTGCTTTTAGAACATAATCTAATCAAAGAGAATCGTCCTCCTTTTAACATTATTATGCGAGATGATAAAAGCTATCCTTATATATTTTTGTCTGATAAGGATACATGGCCTAGATTGTCATTTCACCGCGGTAAAAAACATTATCGAGGCCGATATTTTGGTCCTTTTCCAAGTTCACAAGCAGTTCGGGATAGCATGAGTTTTTTACAGAAAATGTTTCGGGTGCGGCAATGTGATGATGTTTTTTTTAAAAATAGATCTCGCCCGTGTCTACAATTTCAAATTAAACGATGTACCGCGCCTTGCGTTGGTTTTGTTACTGAAGAAGATTATGCAATGGATGTTGAATTTACCCAACTTTATTTGGAAGGCAAAGCAAGTAAAGTGCTGCGGGAACTTGAGTGCCAAATGGAATCTGCAGCAGAAAAGTTAGATTATGAATCTGCAGCAGAAAAACGGGATCAGATCGCTGCAATGCGTCAGATTCAGACAGACCAAGTTATTGAAAAAGGTAATGGTAATATTGATGTCATAGCTGCCGTGATAAGTTCGGGGGACGCGTGCGTGCATGTATTGTTTGTTCGGCAAGGTCGGATTATAGGTAGTCGAAGTTACTATCCAAAGGTCCCGTTGGCAGATACAGTGGCAGAGATGCTCGAAGAGTATTTGCCCCGCATGTACCTGGATGGTTTCGGCAGCAGACCCGATTTACCCAAAGAGATTTTTGTTAACGCGTCGATTGCTAGTAAGGTTGCTCTTCAACATGCGATCCACGAGAGACTTGGTCGAGCAGTTAAAATACGAGAGGCTGTCAGAGGATTCCGTGCTAAGTGGTTGAAGTTGGCTGAGCGAACTGCGGAACAAAATCTCGCTGCTAAGCAATTATCAAAGGCGACGTTAGAAAAACGGTTCGCCTCTTTGCGAGACACTCTAAAGTTAGATTCAACGCCCCAGCGAATTGAATGCTTTGATATTAGCCACAGCAGCGGGGAGGCCGTAGTAGCATCCTGCGTTGTTTTTGACAACACAGGCGCTCTCAAAAGCGATTATAGAAAGTTTAACATCGTTGATGTAAAGGCCGGTGATGATTATGCGGCGATGCGTCAAGCAGTAATGAGACGGTTTAAACGTCTTTTGAATGGCGAAGGTAAGCTTCCTGATCTTCTGTTGATCGATGGAGGGAAAGGTCAAATTGGCGAAGTTAGTAAAGTTCTCAATGAATTATGTATCGTTGGCGTAGTTATTGTTGGCGTGGCTAAAGGCGTCACACGAAAGTCTAGTTTAGAAACGCTAATTGTTTGGGGAGATCCACACCGGATCATTCCAAATCCTCAAACGCGTGCGCTTAGTTTGATCGATCAAATAAGAGATGAGGCACACCGTTTTGCTGTCACGGGACACAAACAACGTCGTGATAGAAGGCGACGAACTTCACTTCTTGAGGGAATACCCGGGGTAGGCCCAACTCGTCGTCGAGAACTTTTAAAATACTTTGGTGGTAGTAAAGAGGTAGCAAAGGCAAGTATAACAGATTTGATGAGAGTGCCGAATATTAATAAAAAGGTTGCTGAAGCCATACACTCTTCACTTCATAATGAATGACGCTTCGGTGATAGATAGGTTACACTGAGGTAAAGATTATAATAGCCCAAGGTTACAAAACAACCCATGATTATGTGGAACATCCCTAACATAATTACAATCTTGAGGATATTATTAATTCCTCTTTTTGTGGCTGCATTTTACATGCAGGCGGAATTTAACAAGTCTCTAGCTGCAGCCTTATTTACCATTGCAGCATTATCTGATTGGGCAGACGGGTATCTCGCGCGTCGACTCAATTGCGTTACGCCGTTTGGTACGTTCCTAGATCCCGTTGCAGACAAATTAATAGTCGTTGTGGCACTTGTGATGTTAGTCGAGGAGCATTCTTCTGTGTGGATTGCGGTTCCATCCATGATAATTATAGGACGAGAAATTATTATATCTGGGCTTCGAGAGTGGATGTCTTCAATTGGGTTGTCCAAAATTGTGGAGGTCTCATTAATTGGGAAGATAAAGACATGGATGCAAATGATTTCGATCATAATTTTGATGCTCTCAAATGAGGAGCATTTATTGCTGATGAATTCAGGCTTGTTAATACTATATATTTCGGCAGTACTAGCGTTGTATTCGATGAGCGTTTATGTGCTTCTGGCATGGAATGCAACTAAAAATAGTTTCTATTAGCGGTTACTTCAAATAGCAATATAGAATACACTTTTATCCAAGTGATTATGGTGCTGTCGGGGGTCGGAGGGGGCATAGTCATGGCGCGGTGGCAGAGTGGTTATGCAGCGGACTGCAACTCCGT
>DDII01000072.1:0-1226 GCA_002338445.1 Cellvibrionales bacterium UBA1854 | reverse complement strand
ATGCAGCGGACTGCAACTCCGTTAACGCCGGTTCGATTCCGACCCGCGCCTCCATATCTCAATAGTCAAAGGTGGCGCCCGGACGACGCATACTGCAAGCGGATCATTTAGATAGTCCAACGCCGTAATGTGCGGCGTCTTGGCCCAATTTGAGGCTGCTGTAAGCAAATTCTATTGACATTCCTCACAAGCCGGGTCTAGCCCTACCTTGTTTTTCGCCGAGGGGAGGGTTCTCGGGTCTGTGAGCGCCTGTGCGATAGCTAAGTTGTCAATATTTTTTTATTGTGTTTTTTTCCCACTCAGTTATTGAGGTGAAAGTTATGTCGTTTATTTGCTGCTCGATCATGCGACCGTTCCAATTTCGAAAAAGAATCTTAATTTTTCGGCCATTTATTGTCATTGTGACTTGAGTTGGGCCCATTGCATTGCAGTTGATCGTTTTAATGAGGGAAATGACGGCAACATCAGGAAATTCTGTTCGCTGCAACTCGTTTACAATCCATCCTGCGGAGACTGCGATGGCCTTCCAGTCAAAGCTTTGATCATTTGTGAGTTGCCAACGTTGACGCAGGTAAACTCTGTCTGCGTAAACGTAAAGGGCATAAGAAACGATTAAAACAACAACTATAAACTCCATCTTGCACTCTCTGAGCTTAAATTTTTTACAACTCTTGAAGTTTGCGCCAAATAGTAACCAAAAAGATTGATTGAAAAAAGCTGAATCTTGCGAATAAGTTGTGTGGTTATTAAACTTTGATGACTTACTGAGAAAGAAAAAAAATAAAAATCACCCCTGACTGTATTAGCAATAAGTTTAGCTCGGTGTGTTGACAAATTTCGCTACCTTTGAATTGTCGGTTTTTGTTTTTCCTTCATCTTACGGCGTCGAAGCTATTTATACAGATTTTTCTGTAGCTTATAGAATATTGAAGTTGAAATCAGTTCACAAGCCCTCTAATTGTTGAGCCTTGTAATCTTTCAGTGCAAACGATTCGTGGATAAGCGAGTCAGAGTCACTTTTTAAAAAACTTTTTGCGGTCAAGGATGAAAAGAATCGTTGTTTAAAATGAATTCTCCACTTAAAGAAAAGATTCACGTTATTAGTCGCATCATTCATCGCAACACTTGTGTCCTGATTGATGCTAGTATAATTTATAACGCTTTGAAATTAATCGAGCTACGGAAGAAAAATGCACTGTATGCGCCCGGGTGGTGGAATTGGTAGA
>DDII01000012.1 GCA_002338445.1 Cellvibrionales bacterium UBA1854 | reverse complement strand
CCCCAAATTTTCAGTGTCGAATCAACTGGAAAACTGGCGTCGTAGGAATCTGGGATAATAGGGCTACGTGGCGCAAAGTTGAAAACAATTATCAAAGGCACTACAGGCTAATCCACCGAATCCGATTCGAAGGCTGCACTCTCAGTGGATCAAAGTCTATGGCACAAGTCTCAGAGTGCGATGCGGCCGACCGATCAGATCCGTATCAGAAATACGTGTGATTATGAGTAAGGAAATGTGCCAGAAAGCGTTGCCCTACACGGTTCAATTAGCGCCCGATAATCCGGTGTCCGATGATGTAAGATTTTCCGTTGCCCAAAAATGCTACTCGATTATATGTGTAGCATGACCGTAAACTAAATCGTTGCATTTTATCAGAGAAGGTGAACTTGGGCACAAAACAGTCCGCGGGGCGCAAGATGGCATTACTGCCACCATTGGAGGCTACATCATTTACTTAAAATCATGCAGCCTCGGTAAAATATTGCTTGCCTCCCCAGAGTGCCTTGACGGATCTATGCCTCTTTAGCCTGGGAAACCTTCGACTTTTCCTCCTCTTTGAGGTCAACACCTTCGGCCGCTTCGATTACTGTGTCATCCGCCGTAGTATCAGGCGTTGAAGCAGTTGCTTCAGTTTTTACAGCGGTTGCAGCAGAATGAGATCCGCCGCAGTGTCCAGCAAAACCAGATCCTGAAAAGACAAGAAAAGAAAATATAAATGCCACAAAATACCTTAAAGACTTCATAGAATTACCCCAAAACAAGTTAGTTAAAAGACTGTTACCTTTACTAATACGAAGTTTTTACGTAATCTTTCACCATCTTGGACCTGTGTATTTGCTGGAGGAGCGGTCATTGAAGTATTTAGCAGCAATTTTAATCAACCTATTATTTTTCGCAAACGTCGCGCAAAGCAAGGACTCTACGGAAATATTCGAAGATGCGGTCTATGATGTACTCGAAAATTTCTATGCCGTGCTGGATGTAAAAAACTATGACAAAGAAAAACTACGAAAAATCGTCACGGATGATTTTTTAGTTTTTGAAGCCGCACGTAGCATGGACATAGACGCCTTCCATTTATTTCTTACCCAGAAAGATCCTAACGCAGAACCCCTGATTCACACAAGCTGGCAACTTTCCGACCATAGGTTATACTTGGATGATCACTCTGCTCATGTAAGCTACATGAACAGGGGCACATTTCAGCATGGAACCACCCTCCGCGTTACGATTGATTGGATGGAAAGTGCTTTACTTGTCCGAAAGGATGAAGATTTGAGGATAAAGTTTATAAACGCAAATCTGATTTCAAAAGATATCCAAAATTTACCCGCTCAAAAGACTGATTGAAGAAGTCCTGATCTACCTTCCTGTGGGAACAAAACACCGCGAGAAATGTTTAAAGGTTCTCTCTTAGCAGTTCAATTTCCTTGATAATCTTTTCAGTCTGCTCGATAGCAAGCCCAATATAAGTCTCGGGGTTTAGCAGACTCTCAAGGTCACCTTCCGAGAACTCTTTTGCAGCCCTTTTATGACCTCGGACGGCCTCCGCTAATGAAACATTATTTTTGTATGCAAACAATGCTACTTCGTGCATAAGTTGATTCGCGGTATCTTTTCCTATTTTATTTGCCAGAAAAAAGGTAAGCCTCTGTGACAATATCAAGCCCTTTGTAATATCCAAATTCAACCGCATTGTTTCTTTGTTAATGCGCAGTTGACCAAGCAATCGATTTGCGTCCGCTAACATTTTCTCACATTCAATCGAAATAACTTTCAGGTAATGATCAGCTCGAGGACCATCTCTTTCAAAGCTATTCACCATATCATCCAAAATAATTTCCGAGTACCTCGGAATACTCCGCGAGTACTCTACTAAACGCGCTGGTCCTTTGGGATTTCGCTTTTGCGGCATGGTGCTGCTGCCAACATCTCCCTTCTCAAGAACCTCAAGCGTTTCTCCAAGTTCTGTCATCTGGAGAAGAATAAGCTCCCCACCCAATCGTCCAAAGGACTTCGAAATGAGTGCCAGTGTGAGTCCGTACTCAGCAAAAACATCTCTAATGCCATGCCAATCAGCTACCGATGGCGGCTCGAGGCCCAACTCCGCCATCATGAGAGCCTCGGTTTCGAATGCCGCTTGTCCAAGACCAAGATAGGTACCGACCGCTCCCTTCAAAATTCCTGAAGCATTTAGCTTAGTTTTAATGTGTGCTAATCTATCTATGTTTCGTCGATTTTCGGCTAGCCAAGTACTTACCTTTTTCCCAAAAGTAACGGGTAACGCATGTTGGCCTCGTGTTCTACCCGCCATAAAAGTACCCAAATTCGCCTTTGCTATTTTTAAAAACTTGCCCTCGATCTCAAGCAAATCTTGGATGAGAAGATCGACAGAATTTTTTAATTGAAGCACGAGAACTGTATCTAATATATCTACGGTAGTCGCACCGAAATGAATATACTCTTCGGCACCATTATCAAGGGACTTTTTCCAAACATTTAGCCTTGCAACTAGTCTATGACCGACAATTTTATACTCTCGCTCAACATCAGAGACACTCATATATTCAACGGTCG
>DDII01000044.1:23471-29415 GCA_002338445.1 Cellvibrionales bacterium UBA1854 | reverse complement strand
GGCCGAATATTCCTCCTTATTTTTTAGGAGTAATGTTGCTTTCTTACAATTTTACAAAGGAAACCAAATTAGTAATTGAATCAAATCTTCAGATATAGACGCTCTAAGTCGTTCTCTCTCTGCTTATACACAAAAATATAATCTCTCACACAATCCCCCATAAGTTAGCAAAAGACAATACCAAATCCGTGTTTTATAGTTTGGAGTAAGCCAAAGCGCTAGTAACTTTTTGTAATGAAGCATAATTCCAACTGAACTTTTTTCTTCAGTTAGTTAGATGACAGTATAACGCTCAGTTACAACGATTTATTGCTCCAGCATGGCCAATTACCTGTTCTGCCAATCTAGAGGCATAGACAGACGCTTGAACAACATCATCTGTTTTGAAGTAACAAGATAGGAATCCACCATTAAATGCATCTCCCGCGCCGGTGGTATCAACAACTCGTCGGATTCTCTTAGCTTGGCAAAACTGGTTGCTTTTACCATCGAATGCGAAGCATCCTTCAGCGCCCAATTTTATTACACCTGCACTTACACCAAAATTAATAAGCTTTCTCGAGAGGTCTTCAGCAGAGGTATCCCCAAATAATTTTACTTCGTCCTCCAATGTTGGTAAAGCAATGTCAGTCAGCTGCCACGCTTTCTGTAAAGCTCCTGTCGCTTGTTCTGAAGAAGCCCATAATGACGGTCGAAAGTTCGAGTCAAATGCCACGATGGTCCCACTAGCCCGAAAATCTTCGATAACTTGAAAAAAAATAGAGCGAATATCATTTTGCATTAGAGCAAGTGTGATTCCTGAAAAATATATACAGAATGGTTTGCTAAGTGAGCTAAGACAATTAATAAAGTCGATTGAGTTTAAAAAGTGTTTTGCTGCCGACTCACCTCTCCAATAGTGAAAACGTCGCTCACCTTTTTTGTCAGTTTTGATAATGTATAGCCCCGGTAGATCACCATCCAATATAACCACCTTTGAAGTGCCTATCCCATCGTCTCGCCAGCATTCAAGCATCTGCGCACTAAACTCATCGTCTCCAAGCGCTGTCAGAAAATCAACATCAAATTGAGGCCCCAACCCATGTCTTAAACTATAAGCAGTGTTGTATACGTCGCCAGCAAACTGGAAGCCTCTATCTAACAACCGTTCGTCTGTTATCTCGATCATGCACTCTCCAATGCATATAATTTTCTTCTTCATAACAATATTTCCAGCAATTCTTAATCAAGAGTTATTCCCCTCAAGGGGAACAAAACACGCTTTGACAGTCTCAAAATCATGGTCACTGTGGTCAATCTTGACTATTACAAAAAAACCTCTTTTGCGCTGCTACCCGCTCAGAGCAGTATGACCATTTTAATAACGTCTTTTTCAAACAGATCTGAAAATTTACTCAAACCGAAATAAACCACAATGAACCAATGATCGAGCCGAATTGAGTTTATCTTCTGAAGAGTATCCATCATTTCAGACCTAGCAAACGCAACAAGTCTTTCATGAAACAAGTGGCCCTTGCTCAGTGAACCGGGCGGCGAATAGGATAACTTGTTCACGTTTTCATCATTTAAAATTTGTGAGATTGCCCGCAAGTTACTGTTCCACCTTGTAAGCATCCTTGGGAAGCCGATATGCAAGATCCTTTGCCAAAAGGAGCGCCTGATCCTCGCTGAGCCTTCGCTGTACTACCCAGCCAGCCAAAAATTGACAATCGATGCGCCGAGCAAGGTCATGGCGCGCGGGGATCGAAAATAATGCGCGGGTATCATCATTGAAGCCGACAGTGTTGTAGAATCCCGCGGTCTCTGATACCTGCTGACGATATCTCATCATCCCCTCCGGACTGTCATGAAACCACCAAGCTGGTCCAAGTCTTAAGCATGGGTAATGTCCCGCTAAAGGAGCCAACTCCCTAGAATAAGTAGATTCATCGAGCGTAAAAAGTATTACAGACAAAGAGGACTCGTTGCCAAACCGTTGCAGTAGAGGTTTTAACCCCTCCACAAATTCCATTGGAATTGGAATATCTGCTCCTTTGTCCTGACCGAAGCGATTAAATAATTGTTTATTATGATTTCGTGACACACCCACGTGAAGCTGCATCACCAAACCATCGTCGAGGCTCATTGCTGCCATCTCCGTCAGCATTTGACCTCGAAAGTACTCTTTTTCCTGAGCATCCGCATCTCCCCTCAAGCATTTTGCAAACAACTTTTGACATTCAATATTGGACAGGTCCGATGTGTGTGCAGAGGGATGGCCATGATCAGTTGCGGTAGCTCCATGACTTTTAAAAAATTCACGTCGATTCTTTAACGCAGAGAGGTAACCATGCCATGTTGTAGCCTCTTCACCAGTAATTTCCGACAATCTAGCAACATTATCAAAAAACCCCGGACAATCAGGATCTGTAACGCTATCCGGTCGAAATGTTGGGACTACACGATGTCCAAATCCTGCTCGAGCAATATTCTGATGAGACTGAAGAGAATCCAGCGCACCGTCAGTTGTTGCAAGAAACTCTATATTAAATCGATCCAGAATCGCTCTCGGTCTAAGAGCATCCATCTTTAATTGGTGTGATATTTTCTCATAATACTGTTGCGCGGTTTTAGCACTCAGTACATCCCTGAGACCGAAAACCTCATAAAACACGTAATCGAGCCAAATTCTGGTCGGCGTGCCCTGAAAGAGATAGTAGTAATCAGCGAATATCCCCCACGCCTCGAGCGGACCCACTTTGCTCTCATTTCCAGCAATAGGGATTCGAAGTGACTCAAGAGACACACCCTGACTGTAGAGCATCCTAAAGATATAATGATCAGGTACAATCAACAAATCGGTTGGATTATCAAACACCTTGTTATCTGCAAACCAACGAGGCTCAGTGTGGCCATGAGGACTTATAATTGGTAGTGACTCCACCTCGGTAAAGAGACGCCGAGCAACTGACCGAATCTCTCCAGTTTGTCCAAGAAACCTATCGGGATACAGATGTAAAACTTCACTCATCAGTGTTATTCCCTATTCCCTATTCCCTTTAAAAATTGACCCGACATCTAATCCACAATGAAACCGGCAATCCAAGCTTACACATCAACCCCAGAAATAGCCCTGCTCACACCTCGTAATTCAGCAAGGCCCTTCATCCGACCGCAAAACGAATATCCGGGTCGAATGTTGCGGTTGCCAAGCTCACTGGCCATGGTATGCCCATGGTCTGGACGCATTGGAATTAGTTGTTTTTTTCCAGCTCGATTTTGTTTTCGCTCTTGCGTGATAAGCTCTTTGACAAGGCTAACCATATCAACCATGCCATTAAGATGCTCTGACTCATGAAAGGAACCGTTTGGTTGACGGATAATATTTCGCAAATGAACAAAGAAGATGTTAGCACCGAATTCTCGAACCATGCTCAACAAATCATTATCAGCTCGTGTCCCCAGCGATCCAGAGCAAAAAGTAATACCATTGGACGGACTTGGAAAGACATCGAGGATGCTTTTGAGGTCGTCCGCCGTTGAGACAACACGGGGCAATCCAAAAAGACTAAAAGGCGGATCATCAGGATGGATAGCCATGCGAACGCCTGACTCCTCCGCTACAGGAATAATCGATTCCAAAAATTCATGCAAGTTTGTCTGGTAGCTATCTCTATCAATCATATCAAAGGTTGACAACATCTGTGAGAGCCCAGATCGGTCATAAGATCCCTCCCCACCGGGGAGACCTGCAATGATATTCTTTTCTAGCCTGAGTGCATCTTCGTCGTTCAAATCATGAATTCTGTCCCCTGCCTTTGCCAAAATTTCTTCTGAGTAATCCTTTGCCGCCCCATCGCGCTGAAGGATGAAAACATCATAAGTTGCAAAGTCAATCATATCAAAACGAAGCGCCTGACTCCGGTTAGGTAGAGAAAAACTCAAATCAGTCCGAGTCCAATCTAAGATCGGCATAAAGTTGTAGCAGATAGTCGAAATACCTACAGAACCAATATTTCTAATGCTCTGTTTGTAATTCTCAATGTAATTCTGAAAGGAACCTGACCGAGTTTTAATATCATGATGAACCGGTACGCTTTCGACTACAGACCATTCTAGGCCGGCACTTTTTATGAGTGTGTTTCGCTCATCAATATCTTTAATAGGCCAGATTTGTCCTGTTTCAATATGATCGAGTGCAGTCACGACGCCTGAGGCACCGGCTTGTAGGATATTATCCAAACTCACCGTATCGTCGGGACCGAACCATCTCCATGTCTCTTTCATAAAATCCCCTAATGAGACCTTGCTAAAATTACAGCAAGATAAAACTTATAGTTTTTTAAAATAAAAACCTCATAATCAACGTTTTACTGAGTTTTCTTCACTCTTTTAATTAGGTACTTTTGGAGTGTTGGGTGATCATGTTCTATCCGCCGCGCAAAATAACAAAGACTCTGAATCCCATTGCCCTCCTAACCTTTACATCTATATTTAACGATATCATCATTGATATTTTTCTTGGAAAGAATATCAGTTTACACAAATAGCATCTAAGTAATTATTAAAAGCCTACCTTTTCTTCAATTTTAACATTTGAAACGTAAACAAGTTGATTACATCACAATAACCACCAATCCTCCTATACCCGATGACTACCTTAACCACATTAAGGTATTGCATATAATCCCTCGTTACCCCCTTTTAGAAAAACCGGCGGACGATTCAAAGATCCAACCACGTTAACTATTCTCGTCACGTGTGTCGCCGAGTTGCCCGCCTCATCATACACATTATAGGTAACCGTATATCTGCCGACCTTCGCAGTATCGACAGCCGATGAGTCAACTACTACCGTCTCCCCGGTATCTGCACTAGCACCAAGATCAATGTAAGGTTCATTCTGACTCACAGAAACCGTCGCATCACCCGTCAAACTAATCACCGGAGCACCCGTATCCTCTGGCGCATAAGATTCATTTTCGAGGACGATTTCGACCGAGTATACAACTCCTTCCTCATAACTATCATTGGCACATCCAAAGGTGTTGAAATCACCACAATGTGCTCCCAAAACAACCCTGCCATCGACCTCAAGTGACCAATCGAAAGAGTACCCAGCTGTCTCATTAACCAATTGCAGTCCCAAGGTGCTTGACGGACCAGTGATAGTATCGCTGATGTTAAATGATCCAGTGTCGCCAAAATGACTAGTAAAAGTAGCTAGACGCTCTTCCGAATTGTTATCCAAAGTCACGCTCATTGAATCATCAACATCTTTGAGGTGCAGGATGATATTTTGTTGGTGAGAAACCCTAATCGTATAAAACGCTCGCTTGGGTCGACTTGTAGCATCGAGCGGGTTTGTAGAAGAAGAAATCTCTATTTGATCTTCATAGCCGTCATTATCGTCGTCGTTATCAATAGCGTTTATGATCCCATCTCCATCTGAGTCTTCAATATTAGTAAGGCCTAATGCGACACGCTGGTCCCACAATAAAAATGAATGTCTGCCAACATTTTCGAAGGGATACTCGAGGGAGTTGGGAATCCCGATATGGGTATCCCAAAAACACATTTTAGCGAGTACTCTTTCACGCAAAATTGTATTCAGATCCAACCAATCGGGATCCATATAACGGAATGAAAGATCTCCATTTGGGTCAAATATTTCAGTCGGGATATCGGCGAACAGCGCCGCGGTAACACCAGCTACCCAGGCTTTTCGGACCAACACGGTTGCCTCAGCCTTACGGATTTTTTCTCCGCACACAACCCATGNNTCATTATCGTCATCTTTATCAATAGAGTTTATGATCCCGTCTCCATCGGAGTCTTCAATATCAGTAAGGCCTGATGCGACGCGCTGGTCCCACAATAGAAATGAATGCGTGCCAACATTTTCATATGGATATTCGAGGGCGTTGGGAATCCCGATATAGGTATCCCAAAAACACATTTTAGC
>DDII01000044.1:18001-23191 GCA_002338445.1 Cellvibrionales bacterium UBA1854 | reverse complement strand
AACAACTTATATGCATCATCTCCATTATGATTGATCGCGGTCGAAACTTGATCGACGTTTTCAGCAATTCGCAGAAACCCAGGGGAAGAATCCTCAAACTCACTAATATTTTCAGAGTTAACTCGACCGATTACCCAAACATCTCCGGGCGCCAAAACAGCTCCTGTCGTAAATTCTATTGCGGTCTCATACTGCCCTTTTTGTTTTGGAGCATTATTGACCTTGCCCAAAAAGTATTGGTCTAAAGACACCTCATTTCCTGTTGGGTTATATATCTCAAGATACTTTATCCAAGTGCTAGCCTTTTTATCTGGCCATGATGACGAATACTCTGAAATAAATAGATCCCAGATATCTCCATTGTCGCCCCACCCGTCCCCGTCAGTATCTTCTGTCTCCGTTTTGTCAAGCGGGAAGGCATCTTGCTGGTCTGGCACCCCGTCGTCATCGTCATCTTGATCTGCATTATTACCTATCCCATCTCTATCAGAATCGAGGAACTCATAAGGATCTAGCGGGAACATATCACCCTCATCTGCGACACCATCATTATCATCGTCTCGATCTGCCACATTGCCGGTACCATCACCGTCTGAATCAACTGACTCTAGGGGGTCATCAGGAAACGCATCTAGCGAATCCTCTATGCCATCCCCATCCGAATCTGGTGGAACATACTCATCGAGTACTAAGTCAGCCTGCGCGAACAGAAAAAGATTTCTTATTTGGAAGGAAGTATCCGGAATAAGTCCTACCGTACGCAGCACCACCTGATCAATTAGCGTGAAGTCGAAGGCTGAACGGTTGGTCTGAAGGTCAATCATTCCGGCGATCGGGACGCGCACCCGCTGCCAAACCCCTCCTTGGTGGTTTACCGATATCTGTTTACCCTTTCTATTTCCCAAGAAGTACTGAGACAGATCCTCATCTGCCTTATCACTCAAAGCCAAGAATAAATCGATATCTGAGTCCCCTAACAGCCTAATGTCGAAAACGATCTCACCACTAGAAAGACTATCAAGACCTACCGGAGTCTCGGTCTCTATACTAAAACCTGTGAGTAAGGCTGACGATGATAATTCAACTCCTACGGTATCCCCTGGGAGATATGGCTCATCAGATACAACCGAAATCCCGATACCATCACACGTTGCGCTACTCGAATCGTAAATCGTTCGGGATGTTTCCAAGGGAACACCGTTATAAGAATAGCTTGCGACTTTTGCCTCATAGCCAGTCTGGTTTTTAGAAAGTACGCTGGGACACATTACCACCTGTGACTGGGATACGTCCCCCGTTACCTGAAACCCATAAACCCCGTAATCCCATTTTTCATCGACGCGACCATCCTTTAGCACATGGATGTGATCTCCATCAGGGATCCCGTCACTATCGTCATCAAGATCGGCGTTATCTCCAACTCCATTACGATCACTATCAACGATCTCTGAAGTATTTAATGGAAAGATATCATCGGAGTCACTGACCCCATCATTATCAGTATCAATGCTTAGCGGGTTTGTCCCAATATCGGACTCATAGACATCTGTTAACCCGTCATTATCATCATCACGATCCGCATTGTTCCCGAGCCCGTCGCCATCGGTATCCAGACTCTCATCTGGATTTTTTGGGAATGCATCGGCAGAATCTTCAACCAGGTCGCCGTCATCATCGGGATCAGCATCATCGCCCTGTCCATCCCCATCTGTATCCCGCCACTCCCCAGCGTCCTCGGGAAACGCATCAACATTATCATCCACCCCATCACCGTCCGTGTCAGAATCAACGTCGAACTTTATCAATGCTGAATAAACTACCCCTAAATCTTGGCTATCATTCGAGCAACCTGAAATGCTGGAATGACCACACCCTGCCTCCTCAACAACAACTCCATCAACTTTGAGCTTCCATCGAAATGTGTAACCTAATTCCGTATTACTGAGCTGTACTTTAAGTTTTGCATTCGATCCGAAAGGAGTGTCACTGATAACATAAGAAACTGGATCTTCGCTATTGGCGGTGTATGATCCCAAAACATTGTCCTCTGAGTCGGCAATTATCACTTCAATGACGTCATCAATATCCATAATATCCAGCTCAACCTTCTGACCAGCACTAATCCTGACGACATAATCCGCCCTATCTGGCCTCTGAAAAGCATCTAAAGAATCTGTACCGGCCGCGACCTCAATCTTGTCCTCATATCCGTCATCGTCATCGTCTCTATCTTTGTTATTCCCTACGCCATCTCCGTCTGTATCAACATTTTCACTCGAATCCGTTGGAAATGCATCCCTGCTATCCAAAACACCATCATAGTCCCGGTCTTCATCAATGTTCGTTATCCTAAAGACGATGTTCTGGCTCACCTTGTTAGTCCCATCACTCACTGATGCAGTTGCCAAATAGGATGATTTCGATTCAAAATCAGGAGGCTCGACAAAAGATAAAATACCTTCATTGTCCAGCGTAATTCGATCCGCGTCGACTCCGGATATCGCGAAATTCAGTGCATCTCCATCCGCATCAAGGGCCGTTAAACGACCGATAGCTGTCTGGTTTTCGGATATGTAAAAAATGTTATCTGACAAGAACCGAGGAATATTATCGCTCTTGGCAACAATAGAGTCCTCGGAATAGTATCTCCGGATTTTGTCCTTCAGAAAAAAATAGGAGGCGAATTGAATCTCAAGCTCCTCGACCGGGGTGAGGCTCGCCACACGCACCAATGCCTCATTTCTGTCCTCTGACCAGCTTACATCTGAAACCTGCAGCCTTCTCTCCCCATCATTGACAATAAAGGTAGGTGGATCAGCAATCTGTGATAGTCCAAGCTTTCGAGAGTCAGATAGGGGGCTAAAGGCGCTACCATCGAGATGCGGCAGACGCAGTTTTATAATCGCCTCTCCAGCGGAGTAGACCATGCTCGCTGTGATATTTGACAAAGATCGTGGAGGCAATGGCTCAATATCTGTAGCAAGCGCCATGATGTTTGCATCGCCTGCCCCATTTTCGGAAAGGGAGATCTCTAAAGCCGAGCGCCCCAAATTTATGAAATCGCTTATCTTGGATGTTGCTTCATAATAATTGTGGTTTCTACTGTCCTTAAAATACACGCGCAGGTCATCACCAACGAACTGGATCGTCTGGATCCCCGGGAATGCATTTCCCGAACCACCGGGATACACGGCTTGATCGTCATACCGCTTACTCCGAAAATATTCCATGTCAGTGGTGAGGACCTTATAGTCATCAAATCTAACACATTGATTAATGGACGTCTCATACTCAAAAACACAGAAACCCTCCTCGTCGGGTTCTGGGGACGCCCACTCGATGTAATCATGTTCCCTATCAGTGTCCGCTCGCCAATTTGATATGGTCGAACTAGATATCGTTAGGATCCTTGAGCTCTCGATGCCATTCACAGAGACTATGTATGGTATTTCCAAATCTCCTTGAACCGAGGCGGAGGGACGAATACGAAAAATGTCTCGATAATCCTGGACTTCCAACGATCCCCTACCATTAGCGAGTGTAAAAATTTTGTTCGTAAAAAATGGTTCCTCCTCAATCGATACTATAGGTGCCCTCGGACCGAAAGTTTTGAGGTAAGATGCATGATTCTCTGCAAAATTGAATGCAACATACTTAATGTCTGTTCCGGTGCCACTCTGTTTCTGCCAGTTATAAGCTCGGCCGACACCATCTGATAGTGCAAGGGAAGTGGTGCCATCTGCGTTACTAAGAGAATTGTTCTCATCATTCGTATCGAGAAAAATAAAGCGCTGCCGCTCTGAATTATTGACTATCGGAATGCCCGCTGGCCCTTGCGAGGATTGTATGGTCAAGGAGGCTCCATCAAGGTAATCACCATTCGAATATGCCCAATAGATGTTATTGTTCTGACGAACGATTGGGCCGTAACCAATATTAGGTACTAAAATTCGCTTGACCACCTCCAGTGTTGATGCGTCGATAATAGATAAAAACTCTTGGCCATTACGGTCTACACCGTCATCTCGGTACATCGGGTTTTCAGCAACCGCGATGTACCGATCGTTGATCCAAAGCACACCCCTGACTAAAAAGTCATCAGCAATTGGCAATCGGGACAAAAGTCCCTCTGATGTTAAATACCAAGCCACCGTTGAGTTCGTGCCGCCTCCAACTCCTTCAGGTAATGTCCTCTCCCAATCAAAACCCTGTAAGACGGCAGAACCGTCAGACCGGAAGTCCATACCACTCCTTGAGAAATCTGTCAGATTCGATGAGATCAGCGATTTTGGCTCAATATCTCCCACATTTGAGTTCAAAAGGCATGAGAACTGATTAGTCGGGAGGGTAACCCTGTAAATCGAACACACCTCTGGTGATAAATCAGGAATCGCTCGTTGAATATGGTTGCTGGTCAGCAGATATAGAAATTCTCCATCAGGACTAACCGCTGCCTCGGTAAAATATAAAGACTCATTCGACAGAATCGAGTCAACAACGATCTGGCCATCTTTATCCCAAGCAACCCCGTTAGTCTGCTGTGAAAGCCCAACAAGATCTGCTAGGGCCTCGGGCAGCAAAAAACGAAAAATTATCCTCACAAACTTCAAAAGGTCGGAGCTGGTGGCGCTATTGGCAACAGGATTAGACTGAGAAAGGGCAGATCCGATTCCAACACTCTCCACAGAATTAAAGTTAAATGCAACGCTCTTCGTCTTACTGCTATCGAGTGGGTAGACATCCAAATGATCGAGAATCCCATCTCCATCAGAATCGGTATTTGCAGGGGTTGGATCCAGCGGCAACGGATCTAGATCATCAGCCACTCCATCGTTATCATCATCGTCATCTGCATTGTTACCAATCCCATCGAGATCAGTGTCTAGGATCTCGGAGGAATCTAGCGGGAACGTATCTAACCCATCAAGGACACCATCGTTATCGTCGTCTACATCTTTATTGTCGCCGATGCCGTCTAAGTCAGTATCTACCGTCTCGGTAGGATCGCTAGGGAACAGATCTCTCGCATCCTCTACCCCATCGGAGTCCCGGTCCGAGATGCCCCACTGAGAAAAAAGACCACTTACCTGACGAACAAGATCTAAAAAATAAGAGGTTTGAAGCGTCCCGCCTGAAGACGACTCCCAGCTACCATTCACATCACCCATCAATACCCCTACAAAATTTACA
>DDII01000044.1:0-17642 GCA_002338445.1 Cellvibrionales bacterium UBA1854 | reverse complement strand
ACATCTGCTCGGTTGGTAACAAATCCGCCCGCGCCGTTATTTTCGGTGGGATCCCAGAAATCTGTGTCTTCCGAAATAAAAACCCATGCTCTCGGTAGAGCGCTCTCAAGTCTAACCGCCATCTTTAAGATCGCGAGGGCATCCGCTGAGGTAATTCGCGCATCCTGGTTAACATCCGCTGAAATGAATTGGTAAGGTGAGACAGCTGGCGCTAAAAGGGGGCCGGATCCATCAGGATCTGGATTTGGGTTAATACCAACAGCTATCTTTAGCGCCGCAAGGGCGTCAGCAGAGCTTATGACCGAGCCGGCATCTACCGCATCAATCTGCTTTGAAAGGGTAATACGACTCGCATCGCCATCCGGGAAAGAAAAGGCATATTCGCCAGACTCATCGGTAGTCGTATCCTCAACATAATTCGTCTCCTCATCATCCTCAAGCGCGGTGAGTGAGACAGAGACATTGGCAAGGTACGCATGCGAGCTCCAGTGATAAACCTGTCCTTGAGGTCCAATGTCACTTGAGACATTGACACCATGAAATGAGCCCACAAAGACGAATAAAACCTTCGAAAAGAACACTAAACTAAATACATTTGGCCGTAAAAACATACCCTAAGCCTTTCATTATTTTTATTGTAATTTTTCTAAAACCAAAGCACCGCTTAACAATTAAACAAAAATTTAGATTGCGGTCTAAGAGTGATCTTGCTTATGTTCTTAGACGCTTTCACTATGGCCCGCTACCAGGCATATTACCAAAACTAAACCGGGCAACCCTTGAACTCTCTCCTGCCGCCCTCTAATGCAATTTACTGATACCTTATCATGAAAAAAACTAACAAAAAAATACGGTGTGGGAACCCACAAAATTTAGGTTGTTCAAGTTTTGAAGCATAAAACCTACTAATATTCAAAAGACACACCACACAGGCTGGTAACTATGATGCCTAATCATTAAAACAAGACTGTACCACACTCACCGTACCCTGATTTTTCCGGTCTTTGATTTTACTCCACAACAAAAAATCGAAAGGCTTGAAGATTCTGCATCATTCTGAGGCGTTAAGACCATTGAGTTTTATGTCAACTTTTCTACTTCCTTTGAAGCCAGATACAGAGTCGTCATTCAATCAGAAATAAACCTCTTGCCCCTAACAAAGATACCCTGAAAAACCCACCATAATCAATTGTTTAAAAGGTCAAAGTTTTATAAATTTATTGAGTCATTAACGCAACATTAAAAACAAATTTCAACACTGCGTGAATAATACAAAGAGTGGAGCAAGCATTGTTTAACACTAGAGCGTTTTTTTTGGATAATCAATTTTTTCTTTCATTATTTTTGAAAGTTCGGAAACCGTTGATTTATAATTAATTTTTTGAACTACGTTGTAATTTTCTGTCGGATCGTCATAATGATCATATAACTCACGAGCAACTACCTGTTCGGTTACAGTCCGCTGGTATTCAATATACCTATATCGATCGGTTTGGAGAGCGTACCCGACTATCTGATTTTCGACATCATATCGGTATCTCTTGCCAACCCAAACACTCAACGCAGCGCGCTTGAAAGGCAACTTAGGATTCTTCAGAATTGGAGCAAAACTCTCCCCTTCCAAATGCTCAGGCTGAGCTAGAGCATTTAAATCGAGTAATGTAGGGTACAAATCCACTAACTCAACGATGGAACGCGTGCTTTTGATGATAGGATTGTAATTAGGTACTTTTACTATTAATGGCACCCGAGAATCAATTTCGAGAGCTGTATGTTTTACCCAGCTGTTGTGTTCCCCGAGTTTGTAACCATGATCACCAAAAACAACCACAATAGTTGATTCCTCTAACCCGTTAACCTTGAGAGCGTTTAAAATTTTGCCTATCTGAGCGTCTATAAAAGTTACTGAGGCGTAATACCCATGCTTAAGATGCTGGGCAACATCTGGATCTATTTCAAGCCTACCCCGCGGCATGCCATAGTAGTTTCTTAGCTCACCATAGTTGTTCATCGTATGCTTCGTGAAATTATCCGGAAAATAAGGATTGGAGGCAGCGGAAATCAAAGAGGGGTTATACATATCCCAATATTTTTTAGGTGGCGTAAACGGTAAATGGGGCTTACGAAATCCCACCGCCAAAAAAAAGGGCACGGTTCTGTCTAAGTTTTCTATCTCATCAATTGCTCTTCGAGCTACACTACCATCATGATGCTCATAGTCGGCTACATCTGCAGCCTCAGTTGGCGGACCCTTTGTTCCAGCACTAGGATTACTTTTTTGATTCAACGTAACTAGCTTTTTTGCTTCATCAGTCACATATCCAGATCCATTAATCGCTCTGAAAGGTGGTTTGCTCCAAGCTTGCGTATCGTCATCGTTGTGATGATATATTTTGCCGACAGAAACAGTATTATATCCATTCTTCTTTAAGTGCATCGGCAAACTATCTACGTGGGGGAGTTGTTCCTTCTTTTTTAACGCTATTCCGTAGATTTTCGTGGAATGCACATACATACCCGTTAAAACACTTATCCGCGAAGCTCCGCAGATAGGGGCCTGCGAGTAGGCCTTTTGAAAAAAAATACCATCCTGAGCGAGCTTATCAATATTTGGTGATTTAACTTGTTTCACTCCATACACACCTAACTCAGGACGTAAGTCGTCAACTACAATAAATAGAATATTCATCTTAGAACTTCCAACGGAAGTTGATAAAGTAGCCGCTACCTCTGCAGTTGAGGGAAGACAATTAATAGATATGCAACACAAAAGATATGTTCTGAGAGAAAATAGGATATTAAGAATTTTCATAAGGACAAAATTCTATTTGCACTATTTATAAAGCTGGATGTTCCTGTTAATTATTACACACTTGATTAAGAGTGGAGAAACAAGAATCTAATTAAAAAGAACTCTTTTGGAATTTTAAAGATATATCCTGGTAAGGTGAGTTAAAATCATCCAGAATATTGTGTGGCGATGTGCATTGAGGAAGTCTCAGCGCGTTTCGCTGACTAAGAGCACCCAATACTCAGTAACTGGTAGTTGCTGGTGAGGAACAAGTATCTGATTGAACCAAAAGGATTCATCAACAATATTGGACGAATCAATCGGCATTATTCTTCATTGTCAAAACACAGATTAACGGCCGAATGCCGGTTCAGGAATCAAGATTTACAACCTTCTTTGTCCGGTTAGCATCCTACACTCCTAATGCCAATAAATTTGGTGGAGCTTCTGGTTAAGAATTGGAACCGCCTATATCCTAGGTTCCTTTTCCTTCATAACTACTCAGAGAACAACTCATGAAAGTAACTCTAATTAAAATAGATGGAGGAGCTAAGCAGGGAACGTTAGAAACTTTTAGTGTGTGACCTAACGTTATATAGTGGAATCCTTAAGAGATATTAATTATGTATCTACGGTACTAAATCACTAATCATGGCACAAGACTTCATAAACCTAATTGGTAATACCCCTTTGATAAGATTGAATGGTCCTTCTGAGGAGACTGGATGTGAAATTTTAGGAAAAGCAGAATTTATGAATCCAAGTGGATCAGTAAAAGACCGAGCTGCTTGGTATATAGTTAAAGATGCAATTGAAAAAGGTGCGCTATCACCTGGGGGTACTATAGTTGAAGGGACTGCCGGGAATACCGGAATAGGACTAGCCTTGATAGCAAATTCTCAAGGTTACAAAGCAACGATAGTCGTTCCAGAAACTCAGAGCAAAGAGAAATTACAATTAATAAGAGCTTGTGGTGCAAATCTTATTACCGTACCTGCAGTGCCTTATAAAGATAAAAATAACTATGTTAAATTTTCAAAAAGGTTAGCTAAAAAACTTGATAAAGAAAATGATCAGGGCGCAATTTGGGCTAATCAGTTTGATAATCAAGCTAACAGAAGAGGTCATTTTGAAACCACTGGTCCGGAGATTTGGAATCAAACAAAGGGTTCAGTTGATGCCTTTGTTTCAGCTATTGGAACTGGAGGAACTATTGCTGGAGTAAGTCAATTTTTAAAAGGGAAAAATAAAAAAATTAAAATTTGTTTAGCAGACCCACCTGGAGCTGCTCTTTACAACTATTACACAAATGGTGAGCTCAAGGCTGAAGGATCAAGTATTACCGAAGGTATTGGGCAAGGAAGAATAACCTCCAATCTGGATAATATTGAAGTTGATAAAGCTTTTTCTATTCCTGATCAAGAAACTATAAGCGTTATGTTTCGTCTGATTGAAGAGGAAGGGTTATTTTTGGGTAGCAGTTCCGGAATAAATGTTGCCGGATCTATTAGGTTAGCCAGAGAGTTGGGGCCCGGGCATTGTATTGTCACAGTTTTATGTGACTCAGGTACGAGGTATCTCTCAAAATTGTTCAACCCAGACTTTCTTACATCTAAGGAACTCAAGTATCCAGATTGGTTGGAGAGCAGTTAGATTAACTTTGGTGGAGCCTACCGGGATCGAACCGGTGACCTCAACACTGCCAGTGTTGCGCTCTCCCAGCTGAGCTAAGGCCCCTTAAGTTTTAATGGTAGGTACCGGCGGGTAGCAAGTCAAGCACAAGTCTTGGGGCAGATGATCATCGCCTTTTAGATTAATTCCGAAGAAACAGCGTCATTAAAAGTTTTTTCTAATTTTTTTTGTTTCTTCTTTCCCAAACCACCCATCAGTTCGAGCGCATGACGCAGTCGCGCCAGTGACATTTCTCGCCCAAGAAGGCACATGGAATCCATTACCGATATTGAGACAGTACTGCCCGATAGCGCCACGAAGACCGGGCCTAAAATAATCTTTAATTTCATATTCATCATGGTAGACACAAAGTCACAAGCACTGAGAATTTCTTCACGATTCCAATCTTTCAAACCCTCCAGCCGCCAAATACTGTATTGTAGAACTTGGATAGTTTGCTCTTCATCCAAATGAGATGTCGTCAGATCCAACCGATCGATGTTTAGCATCCCAGAGACTAAATAGGATCCAAGAGGGGCTAAATCTGATAGAATCTCGATTCGGTCTCGAGCATGTGGCAAAAACTTTATCAATTTTTCTTGATTAAATGACCAATTAACAATGCGATTCGCCAGCTGCTCATCAGACAATTCTTCCCTAATCCAAACTCCATTTAACCAACGAAGCTTCTCAACATCGAAAACGGGTCCACCTAATGAGATTCTTGATATATCGAAGGATTCGAACATTTCCCTTAGACTGAACTTTTCTCTTTCATCCGGCATCGACCATCCCATTCGACCTAAATAGTTTAAAAGACTCTCGGGAAGAAATCCCATCCGCTCATAATACAAAATGCTCGTAGGATTTTTGCGCTTTGACAACTTAGTTTTATCTGTGTTTCGAAGAAGTGGTAGATGACAGAATTTAGGCTGATCCCATCCAAGATATTCATACAACAAAATGTGTTTCGGAGTCGAATTAATCCACTCCTCACCTCTAATGACATGGGTAATTCCCATCAGATGATCATCCACTACATTTGCGAGATGGTAAGTGGGCATGGCATCAGATTTTAGTAAAATCTGAGAGTCAATCTGGCTCCAATCAATTGATATAGCACCCCTCAAAATATCATCGAAGGTGCACTGCCCGTCCTGAGGAACTTTCATCCGTATTACATACGGATCTTTTGCAGAAATCCTTCGTTTTATTTCGCTGGTCTTTAGCGTAAGACAATGTCCATCATAACCGACGGGTTGTCGGTTCTTCATTTGAGATTTCCTCACCTCTTCAAGACGTTCTGCAGAGCAAAAACATCGAAAGGCATTACCCTCCTCAACAAGCTGACATGCATAATTCCGATATATCTCAGTACGCTCACTTTGTCGGTAGGGACCGAACTCTCCTCCGATGTCAGGACCCTCATCCCAATCAAGCCCCAACCACCTGAGCGCTTTTAGAATTTTGTCTTCAGATGCTTGGGTAGAGCGCTGACGATCAGTATCTTCAATTCGCAACAAAAATTTGCCTCCATGACTTCGCGCGAATGCCAAGTTGAAAAGGGCAACGTAAGCAGTCCCAACATGCGGATCCCCAGTTGGCGAGGGAGCGATACGGGTGCGGATACTCAAGATTTGTCTCCTTATATTTCAACTGCCAATAAGTCAGTGAGTCTATTATACGTCTTAACGGCAGACTCTCTCTAGGTCGAATTCTCATGTATTTATCTTGAGTGAAGTTTCATCATTTTCGACAATTTCAGAAATGATAGTCGAAAAATAGTCATTACTTATTTGCATTATTTTGTAAATGTTTATATCATAGATGGTATACTTTGACACATCTACCCATAAAAGAGAACTTTCATGACCGCAGAGAATTTTTTTGCCGTTGTTGACCCAACGACAAATAATCACGTTGCTCTGGAGCGCGCAATCACTACGGCGCAGCTAATGGACATCCAACCTAAAATGTGCGTTTTTGTTGCTGTCGATGCCGGTAACGCTGATACCAGCATCAGCAACACAAATATCACAAGGAACACTTCGTGGTTTGAGGAAAAAATACATAATCCGCTTAAAAAAGCGAGATTGGAGTACCAGATAGAGATTTCATGGGCCGAGCATTGGCAAAAAGCGGTAATACAATCCGCAAACGCATTTAATGCTTCCCGTATTCTTGTGCCGGCGAATAAGCCCGCATCCAACAGGCGTCTTTACTTCTCGGAGTTTGAATGGAAGCTCCTAAAGCGTGCATTTTGTCCAGTGGTGTTGGTGAGGGCAGGCGGAAGCAGACAACGAAAGGTAGTTTTAGCTGCGGTAAATTTTCAGGCGCGACGACCTCGGCAAAAAGATCTTAACAAATCTATCCTGACAAAAGGGCGTCAACTAGCTAGGTCTTATGATGCTCAATTTCATGTTATAAACGCCTACATGGATTCTATGTCCTATCCCGACAGAGGAATTCTTGCGAGAGAAACTAAGCTAAAATCAAACCAAATTCATGTGATCCAGGGTTATACAGATGAGGCAGTTGCTAAGGTCGCATGCGAACTGAGTGCAGATGTTGTCGTGGTGGGCACTCTTGGACAGTCAGGACAAGTCAAAAATTTACGAGGTAATACCGTGGAAAGGGTGATTTCTGCTCTTGATATAGACGTCGTAATTGTGAACTCAGAACAACCAGAGGCCTCTTGACCCTCGCACAACCGCCGGTTGGTTATCTGATTGACACAGCTCCAAAGTCCACGAGAAAGGTAAAATTCTCAGCTTCGCCCTCAATACGCAGTCCCCAGACCGACAATTGGCTAAGTAAAAATACCTTGCCTCTCCGCAAGATCAACTAAAAACTGACAGGGCGTCCAGAATTCGTCTCCCGTGATTTCCCTGTAATGCAGGAGTTTTTCTATCACATTTTTGAGGCCAAGACAGTTAGCGTAATGCATTGGCCCTCCCCTGTATCGCGGCCAACCGTAACCATACACGTACACGACATCTATATCACTGGCGCGACTCGCTATCCCCTCCCCTAAAATTTTCGCACCCTCATTTATCATAGGTAACAGGCAACGCTCTAAAATCTCACTATCACTTGAGTTCCTGGGTTCAATTCCCTGCAAGCGTCCGCAATCTCTGATCACCTCAGAAACAATCTCAGAATGGATCGGCTTCCGCCCTTCATAGTCATAGAATCCATTTCCCGATTTTTGCCCAAAACGACCTAACCCGCACAGACAGTCCCTTATATCACTAGGGTTTGACTTTTCAGCATTCCACCCTAGATCCAAGCCTGCTAGGTCTCCCATTTGAAACGGCCCCATTGGAAAACCAAATTGATATAGCACACGGTCTATCTGCTGGATTGGCACTCCCTCTAAGGCAAGTTGATTAGCCTGCACTTGTCGATAGTGCAAAATACGATTCCCGACAAATCCTGGACACACGCCAACTAACACTGGTACCTTACTTATCCTTTTCGCAAAACTCATACAGGTCGCAATCACATCATCTGAAGTGTTTTTGCCGCGCACTACTTCCAGCAATTTCATGATATTAGCGGGGGAAAAAAAATGAAGGCCAATAACCGATTCTGGACGTTTCGTCGCGCTAGCAATTTCGTTCAGGTCCAAGGCCGATGTGTTGGATGCAAGAATTGCACCGGGCTTTGCAATTGAATCAAGTCTTGAGAATATATCCTTTTTAACACTCATCTCCTCAAACACTGCTTCTATAATTAGATCGCAATCATTGAGGTCACCCAATTTCAGTGATCCTTGTATTAGCTTGCAGCGCTCATTAGCAATATCAACGGTAATTCGTCCTTTTTTTGCGGTGCTCTCATAATTTTTACGTATGGTTTCGAGGCCCTTTTCAAGAGCTTTTTGACTCGTCTCTACTATGGTTACCGGAATACCTACATTTGCAATACTCATGGATATACCTCCACCCATGAGGCCGCCCCCAATTACTCCTACACTTGAAATTGGCCGATGCTTGATCTCCTTGTCCAATCCTTCTATTTTGGAGGCTTGACGCTCAGCAAAGAAAAAATACTGTTGGGCCCTCGCCTGATCACCTCTCATCAGCTCCATTACCAGATCGCTTTCAATCGAGAGTCCTTCATCAAATGACTTGTTAACAGCAGCTTCAATACAACGGATGTTATATTCGGGGGCGATAAATCCGCGGGCACGACGAGAAATAAGCTCTCGGGTATCACGGAAAATACCATGGTCCACTAATTTTAACTTATCACTTCTATCTCTAACACGAATGGGCTTATCTCTGGACAACCCTTTTTCTTTAGCAAATAGGAATGCTGACGAGAGCAAATCTGAATCCACTAATTTATCGATCAAACCATAATCAAGCGCCTCTTCTGCGCCAATCGGCGTTCCAGAGACAACCATATCTAGTGCTATCTTTGGCCCGACTAGCCTTGGCAAACGTTGAGTCCCTCCTGCACCAGGCAAAATACCAAGTTGCACTTCCGGAAGACCTAATTTCGCTGTGGAAATTGCCACCCGATAGTGGCAGCACAGCGCTAATTCTAGACCGCCGCCCAAAGCGGTTCCGTGTATCACAGCTATTAACGGTTTATCTACACCGTCCATTACGTCATGTAATTGTGAGTGAACCGGTTCTTGCATTGGAGCGCCGAACTCTTTTATGTCAGCACCAGCACAAAATGTTTTTCCGCTACAATTGAGGGCTATCGATGACACCAAATCATCAATCATAACGAGCTCAAGAGCTTTTTTTACACCAGATCTAACATTGTGACTTAGCGCATTAACTGGAGGATTTTCGATAGTAATTAATGCCACTCTGTCCTTAATTTGTAGCGATACCGTATCCGTAATTTTCATTGTGTTATTGCTCCCAACAAATTCCACCCAAAGATTTTTATACACCTCCACCCCAAAAATGGTAAAACAAATATTGTAGGTGCAAAGAATTGTAACAAATAATCGCCGATGCCAGTTGATAATCCTAAATTAACGGTTGTAGCATTATCTTATTGATACCAGCATATTTTAAAATTGGGACATCAGAATGAAAAATCGAGACAAAGTGGCACTTATAGTCGGAGCCGGCGACGGTATTGGAATGGCAATCATGAGAAAATTCGCTCAAGAGGGTCTTATCGTATGCGGCGCTCGACGTAATGGTAAAAAATTAACGCCGCTGATAGAAGAATTGAATACCAAGAGGTTAATTGCACATGCCTTTAGTTGCGATGCTCGAAAAGAGGATGCAGTTATAGATTTGTTTTCCCAAATAGAGAAGGAAATCGGGATAATTGAGGTTGTGATATTTAATGTAGGTGCAAATGTCCCAATGAAGTTGCTAGAGACTGACACCCGAAAGTTTTATAAGATTTGGGAAATGGCTTGTTACGCAGGTTTTTTAACTGGCCGCGAGGCCGCTAGATATATGATAAAACGCCAGAGAGGCACCATCCTATTTTCGGGCGCAACGGCTAGTGTTCGTGGGTCGGCTGGCTTTGCCGCCTTTGCAAGTGCAAAACATGGCCTTCGAGCTCTCGCCCATAGTATGGCTCGGGAACTCGGACCACAGAATATTCATGTGGCTCATGTGATTATAGACGGGGCAGTGGATACCCTTTGGATACGCCAAAACCATCCAGATTATGAGACGTTAAAGATAAAGCAAGGGATCATTGAACCCGCCGACCTTGCTGAAAATTACGTTACACTTTACAAACAGCCAAAAACCACTTGGACACTTGAACTAGATATCCGACCCTGGAGTGAAAAATTCTGAAGTTTTTTCTGTATATTCACATGCCTCATCTATAATTTTGGATGCAAAAAAAGGACATATTATCGAACAAGCTCAGAATGAGCTCCAAGATGTATCTAAAATGTTTGATCAAGATACTTAGCCTGCGGAGGAGCCTTAAATGGAGGAAAATAGAGTAAATGTTCTTTGCATGAAATGGGGTACAAAGTATCCTGCGAAATATGTAAATGTGCTATACGCCATGGTGAAACGAAATCTTGCTCGGCCCTTTCGGTTTGTTTGCCTGACTGACGACCCCAATGGATTGGTGTCACAGATAAATCATTATCCTCTACCTGAACTTAAAACCAAGTTGAGTGGGCCCGAGCGCGGCTGGAACAAGTTGGGTGTTTTCTCAAAAAAACTTTACGACCTTAAGGGACAGGTTCTGTGTCTCGACCTAGATTTAATTATCACTGGGCCCATAGATGATTTCTTTGATTATTTTGGTGACGTTGTAATCATACGGGATTGGTTAAAACACGATGGAACTGGAAATTCCTCCGTTTATCGGTTTGAAATTGGCTCGCATCCGGACATTGTCAGTGAATTTGAGGACAAATGTGAACGCATCAAAAAGACCTATCGAAATGAGCAAGAATACCTTTCTGCAAAACTAATTGGCAAAAATGCTCTCTCCTATTGGCCAGACAGCTGGTGTCGAAGTTTTAAGCGACACTGCATAAAGCCATTTTCACTTATCACTTCGCGAGAAACTGCAGTCCCGCATGATGCAAGATTCATTGTGTTTCATGGTAAGCCCGATCCACATAACGCGGCCCTTGGAAAAAGCGGAAAATGGTACCGACGATTCGAACCTGCAACATGGATCAAAGATTATTGGTTCTAATTGTGCGCAAATTCACTGCAAATCTCTCACAAGCTTTCCATACCTAAAATGAATAAATGGTCCAGGGACCTCAAAATCCGAATGAGTTGAAATACGTTTTTCAACCTCTTCAAGAATAATTCTAGTGATATGCGGCAACTGTAAAGACCTGGCCTCATCCAGTGTGAACCAAGAAATGTTTGACAATTCGTCCGTCGAGTTCTGATTTATTTTTTGCTCAAGGATAAACCGGTCCGAACACATCAAAAAGAAACGAGCATCATACCGACGACTTCGGTATGGGGGAGTTATCGCGCGTGCTATGTATTGTAACTGATCCAGTCTAGGATTCGCCCCAGAGCTCAAAAACTTTTTCCAGATCGGAGACTGGATACACAACAATTTATCTTCTCTCTTCCCAACTACTAAACCGGTTTCTTCAAAAGTCTCTCTTATCGCTGCAATGGCCAACGCCCTTGCCCTCGCTGCGCTGCATCCCTTCTTTAACCTTTTTAAAACTCCTAACTGCAAGCTCGCTTTCGCATGAACCCGACTGTCCGAGCGGTCTACCACCCCACCAGGGAACACAAACTTATTCGGCATAAATTTGTGTCTTGGGGATCTCTTACCCATCAACAGCCTAGGTTTGCCTGAATCAGTTCTTACCAAGATTAGCGTGGATGAGTCTCGTGGGCGCACCGCACGGCCAGACGTCCGAATTTCGCTACGACTGATGTAAAGGTGAGAATCTTTATTTCTGTCATCAAGAATCTCGCGACTTTTACTCGATACCATGCTCTTTGTTTCCGATAAGTCACTACAAAGATGTCTTAAAAAAGCTTTTGGAGTCTTTGTTCAAGAATCTATAGTAGTACGTGAAGTAGCAACAGCAAATATCAAAAGGACCAAAAACTTAAAAAAAAATGTTGTTGTTGGCTTATGTCGGAGACTCACTAAAAACGCTTATTTGATTTTGGACCGATAAATGTAATGATGGTACTCAAATAAATTTTTTCTGCGGAACGCGATATCTATTAATATAAATTGTAAGAACGATTTAAAAAAAACGTTACGGATTTTGCTAAAGCATAATTAGTACCAGGTATTTGCCTCACATTTATCTAACACATCATTAAATCGGAGAATGATTGATCTTAATCACTAAAATACCAGAAAATATTTATCTAGAGCTCCAAATCAGCCGTATACGGTCTCGGGGAGTTAGATTGTTAAAAGTTATGGGGATTCGAATGGTTCAATATTTCGGTAAAACTTTCAGTAAATTCTATGAGTACACACATGGTGCGCTCCTGCTACTTTTATTTTCAGCACACACTTTTGGTAACGAGTCTGGAAATTTACTCTCTAATGGTGGATTTGATGATGCCTCTGGCTGGACGGTGGTAAGCCAATATGGCATCGATGTTGATGGTAACGGAGTAGTTACGATCGAGAATGGCACAGCTACTTTCAGCGAGACTGTTGCTGGTTCCTGGACAAAGCACATGGGTATCTACACGTCCGTCCAACTTGATCCGGGCATCTATCAGTTCGATATGGATATGGATTATGCCGACATAAACGAGCTTTGGGGTGAGGTCTACATAGGAAAATCAGAACCTCAGGCGAATAGTGAGTATAGCGGAGATCAGCAAGTCATTAAGGCTTACAACTCCTGGGACTGCAGTTCCATTATTACATATTCAGGAAAGGCCTCTGAATCAGGCTGTGATTCGAGTGCGAATCCAGGGCAGTTTACGATATCGGAATCTGGCGTCTACTACTTACTGTTTCGGTCAGGCGCAAATACCTATGGATCAAAGGGGGTAATACTTGATAATTGGACACTCTTTAATGTGTCCGATACTTTTGCTCCCATTATTTCTCTCAAAGGTGCTGAAACTGTCTCCGTTTATCTAAACAGCATATATACCGATCTTGGAGCAATCACCGATTCCGGAGAAGAAGTTGAGATAGATTCATCTGCAGTCGACACATCAAAAGCAGGGACCTATATTGTTACTTACAATGCGGCTGACAGCGAAAACAATCAGGCTACACAAATCACTAGGACAGTGAACGTTGAATCGTCTTATTTGGAAAGTGCCAGTCTTCTCACGAATGGCTCCTTTGATGACTCCACAGGCTGGACGGTCGTAAACCAATATGGGCCTGATGTTGATGGGAATGGTGTGGTTACCATCAATGATGGAAAAGTGACGTTCAGTGAAACAGTATCCGGACCATGGAGTAAGCACATGGGTATTTACACCTCAGCGCAATTGGCGTCAGGAATTTACCAATTTGATATGCAGATGGACTATGCAGGTATTGAGGAGCTATGGGGCGAAGTTTATGTTGGCAAAGATGAGCCGCAAGCGAACAGTGAATATTTTGGTGACCAAAGGGTGCTCAGAGCCTATGACACCTCCAGTTGTCCCTCTGTAACAACTTATTCAGGCAAGGCTATTTTGACAGGGTGTGATAGTGCCGCCACTCCGGGCCAATTTGTTATTTCGGAGCCCGGCACGTACTACCTCCTTTTTCGCACCGGCGCGAATACTTATGGCACGGAAGGGATAATACTCGACGATTGGACAGTCTCAAAAGTAATAGCAGGAGAGGATAATGTTGCACCAATCATATCTCTTGTAGGTGGAGACAGTATCTCCATCTATCTCAATAGTACTTATGATGATTTGGGAGCGACTTCGGATACAGGCGAAGAGGTAGTAGTTGACTCATCGGCCGTTGATACTTCCAAGATTGGTAGTTACACAGTAACTTATGACGTAACTGATGCCTCGGATAACGTTGCGACTCAAATCACGCGTACAGTTAATGTAATAGAACCTGGAACCGCGGTAGTTGCTGATTTTTCAGAAGCTTTTGGTGGAGCTATTTATGATGCCAGCACCGACACTTTTACTTGGCCTGCAAACTCAGAGGGTTGGGCAGGGTTCGCGAATCAAAATACCGCACTATATCCTTTCAGGTTTCCCAACGGTGGTGAACTTACATTTACAGGAGCCGTTCCCTCTGGTGGAGGTGGCGTCAGCGTGCGCTTTAAGTTCGAGCGTCTTCCGCATCCAGACGTGGAACCGGCATTCGATACGTCCTCTGTCACGATAACCGGTGAGGCTGAGTCAAGTTACTCGATTACGATACCGGCTCAAGATGCCGCAAATACGTATAGATCTCTAATTTTTTATCTTAATGATCAAAGTTCGGCGGTCGTCATCAAAAATGTTCGTGTAACCTCTGCTGAGGGCGGTAGCGTCACCGAAGACAGCGCCGGAGACGCATCAGATTCGGAAAGCTCGCGATTTGCTATCTGGATGCCCTTCGACGGAACTACAAAAGACGAGAACACATACATGTGGCCAACTAGTGCTCAGAACTGGGCTGGCTTTGAGAACACAAACACATCCATCATACCTATGACATTTGCTGCTGGTGGCTCAGTTTCTTTTACTGGGTCTACCCCATCTGGGGGAGAAGATGTGTCGGTCGGTTTTACCTTCGAAAGACAAACATGGCCCAATGCTGATCCTCAGTTTGACTCTGAAAAGGTTACCGTGAGCGGAGAGTCTGAGAAAACCTATACAATTAACATACCGGCACGCCCATCTGATGAAACATACAGCTCTCTTCTACTAAAAATTTTAGATAGAGATCGATCAGTAATCATTAAGGATGTTCAATTCAATTCAAATGACGACCTAGAACTTAATGGCGAAGCCGGCAGTTCAACTGAAGAAGCAGCTCATGTATCAGGGATCGTTTATCACTGGAAAAATCAGACTCTTCTAAATCAAGTTAGCGTAGGTATTTCGAGCAGTGCCGATTCGACAGTAACACAACAGTCCGTCAGCAATAACCTTGGTGAGTTTGATCTTGCTGTAACTCAGCAAGGAAGTAATAAGCTCATAGCGACAAAGCCTGTTTCTGGCAGTGAATCTGGGAGCGTCATAAGCTCTGCTGATGCCCTTGCTGCTTTGAAAATTGCAGTGGGCATAAATCCGAACCAAGATCCAGACGGTCCCGGCCCGTCGACTGTCCCTCCAGTGTCGCCCTACCAATACATAGCAGCCGATATTACCGGTGATGGGAGAGTTACATCAGCAGACGCTCTAGCTATTTTAAAGATGGCGGTAAATCTGGAGACAGCAGAACCTCGGAGGTGGGCGTTTGTAGCCGAAAATTACGATTTCTGGGACGAGTCAGCTAACTCAGGCAGAGGTGGCTTCAAGACGAACTCATCTTCGGTTATCTGGGATTCAGGAGGGGCTAGCTTTACTTTTCCTCAGGAAGATAATGTAAACATTGTTGGTATTTTGCTAGGCGATGTGAATGGCAGCTGGAGTGCGCCGGACGGGAGCTCTACGTTATCCAATGAACATTTTGTTAATCTCGTTGACAATCAGGGAGGGTCACTGGCGCAGTGGGGACTCTCGGATAGCAACAATAGCGAAAGTGGTTCTTCTGATTCAGGTATTGTGAAGATTGAGGCAGAGGACTATACAAATACTGATCTCGATGTTGCGAAGGAACCCACGAGCGATGATGGTGCTGGTCAGAATGTTGGGTATATTGATGCTGGAGAAATTTTGGAGTACAGCTTTAATGTTCCGGCCTCTGGCAACTACACTGCGTCGTATCGGGTAGCTAGTAACGGTGGTAGTTTACCGGGTATTCGCTTGCTGATTAACGATATCTGGGTTGATGAGGTTGCGATACCTAATACTGGTGATTGGCAGGCTTTCCAAACAGTAACCGGTCGTGTTCTAACGCTTCCTGCGGGCACGCATACGGCGAAAATTGAGGCGAAGTCTGGTAGATTTAATATCAACTGGTTCAGCTTTACACCGACGACGGATGATGCTGCTGTAGCTCCTTCTGAGCCCGTTATTGAGAATTCTCTTGTTGCATCTGATTTGGTTGGGTATTGGACCTACACTGCGGGTGGTCCACCATTGGGTGTAGGTCCTGCTGAGGGCAGCTTTGAGTACTTCTTTCTGGATGAGGCAAAGGAGACTACACGTGCGTGTCTCATGGATGATTTGTTTATGTTCGGATCAGATGGTTCGTTCTCTAATATTCTGGGTGAGACAACTTGGGTAGAGGATTGGCAAGGAGGTAATAATGCCTGTGCGGCTCCGGTATCACCGCATGATGGCAGTACCTCTGCCACCTATGCTTTTGCCGATGCTGCGCCGTACAACACTATAACATTGTCTGGGGTTGGAGCCTATCTTGGCTTGCCGAAGCCAAATAACAATGGTGAGCTGTCTAGTCCGACCGCTGCGCCTTCCCAGATCACCTATGAGATCTCGGCGAGCACTGCTACCACAATGACGTTACAGATCAACTACTCTGGGGATAACTACTGGACCTATAACTTGAGCAAAACTGCTGCGCCAGCGGATGTGACTGCGCCCGTGATTACTTTGACAGGGGATGCGACAGTGTCTGTGAATCAGAATGAACCCTACATTGATCCTGGTGCTACTGCAGATTCTGGAGAGACGGTAGTTGTAGATGCATCAGCTGTCGATACTGCGACGGTTGGCAGCTACATGGTTACCTATAACGTTACTGATGAGGCGGGTAATGCGGCGACGCAGGTTACGAGAACCGTTAACGTGGTGGCCGTGGCTCAAGAAATCACCATATACGTCAGAGATATCGGTTTCTCATCTCCATATTACTTGTTCAGTGACACCGCAAATGGGGCTTCAAAAACATTGACCCTGCAAAGAGGGTCCACCTACAAATTTATTGCAGATGGAGTGGGGTCTAATCATCCGTTTAACATTGGGTCAGGCTGGAGTCAGGCAGATCCGGAAATCATTCTTTCCAGCACTTCTTCATCGGGTCGGGTCGGAGGAGTCGGATCAATTATTACCGGGCAGACGATGACGCTTACAGTGCCTCTAGATTATCAAGGCAACTCTATCATCTACTACTGTTATCGCCACCCTTCAATGGTATCAAGTTTTGCGGTAGTTGACCCCTAGGATGCAGCAGCTGACTCTAAGCAACGATAACTCTGAGCGATCTGGTTTCGTCTGCTTTTAGAGGTAATGTAAATATTGAGGGATTATGAAAAATCAGGCGTTGAGAATTACTGCATTAGGGATGTATTTCCTTGTTGTATCTGCATGCGGAGGGGGATCAGGCGGCGGTAATAATAGCCAGCCCCCCAGTGTCCCATCACAAGTTATTTCGGAGCCCGCCAATACCGCTCCTGCAATTGATATATCCTCCACAGTCACTGTCCAAGAGAATCAAATTAATGTGTTGACAGCTGTGGTTTCTG
Organism: Cellvibrionales bacterium UBA1854; assembly: GCA_002338445.1. Classification (GTDB taxonomy): domain Bacteria; phylum Pseudomonadota; class Gammaproteobacteria; order Pseudomonadales; family Porticoccaceae; genus TMED48. The sequence continues at coordinate 222 of DDII01000044.1, read as the reverse complement.
ATGCTGATTCTGGTGATACCTTGACGCTGAGTATATCCGGTGGGCAGGATGCAGCCCTTTTTTCGATCGACAATGATTCCGGATTGATCACTTTCAATACCGCACCAGACTATGAGGCCCCATCAGATGCAGATGCAATGAATGACTACGAGATTCAGGTGAATGTTAGTGATGGAACAGAGTCCACGACAAGAAGTGTTATTGTTTCGGTATCAGATGTGG
>DDII01000085.1:52435-55387 GCA_002338445.1 Cellvibrionales bacterium UBA1854 | reverse complement strand
ACGATACAAATTCAAACTTACAAAAATGGAGATGTTTCAAAAATTAAAGTTTTCCGAGAAGATGAAACCGTACAACAAATTCAAACTTACAAAGATGGAGTTCTTTCTAAGGTTGAAGTTTTCCGAGAAGATGGGACCTTAGAAAAAATTGATAGGTACGAAAGAGGAGTGTATTTATTTTCCAAAAAGATGAAGTCAATTAATTAATTGTATGAATCAATAGATCGGTTTTTCTCTTTTGATCCCGAAATTCCCTAGACTTGTATCGATTATTAGACTTTCTGTGTTTCTCAAGATTCTTCGTATTGAATTACCCTGATCATCCCACTTGGGTTTTCGAACCGAGTAATGCTTATAGTTTGTTTCGATTAGTTCACAAATTTCTTTTCTGTTGAATCCTAGTTGATTCCACACGAACACATTGTATTTCATGTGAGTTGGTAAATATTTGTGTTGTTTGTTGAATCCGAACTTCGAGGAATAAGAATCTTTATCAATTATTTGTCTAAATACTTTTGTAACATCTGTTACTTTTGAATCCTTGTGAATCTTAAGATAAAAATATCGATCTGAATCATCCTCAATTTTATCGATGATAGTTGGTTTGGTTTTAATAAAGAGTGATTTTTTATCATTCCACCACACATCGAATGTGTCGGTTTTAATTCTCTCTAAATCCCACTCCTCATAAAATACTTCATCGATTTTCACTTTGATTTTTTGTTTTGTATCAGGATCAATTAGTTCAATTTGGTTTTCACCACAATCGATCGTTAATCTAACGAAGAAGAACCACATCCTATATAACTGAATCGATCTCCTCAGAACATCACTTTTAAATGTTTTATTGAAATTAACCCTAGTATTTCCAATGGTAAGGCTTAGAGGACTTGAATAAGTTAATGCCATTATTTAATCTTAATGATACATTACTTTAGACGCAAGATATCTTTCTTATGTATCCCTACAATTGTTGTCAAAATGTATACACAGACAAAAGGAGTCAATGAATGGAAGAAAAATGAATGAAGTATAGGGTTAATTTGGGACGCATACTAATCGATCAGTTAACAAAGATCAGGAATAATTTATATGATCAAGTGATCAGTATTGAGAAACTGGAAAGACAGGAGGAATCACAAAGAATAAAACCTCGTTATAGATTTTTAGAGCAACTTGGTGAACTTCTCGATAAACACCACTGCAACTATTCAGCTTAGGACGGGAAATTTTTTGAGTAACGTAATTTAACCGTAGAAAAATTTTGATCACTTTCCCTTTGCAAAGAAATCTTTCTTTGTAAAAACTGGGGGAAAAGAAGCATGTTTGACGATTACTTTAGGGTCGGACATTCATATATAGGGTATACCCGTTTGATTATTCTTACACTCTAATTTTAAGTAATGAGTAACAAACGATGAACTAATAAAGTTAAAAGACTGATCAACAAAATCGAACAATTTGCTCAATATTTAAAACAAGAATGATTAATCCAGCAGATATTTACAGCTTTTTTTAGAAATCACATACAAAATCAACTATTCTCTCTTAGTAATTGATCAGATATTGTTCTAAAGATTAGCAAAAGGCATCTGTCGTTATGAATAAACCATTAAAAATTATTTTTTGGGGTTTATTTTTTCTCCCGATATGTTTCGCGGCGATCTTATCTATCATGTATTTCGTGTTTTTAAAGATGCACACTCCTGACCATGAATTCGGAGAAATCCCGATACCCGAAGCACCTGACTATGCCTTGCGGTCAAATTGGGCAGGATGGCCTGGACCAAATAGTCCTGCAGATAGGCTTCCGTCGAATCTGTCTGCGGTACCATATCACTCCCGTCCAGCTGCGGCATTTTTTTTGCACCCAACGACGTTTGGATCCAATGAGAATTACGTTCAATCAATGGACGATTTGGAAGTAAAAGCACGTACTGATTCATTATCTGTTGCAACACAGGCATCGGTATTCAATCATTGTTGTGTTGTGTTTGCCCCGAGGTACCGTCAGACAGGAGCCAATTATTCGGAGGGTGACGTCGGTATTAGAATTTTTGAGATCGGTTATACTGACATTCGTACCGCTTTTTTTTATTTTCTCAATGAGATTGGAGATGAGACACCATTCATTCTTGCCGGACATAGTCAGGGCTCATTCCACCTAGCTAGGCTTGTGATGGAGGAGATTAGCGAGACGCCGCTTGTGGACAGATTGATTGCTGTTTATGCGATCGGACATCAGTTGCCTATTGCGCTTGTGGACAAGGGATTACCTGATATCGATATTTGTGAGAGGCCATTACAATTTGGATGCTTCATAAGTTGGGATTCTCATCGAGGTGACAAGACGCCGATACAATCAATGGAAGGTTTTGATGAACCTCTATGGAACGGCGTTGACTATAGTGGATACAAAAATAATAACCAGATATGCGTGAATCCAATTACTTGGAAGACTGATCATGAACCGAGTAAAAGAGAGGACCATCTCGGAGCTATAGTGACTCTTAAGAGAAAATCGTCAGTAGGGGATGAGTTACCAGATTTAATTGAGAATGATGTTTCGGCCTATTGTCGCACACATCACTCGTCAAATTGGTTGATGGTGAATGCGGAGAGAGTGGAGCAGCTAAAAGACAACGGAATATTTTCATACTTTGAGAGAAATACACATGGATATGACTATGATTATTTTTGGGCGAATATACGACAGAATGCCCGTGACCGAACTGATGAATTTTTTGCGAAAAAAAATACCGAATAATCATTTGATTGGACGCTCTGGTTATTAAGGAAGGAGTAGTGTTATTTCCAAAATATGTTGGAGATTTTATTTTAATGTGTCCTGGTGGCCGCCTTTAACTTTGTAAAGGGCAGATATTATCGATTATTCACAAATTTGCGGACTGGCAGTCACAAAGCGATAACACCCCTAAAAGCAGCATATTT
>DDII01000085.1:20943-52030 GCA_002338445.1 Cellvibrionales bacterium UBA1854 | reverse complement strand
ATAAAATTTACAAATTAAGGGCACATTAAATGTAAAAAGTAGATTTAACTTAAGGATAAATAGCTGTAAATTGGGGTACGATCCGCTATATCAAAGCTGTAGTCATTTAAAAAAGAAGCACTCGTGTAACAATCAAGATACGCATGATATTTTCTTTAACACACATAGCATTGGCTTTCCTTCAAGCTGAGACTGATTTTAAAAAACTTTGTCAATGCCCAAGTTAATGAAATATTACTTATATATTTAAACAACCACTCAGAACTAAATAGCTTTGTACTTGTGGCTAGTGAAATATGGCTGATATCAATTGCAAATCAATTGAAGCTAACGAAACCATTATGGAAGCAAATTAATCAATATGTAAGATATAACGCTCAAAACGTTAAGATTCAGTCTGAGATTTTAAATGGAACTATTTCTCTAATACGTGCAACTTCTGATAAGAATGTGGCCATGGGTACCCACACCTAAGATTTACATAGGGAATTAAGTGAAAATGTGTAGTCGTTTTGGTCAGACATCAAAAAAATGACACTTTCATTTTAGACTTATATCGGCAAATGACTAACCAAGATATGCCGATGATATTTACAGTATATTTGCCTTATGCTCTCAGTGAGCTGAGCGTCTTGGTCAATGTCCTAAGATTATGGTTTGCGAAATCTTAATGTCATTCGATCGCTTTCTCCTATTGCTAAATACCTTTCCTTATCTTGATCGCCCAAACGCATAGAGGGCGGTAAAGTCCAGACACCTTTTTCATAATCCTTCGTGTCTCTCGGGTTTGCGTTAATCTCGGACTTTGCTTCCAGGAAAAAACCAGCTTCTTCAGCAATTGAAATAACATGATTTTCTGAAACGTATCCGGCTGAACTCTCCTCACCTGAGGGGGTTTCATCATCTGCACGATGTTGCACCACTCCAAGAATTCCACTTGGTTTAAGTGCTTTGAAGAACAATTTAAAAGCAGAAAGTTCTTTTCTATTTCTCATCCACCCGTGAATATTTCTGAATGTAACAATTGCATCCACGGAAGCATCAGGGACCGTGAGTTTCCCGCTTACGGCGTCAAAGATTTGAATAGATACATTTGAGAAGAGATCTGGATCGGAATCTATAAGTCTACGATAGTTTTTTAGTGAATTTTGGTGATATTTACTGGGTGAGCTGGGATCAAAATGCGCGGCTATCAAATTTCCGTTTAAATAACCCGCTAAATATTCAGTATACCAACCTCTACCTGGAGAAATTTCTAGCACGGTCATTTCAGGATTTAATCCGAAGAAAGCAATGGTCTGATCTGGGTTCCTATATTTGTCTCGAGAGGTATCCCGATCAGCACATGCATCGAAAGTTATGAAAGATAACGTGATTAATGAAAGTATTAAGCTGTAAAAAATTGGATATGGTTTCATACAAATCTACCTTATTCTGCCGATATGTGATTTTAGCCAACATAAGTTCTTCCTACAAATTTGAACAGCACCCACTTGCGAAACAACAGTGCTGGTTTTAAATACATTAATTTATTAGGCAAGTTTTCAAAATGTCTTTTTATACATATATGATCTCATAGTTTGTTTCCTTTTGACGGTTGTTATTATTTTGTAGCAAAGGAATTAATAATTTAAAGCCAAGACGTCTTTTTTTTTCGTTTTAAAGTTTGGCTAAGAGGTTGACTCCCAAACCTAGGCACAGCATTTTTCCTCCATGATTATCTGTGTCAGCGGTCTATGTGGGACTTAAGACTAGGAGATTTTAGCCTGTAATTTTATCTTCATGATTAAAATCTAAACTAGCTGATACAGATAATTCCCGGTTAAATTTATATTGAAGCTAGGTGTTAAAAGAGTACTTGCTACCAAATGCCCAATCATCTTTAGCTACCGCAGTTTTTGTGTGGACCTGATTTCCCCAAATTAAGTTTTCGGTAATTTGGTTCACGTTAGTGATACCAAGTGCAAACCTAAACGCGCCGTCTCTCGGTTGTATTGCGTATAGAGGAACCATCTCTGATATTGGGTCCACTGGGGTTACCATAGTGTCTTTAACATCTTTTTGGCCAAACGATTTTTGAAAAGTAATCTCTCCATTCCACTTAGATTTCCTATCCTCTTTTTTTAGTCTGATAAGCGCACTAATCGTAACATCGCGAAAATTACCGGAAGATGTACTAAAACTACCTACAAAATCTCCACTTGTCATTGTTTGATGAGTATTTTAATTCATATTTTTAGAGACATAATTAATCGTAGATCTCTCAGTAATTTTGTCGGTTGGGGCAAATATCGCTCCAACCAGCGTCATTTGCACTTCCATCTCTTTGGGTGTAACGGACAGCGATGCTGGCTGAGTATTAACAGCATATCAGCAACTGAGATAGCATTACCGTTGAAAATGTTGCCAGATATCTCCATGTGACTCTGCGGTGCTGATATCATCCACTCACCTTTTTCATGATAGTGGATAAGTATCACTCCAATGGGGGCTTGGTCAGCGGCTCTCCGAGCGCCTGCATAATCAGCGTTTTAATTAGGTTCCAGCATTATTATGGCCAGCAACAGAAATCACATAGAGATGCCTAAAAAATTTATGTTAAAAGTAGAAATGGATTGGTTCTAATTACTATACATAAGGGGTATTCTCCGTAACTTTTTGGTACGCTAAATCAATGACGAATCCATGCCATCAAAAAAGAGTCGCCTCATTACGGAGGGTTATAGGGCAGATAAATGGGGTTATCAGGATGATTGAGTCGCGGGAATACTGCGTTGATATACTTAATCAGACTAAAGCAGCGAAAAACGCGCTTACGACAGTTGAAACAAAGATCCTCGAAACGCACTTATCGCGCTGTGTACATGAATCTTTTTCAAACACTGATGATGCAAATAAAAAGATTGAGGAGTTGATTAAGGTCCTTAAAAGACATTAATATTTGTATTATTTCAAGTTTCTTAAATCGAGGAATTGTGATTTAAATATATTTTTTTGATACAACAGTGCTCATAAGGGAGTTTTTTAACCAAGTTTTGTATGTCTTAGCTTTGAGTGACTTCCTCTCTCAATCGCGACGGTGTTCTTGCGCAACTATTCAGCAGGAGATTTAATGCCTATTTTTGGAAAAGACGAAGTTGCAATGCAGAAATTTTCGGCATCCCTTTCCGTGCCAGAATTTAACGAAGATAACTTTAATCGACCGAAGCCGCTCCAATTATCGAAAGTGGCCATAGTAACCACTGCTGCGCTTTATCGAACCGGAGGCGATGGTTTTAAGTTAGGAGATAGTGATTATCATTATGAGACGTTTTCGAGAGTAGCAAGAGATTTGAAACTCGGACATCACAGTGTTAATTTTGATCGCGGTGGTTTTGCCGCTGACATTAATGTGGTCTACCCTATTGACCGTCTTGAGGAGCTTCTTGAAGAGGGAGTTATCGGTGACGTGGCGAGTAATCATTATTCATTCGCGGGAAACCAGCCAGCAACATTGTCAGAAATCCGGCTAGATTCTGGTCCCAGCTGTGCAAGGGAAATGATAAAAGAGGATGTAGACATTGTTTTATTGACAGGCACATGACCTCTTTGCCCGCGTACCGTGTGTACGCTAGCTCACATATTTGAGGCAGCAGGGCTATCGACTGTTGTTCTTACTACGATGAGGGATATTGCCGAACGGATGAAAGTACCAAGGGCACTTTATACCGATTTCCCGGTGGGTAGACCGTTGGGAAAACCAAGAGATAAAACATTCCAATTTGAAGTGTTAAAGGCTGCTTTTTGTTTGCTAGAAGCACCAGAAGGGCCAATTATTAATGAATTTCCAGAAAGAATAAGTTCAGAGTATGCCGAGCCGTTGCTCTGTTCTCTTCCCCCGAGAGTCAATACGAATGTGCATCCTGCTGTAGATGAGGCGCAAGCTTTTAAAGCCGCCTATGATCGCGCCCTCAGGAAAACTAAAAGAACTTCTGTTGGAATGCAGATAGTTGCTGAAGAGGTACCAGAGGGGATTGAAAAATTCTTAAAAATAGTGGAGGGCTCAGACTGGAGTGCGGTTGGATTTTCTGCAGAATCAATTTACGGAACAGCGAAAGACATACGCTCATATTACGAAGAAATATGCTGTGAATTGGCCGAAGGAGAAATTGGTGCTTGGGCGACTGAGGAGTGGTTTTACGATTCTACGGCGGCAGGTCAGGTAATTTTGCAAGCTAGAAGAACCATGCGAGATAAAGATGTCGCGCACTCGATCTGGTTTGGACTTGCACCAGCCGGCAGAGAATAATTACATGTATAGAGTTATTATGATATTAGACGTTAAGCTAGGAAAGCACTAATTTGCACATTATGCAACCGACTAAGAAAAAACTTTTTACCTCCGAGTATTTAGAGGCGTGGTACCGAGATGGAGTCATTGTCATAGAAAATTTTTTCGATAAGAGTGAAGTAGTTTCGGTTTTTGATGCTTTTGCTAGTATGTATGGAAATAAGGGATTCGATATACATGATGATACCCCGCTTGACAGAGCAAGCTTCAAAAAGCAATTCGAATTTATCGATATTTTACCATACTGCTCAGGTTTGGATTTAAACCTTATATCCCTCCACCCTGATTTAATAAGCCTTGCTAAATCTTTGTTAAAAGTGGAGTCTGTTCATTTATATCAATCGCACACCTGGGCAAAATTCACTGGCGCAACTAACTATGATCAGGCGTTTCATTGTGATTTTTCAAATCATACCTTAACCGTCCCTACCACGAAGCTCGGTTCAAGTACAGTAAATTTTCTAATCTACATATCGGATGTCTATGCTGATCTTGGGGCCTTTGAATATGTTACAAGATCTGATGCGACAGAAATCTTAGGTCCAAGAGTAGTGCAAATTTCAGAGAATTACAAAGCAAGTCAGGCGCAATTATCCGAGTGTGCCAAATTAGTGGAAGCGCCAGCAGGTTCACTAATTGTTTACGGTCTTGATGTTTTTCACCGCGGTACTAATCTGATCCGCCCAAGAGGGTACCGTTACTCAATGACTGTCAGTTATAAAAAGTCAGGAGATGATGCAATTGGATTTCATGTATGGCAGTCAAAAAAGGAAGGTGATTGGAATTTAATCTTTGAAGGCGCAACGCCATGTCAGCTAAATTGCCTTGGAGTGCCATTACCCGGTGATGAGTTTTGGAGTAAAACCACTATCAGCCAAACACTTGAAAGGTGGCCTAACTGGAATTCAGAGCCTTATGTATTAGCTTTGAAGCGATAATTGCGCAACTGCCGCAGTTCTTTGAGCAAGTTCCGAAATCTTGTTTTCTTGGAAGCCTCTGACTGCGCTTTCTAGCCGATTATTGAATACCCCTACCCATTTTTCCGGCAGTGATTTTGCACCATTTACAACTCCCGCAATCGAACCTGCTGTTGCGCCGGTGCAATCAGTGTCCCAGCCACCAAGCACAGTAGTAACGATTGTATTTTGGAAATTCAAATCTCCCTTGAGGATTCCTAGCACAATCATTGCAGCATTTGGGATTACATGAACAGGATTATAATGTCCATAATTATCTTGCACTTTTTGCCAGGTACTTTCCCAGGTATCTGTTGTTCTTGACCAAGTCAATACATTATTTACTGCCTCTGATAAGCGGCAATTTTTTGGGATTTCTGAAAGACCAATTTGAACGATTGCTCTTGGATCATGAGTTAGATAGGATCCAGATATCATCGCAGCTACAAACATCTCTCCATATATGCCATTCTTTGTTGCAGAAACGCACGCGTCATTAAATGCTAGTTCAGCAGCTTTTTCGGGCCATCCCGGACAAACATAACCCCAGATGTCAGCGCGAATTTGTGCGCCAATAAACTCTCTGTAAGGATTATTATAACTTCCAGAATAAGGAGGATCGATCCGGTTTAAAAGATTCCGGTATGCAATGTGCTCCGCTGTATACACTAATTTTGCAGGGATTCTGTGAAGCCAGGTTTCAGCCGTATCCAAAGATGATACGTCAAGGCCGCATCGCTCGAGTGTGATGAGGCCGAGAATTGGATAATCCATATCGTCGTCGCGACTCATCTGCCCTATGTGTCCTCGAGTACATTCTGTGCCAGAAATATACAGTTCTTCGGGATGTTTATCTGGAAATCCCTTTCCAATCGGAATGTAATCATCCAATGGAAGAGCACTATAAAATTTTAGGTAGTCGTGAATTGCGTCTTTGGTCCACTTCTCGATGGGTTTTCCTAGCGTGCAGCCTGCTGACCTCCCTAACCAACCACCGTAAATTCGGTCATAAAGATCCATAGTAGAGTCAAGTGATTCTCGCCGTGGACCATCAGGTCTACAAGATCTTATTTCATTTAGGGTTGAAGGTTCCAAGAATTCAAAATTAGGATCAAAGTCCAATTTTTTTAAACTATCACGTAATTTATAAAGCGTTGGTACATCCTTCTTAGTGCGAGCTTTTAAAATTTGATTTGTGATTGATTCATCGATTAAAAATCCTTCTTGTTTGAGCTGGGTGCATTCCTCCAATATTAAATAATCGATTTCCTCCCAAAACCCCCAAAGAGACTGTTTCCGCTTATTTTTTTTAAATAGCTTTTGCTCCATGAGCACCTCTCTGGGTATTTTTATTTTTGTATTTATTAAGTAATTGTTGTCTTCGATCGCAGAAAGAAACATATAGTTTCAAGTACTGTCATATCATGTGTCAAAAATTGAGCTTTTAATCGATTAAAATTTCATCTTTTAAGTCGGTGAACTTAAGCTGAATTGTTATCGTAACAACCTTAAAGGGTGTTTCGGGGGAACCCGAATCTACGAACCATACAATAAGATATTAACGACAGTGTGATTAAGCCTCTGAGCCTGTCGGAAAACGTACAAAACCTCGCTATGCTGTTTACAAATGTTATGACCCGAAAATCCTCTATATTAACTATTATCGCAAGTATAACAATATCACTCTCAATAGCCGTATTTATAGGACAGGGAGGCTCTGACACACATGGTATTCCTTCCTCAGTGATTTGTTGTTTGGTTGCTTTTGTCTTTCAGTGGGCGGCATTTTTACCTGCCTACCATTTTCAAACTGAGCGTTATTATGATTTGGTGGGTAGCGCATCTTATTTATGTTTGATCGCCTTAGCATTGTCTCTATCTAAATCGATTGATGTTCGCGATACAGTTATTGCGCTGTTGGTCAGTATTTGGGCTCTGAGATTAGGGATATTTTTATTCCAAAGGATAAAGAAGCAGGGACATGATTCTCGTTTTGACCATATAAAGCCGGATTTTTGGTGCTTCTTGATGGTATGGACACTCCAAGGCTTATGGGTATTTATTACTTTAGCAATGGCATTGGCAGCAATAACAACTAATGTTAAGCAAGAGTTTGGATTATTAGGTTTACTGGGTATTGCAGTTTGGATTTTTGGTTTTTCATTTGAGGTAATTGCGGATTTTCAAAAAAGTCAGTTTCGTAATAACGATGAAAATGCAAGTTCATTTATTACTACTGGACTTTGGGCTTGGTCGAGGCACCCTAATTACTTTGGTGAGATTGTTCTTTGGGTAGGTATATCGATGATTGCGGCGCCAGCAATTTCTGGATGGCAATGGGTAGCATTGATATCACCTTTATTTGTTGCTTTTTTGGTAACTAGAATAAGTGGAGTAACTTTATTAGAAACAAGAGCCCTTGAGCGTTGGGGGAAAGATCCAGCTTATCGAAATTATTTGTCTCGCACATCATGTATAATTCCAAAGCCTCCGAAATGTAGATGATTTTTTCAGTGATGTTTTCATCGCCTATGCATTGTTATATTTCTCAGCCACGGAAATGTAATGTTTTTCTTCGGTTTCTGGGGTTCGGAGCGATACGAGCCCTGCTTTTAAACGTTTTAAGTGTTCGTCAAGATTGGCTCCTTTTTTTTGTGCCACACCTATGGCAAGAACATCGATTACAGCAAGATGGGCGATCCGCGAGGTCAGAGGGATATAGATTTGATTGTCCTCTTGAGAATCCACTTTAATTGAAATATCTGCTGTTTCTGCTACTGGTGAGTTTGTAGGTGCGAGTGCTATTGTTACGCCGCGTACCTGTTTGACTAGTTGCATAGAATCTAAAAGAGCTTTACTGCGACCTGATTGAGATATTGCGATTACAACATCTCCAGGTTGAAGGGAAGTTGCCGAAATGTTTTGGAGGTGCGGATCCGAGTAGGCAGCTGAAGTAATTTGTAAACGAAAAAATTTATGTTGCGCGTCAAAAGCCACTGCAGCAGAGGCCCCGAAGCCATAAAATTCAACTCGTTTGGCAGCTGTGATGGCCTCGACGGCAGCATCTAAATCCCCTAATACAAGAGAATCTCTAACTTTTAAAAGGGTGTCTACTGTTGAATCAAAAACTTTGTGGGTGTACTCTCTCGTAGAATCGGACTCGGTTACGGCGATTTGACCAAAGCTCGGACTAGATGCAAGCTGTTGCGCGAGTGCTAGCTTAAAATCCTGAAAACCATGACACCCTATTGCTCGACAGAAACGAACCACGGTTGGTTCACTTACGGAAGCATTTTGAGCTAAATCAACAATGCGCATTCTTATTACGGAGAATGGATTCTTTAATACAAACTCAGCTACTTTTTTCTCGGATTTACGTAGCTTTTCGACCGAGTCGCTAATAAGTTGTGTTAGTTGTGCAGGCTTCATAGATTTAGGTTAGCGCTCAAGTAAATAAATTACAACAATCGTGTAAATATCCAGCTATGCTTAAAAATTAAAAAAAGCAGTTTAGGTTGCCATGTTACTAAGCTAATACTGTAAGATGAGTCTTTAAACTTTATATTGTGCCAACATGGATGTTACTTCGATTTTAGAGAGGCTCAATCCTGCTCAACAAGAGGCAGTAGTTAGTGATCGAAAACATTTACTTGTTTTGGCTGGAGCGGGAAGTGGTAAAACTCGGGTATTAGTGCACCGGATCACTTGGAAAGTGCATGTAGAAAATACCGCACCACATTCAATTCTCGCCGTAACTTTTACAAACAAAGCATCCAGAGAAATGCGTGAGCGAATCGATCAACTGCTAGGATTCTCTTTGAAAGGAATGTGGGTGGGTACTTTTCATGGCTTGGCTCATCGACTGCTCAAATTACATTGGAAGGATGCAGAATTAGATGAAAATTTTCAGATCTTAGATTCTGATGATCAGCTTCGTGTCATAAAAAGAATAATGCGAAGCTTGAATTTAGATGAACAGCGCTGGCCCCCTCGGCAGGCGCAGTGGTGGATAAATGCTCAAAAAGATGAGGGAGTGAGGGCTGCTCATATACAGCCGACTGACGATCCGTTCATAAAAACAATGTTAAATATATACTTTGAGTATGAACTAGCTTGCAAGCGTTCTGGTGTAATTGATTTTGCAGAGCTTCTTTTGAGGTCATTGGAATTATGGCGTCAAAATTCCACATTATTGTCGCATTATCAGCAGCGTTTTAAGCATATTTTAGTAGATGAGTTCCAAGATACTAATGCTGTGCAGTATGCATGGTTACGTTTAATTGCCGGAAATGTGGGCGAGATCACTGTGGTTGGCGATGATGACCAGTCAATTTATGGCTGGAGAGGTGCGAAAGTAGAAAATATACGTAATTTTCAACTTGATTTTGAGGGGACTCATCTGGTTCGGCTTGAGCAGAATTACCGTTCTACATCGAATATTTTAAGAGCGGCAAATGCGGTTATTCAAAGAAATTCCGGCAGGTTAGGAAAGAAGCTTTGGACGGATGCTGGTGATGGAGAGGCTCTAGCGCTTTATGCGGCACACAATGAGCATGATGAGGCGCAATATGTCACTGAGCGGATAAAAAAGTGGCTCAGTGAAGGAAATCGTCGAGACGAGGTCGCTATCCTGTATCGATCAAACCGTATATCCCGTGTTCTTGAAGGCGCGTTACTTCAAGCTGATATTCCTTTTCGGGTCTATGGTGGGCAAAGATTTTACGAGCGCATGGAAATAAAAAATGCGCTGGCGTATTTGCGATTGATGATAGATAGAAACTACGACAGCGCGTATGAGAGAGTGGTAAATTTTCCTCCTCGAGGAATAGGAGATAGGACGCTGGAAAGTATTCGACAAAAGGCCCGAAAACAGGATATATCCCTGTGGAACGCATCTTTGGCCATGATTTCAGAAGGAAGTCTATCAGGACGAGCATGTAATGCCGTCAGCGGCTTCACAAAGCTAATTGATTCAATGTCGGAGGGTTTGAATGGCGCAACGCTTGCAAACCTAGCTGAAGTAGCAGTCCGCAAAAGTGGGTTGAAAGATTTTTACAGGCGTGAAAAAGGCGAGGTAGGTCTATCGAGGGTTGAGAATCTCGAAGAATTAGTGTCGGCATGTATGAATTTTGACCCGGATGAGGAGGAGAGGTCTGAATTACTTCAATTCTTGGATCAAGTCTCTTTGGACGCTGGCGATCGACGCGGAATAGAAGGAGAGGATTCGGTTCAGCTTATGACGCTTCATAGTGCAAAAGGGTTAGAGTTTCCCTTGGTCTTCATGGTGGCAGTAGAAGAAAATATCTTCCCAAGTAAAATGGCTCTGGATGAACCAGGACGTTTGGAAGAAGAAAGACGCCTCGCGTATGTTGGTATTACTAGAGCCAAGACAAAGTTGTATGTAAGCTTTGCGGAAAATCGTTCTATGTATGGCGTCGGTAGTGGATCATATAATCCCATTTCTCGATTTATTCGAGACATACCTGCTGATGTGATCGAAGAAGTTCGTCTTCGTGGTGCGATTTCTGGACCCACAAGTGTTGGATTCAGAGGTTTGCGGAGTGATGAGGGAGATGGAACAGGCTTTAATTTAGGTCAACAAGTGTGTCATCAAGTTTATGGGGAGGGAGTAATCTTGAATTTCGAAGGTAACGGACCACGTGCGAGAGTGCACGTAAAGTTTGAGGAAGTTGGCATGAAAATATTGATATTGTCTTCGGCTCGATTGTCTCCGGTTTGATATAATAACTGCTTGGAATAACTGGCTTTTTTGCAAAATAAGGAATGTGATGAGAGTTTTAATTTTAGGATTCTGTGCCTTTTGTCTTTGTGGATGTGGCTCAAAGGTATCAGATTCTCAGATGGAATTAGACAAAAGCAAAGCAGTCTTCAATTGGAAGATGGTGACCACATGGCCAAAAAATTTCCCCGGGCTTGGTACGGCGCCCGAGGTCTTTGCTGAAATGGTTGGACAAATGAGTGGAGGACGCTTAAGTATCAAAGTTTTTGGAGCTGGGCAACTAATTCCTGCTTTTGAAGTTTTCGATGCGGTATCTCAGGGCACCGCGGAAATGGGTCATGGGGCAGCTTACTATTGGGCAGGAAAAGCGAGAGGTGCAGAATTTTTCGCAACAGTACCTTTTGGCTTGAATGCTCAAGAGATGAATAGTTGGATTCACCACGGGGGTGGATTGGAACTCTGGCGTGAGATGTACGAGCCTTTTGGTTTGATTCCCTTTGCTGCTGGTAATACTGGAGTACAGATGGCCGGGTGGTATAACCGCGAAATAAAATCAATGTCTGATATCGTTGGGTTAAAAATTCGGATACCTGGACTTGGTGGAGATGTTCTTTCACGTGCTGGCGCGTTGGTGGAAAAAATGGCTGGCGGAGATATTTACACGGCGATGCAAACTGGAGTGATTGACGCCACTGAATGGGTGGGTCCTTACAATGACCTTGCATTAGGGCTTCATCAAGTCGCAGAATATTACTACTATCCGGGTTGGCATGAGCCCGGGGTCTCTGCCGAACTTATTGTAAATGCAGAGGCTTTTGGGCGAATACCACAAGATTTACAAACAATAGTCGAGGTTGCGGCACGAGCTGTCAATCAAAATATGCTTGATGAGTACACTGCAAAAAACAATCACGCACTTGAAGAGCTTGTCAAAATCCATGGGGTAAAGGTGCGGCGCTTACCCGAACAAGTGCTGTCAGAGCTTAAAAATATTGCAAATGAAGTCATAACTGAACAGTCTGAGCAGACTGACTTAACTCGGCGGGTGGCCGCCTCTTTAGAAAAATTCAAATCTGAAGTCATGGAATATCATTATCTCTCGGAAGAGGCTTTTTATGAAGCACGCCGAACTGAGTGAAGTTCACATTAGCCTTTTGAGGTTATTATTATGATAGTAGAAGCGAACAAATTTTGGGTTACCTTCTCCAGAAGGTTGGCGAAAACAAGACAAGCAGAGTAAAAATCTCTAAACGGCCGAGTAACATACCAGAGCACAATACTAATTTAGAAAAATTTTCAAGGCTGCCATAGTTCTCTGTAACTGTGCCTAAACCGGGCCCTAAATTGTTTAACGACGCAGCTGTGGCAGACCAAGCTGTAACGTAGTCAAGGCCATCTGCAAGAAGTAATAGCACCATTAAATAAAAAACCGCTAAATACACTCCGAAGAACGCCCAAACTGCATCAGCAATCCTATCGGGGACCTTCCTATTATTTATTTTTATAGGTAAAACAGCATTTGGATGCACCAACTGATAAATTTCTCTGATGCTTTGTTGCATTAGAATCAACATGCGTCCTATTTTGATGCCCCCGCCGGTAGAACCTGCACAAGCGCCAAAAAATGACAAAAAGAGCAGAAAATATGGTAGGAAGGTAGGCCAAGCGTAAAACTCTGTCGTGGCAAATCCGGTGGTGGTCATTATCGACACTAAGTGAAACGTGCCTTGAATTATGCTCTCATCCCAACCATAGGTACCACTGATGTAAAGAAAAAGACAAACGATCGTAATTCCCAGCAGTAATATTGTTAAATACATTCGGGCCTCAGGATCGCTCCAATAAAAGGAAAATGTGCGGTCGTGCCAAACAGAGAAGTGGAGCGCGAAATTAATCCCTGATATCACCATAAAAAAAGTACAAATGAACATAATCGCGGTACTGTCAAAAAAACCAATGCTAGCGTCATGCGTTGAAAATCCGCCTATGGCCACAGTTGAAAAGCTATGAGTTATTGCATCGAATATGCTCATACCGGCACACCAATATGCGATGGAGCATGTTGCGGTGAGTGTCAGATATATCTTAAAAAGAAGCGTTGCAGTTTCAGTTATCCGGGGAGTAATCTTGGTATCCTTCATGGGACCTGGGGCCTCAGCTCGATATATCTGCATGCCTCCAACGCCCAGCATAGGTAAAATTGCTACCGCGATTACTATAATACCTATCCCTCCCAGCCACTGAAGTTGTTGTCTGTAGTACAATAAAGATTTTGGTAGATCATCTAGACCAGAGAGGACAGTCGCTCCCGTAGTTGTCAAACCCGATACTGATTCAAAAAGAGCATCTACAAATGATAGTTTTAATTCGTTTGAAAACAGAAAAGGGAGCGTACCAAATACACTCAATACCAACCAAAATAATACGGTGATAATAAAGCCGTCTCTCGTTCTTAATTCGTAAGCGCTGTGCCGAGTAGGTAACCAAATGAGTAAGCCCACAAGGAGCGTAACTGAAAAAGCACTCAAGAATATCACAGCAGAGGACTCGGAATATATAAGTGATACAACTACTGGTGGCAGCATGGTTACACTGAATAAAATTAAAAGCATTCCAAGCACTCGCGCCGTTACAGTAGCATGCATATTTGTAGCCTAAAAAAAAGTGAAGCCCACGGTAAAAAGTTTCTCTATGTCTCGTGTGTGCGCTTTATCAACTACAAATACGATAACATGATCCCCGCTCTGAATAATTGTGTGGCGATGCGCAATATGGACTTTTCCGTCACGGACCAATGCAGCGAGAGTGGCGCCTGGGGGCGAGGGGATTTCTTCAATTTTCCGACCGACTACCTTTGAGTTTTTTTCATCACCATGAACTATTATCTCAAGGGCTTCTGCGGCGCCTTTCCTAAGAGAGTGCACACCAACAGTGTCGGCTTTTCTTACATGTGCCAGTAGTGAGCTGATTGTTGCTTGTTGTGGTGATATCGCGATGTCTATGTCTCCACCTTGCATCAGATCTGCGTAGACAGGGTTACTGATCAATGTCATCACTTTTTTGGTGCCTAGCCGTTTTGCAAGGAGTGATGCCATTATGTTCACTTCATCATCGTTAGTAAGTGCGAGAAAAACGTCCGCTCGATCAATATTCTCGTTCAGAAGTAGCTCTTGATCGGTGGCAGAGCCATTTAAAACAACTGCGTTATTAAGTTTTTCCGACAGAAATTCTGCTCGCACTTTTGATTGTTCAATAATCTTAATGCTGTAATCTCTCTCTAGAGCTTTAGAAAGGCGGAACCCAATATTACCTCCTCCAGCAATTATTAAACGATGATAAGGTTTTTCTAGTCTGCGTAGTTCGCTCATTACCTTTCGAATATTATCTCGTGCAGCAATGAAAAATACTTCATCTCCATCCTCGATCACCGTTACGCCTGTGGGAAATATTGCTCGATCCTTTCGATATATTGCAGCTACTCGCGCGTCGGCATTGGGAATATGCTCTTTTAGTGTTCGTAGTTCTTGTCCGACCAGCGGACTGTTTTTTACTGCGCGTAAGCCAACTAATTGAATCACTCCGTGGGCAAAGTCCAAAACCTGCAAAGCTCCCGGTTGAGCAACTAATTTTGAAATATAATCGGTGACGACCTGTTCTGGAGTTATCATGACATCTACAGGCATGTGTTTATCGTTAAAAAGTTTGTCATAAAATTTAGGATTAGTGTAGCTGTAGGCTCTGATTCGAGCAATTTTCGTGGGAGTGTGGAACAGTGAGTAGGCCACTTGGCACGCAATTATATTCACCTCATCGCTGTTGGTAACAGCAATTAACATATCCGCGTCCTCAATACCGGCGCTCACGAGTATATCGGGGTGACTACCAGTGCCAGTAACGGTTCTTATGTCGAGTCTATCTTGTAACATCAGTAAAATTTTTTCGTCGACATCTATAACCGTAATGTCGTTATATTCTCGTGCTAAATTCTCGGCTAGAGTCGCACCAACTTGTCCTGCCCCCACGATGATTATTTTCATTTATTTTTCCGAAATTTCATGTCAAATTGATTTCCAGAGTTTTGCATAGTAAAAACCATCATGACTATTACTTGCAGGAAACAGTTGAATCCCAAATTTTGTCGACGTTCCCCAACCATAATTCATGCTCTTTACTCTTACGTCGCAACAGGATTTCAAAAAATCTTCTATAACTAAATCATTTTCCTCTGGTAAAACCGAGCATGTTACGTAAAGTAATATACCCCCCGGTCTGAGGACTTCCCAGACACTACTCAATAGTTTGAGTTGATTTTTTCTTAGCTTATCAATATCTGAAGAGTTTCGCAGTATTTTGATGTCTGGATGCCGCCTGATCACACCGCTAGCGGAACATGGAGCATCAACTAGAATTTTATCGAAAAAAATACCGTCCCACCATGTTTGAGTTAAGGTTGCATCAGCAACCTTTAGATGGGCTTTCATACGCAGTCGTTCAAGATTTTCTCTGACTAAACTCATCCGCTTATGGTCTTGATCTAATGCTAAAAGTACTTCCAACCTTGGTTGTAGCTCAAGCAGGTGCCCTGTTTTTCCTCCCGGAGCGCTGCAGGTATCAAGGATTCGTTCGCCAGGTGAGGGGCATAAAAGAAAGGCTGCCAGTTGTGCTGCCTCATCTTGTACACTGCATTCTCCTCTTGCAAACCCAGGCAATCCCCAAACATCCAAAGGCCGTCGAAGTGTTAATCCGTGTTCACTTATAGATGTGATTTCACCATCGATACCTGCTTTTTGGAGTTTTAATAAGTAATTATCGCGAGAAATTTTCAGAGAATTAACTCGAAGTGTCATGGGAGCGCGTTCGTTATTTGCATCTAGAATTTTTGACACTAATGTCTCAGGCCAAGCTGCTTGTAAACGCTTAATAAGCCAATCTGGGTGCATTGATGAATAATGTAGATTATCGGAAAAAGTATTTTCTAACTCACATTGTTTTCGTAAAAAATTTCGGAGTACTGCGTTGATAAGCGGCCGAGCCCAAGCTCGTCCCAGCTTTGCGCTTCCCTTTACAGTTTCATCTACTATTGCATATTTTGGTTCATTGTGGGTCAGTAATTGATAGATGCCAACGTAGATAAGTGCTTCTATTTCGATATCCTTGGTGCGTATTGGTCTGGTCAGCAAGGCATCAACGAGGAGTTTGATTTTCGGATGCGAACGTAGTGTTCCAAAACAAAGCTCTTTGAGCAAAGGCTGATGGAGCATGTCGCAGCTTCGAAGAGCCCGGGGAAGTTCTGCAGCTAACGACCTACCCTCGAATACCCTCGCGATTACTTTCGCTGCGGCGGTACGTGCGTCCATATTTCACGTTCCTAATCTATTCCCTTCAGCAAGGAAGGAAGCATTTGAATTTAGTAGATCGGCGACTTTTATTCGCGATTTTCCCGGAAATTGTACTTCAAGCAGGCGAAGACATTTGTCACGGCATGCAACGGCCAGACCCTTTTTATCATCGGACAAAATGACACCTGGTGGGGTGGTGCTGAGTTTTTCAATTGGTTGTGCGCGCCAAATTTTTATTCGGATTGAGTTCAGTGTCGTATACGCAACCGGCGAGGGGTTGAATGCACGTATTTTCCTTTCTATTTGTTGGGCATCCTCCGACCAGTCAATAAAAGCTTCTGATTTGGTAATTTTTGGAGCATAGCTACTCCGATCGTGATCTTGAGGAATTAGAGTTGCAGATCCTGTCTTGATTAATTCAATACACCTAAGTAGAGAAGGACATCCAATTTTTGATAGCGTCCTGAGCAAGTCTCCGGCGGTATCTGAAGGCTTGATGAAACATTGAGACTGATAGATTACTGGTCCTGTATCGAGACCTTCATCTATCTGCATAACGCTGACACCTGTTTCCTTTTCTCCAGCCTCTATGGCGCGCTGAATAGGCGCGGCCCCTCGCCACTTCGGCAGGAGGGATGCATGGACGTTAATGCAACCGAATGTGGGTATTTTTATAATGGATTTTGGTAAGATCACGCCGTAAGCTACCACGACGATTAAGTCTGCATTTAAGGCCATTATGTGATTTTCGATAGTTGTTGATTTCAATGATGCTGGCTGCAAAACTCTCAGTCCTCTCTTTAAAGATAATTGTTTCACAGCACTTGCAGTCATTTTGTTTCCTCTTCCGGCCGGCCGGTCGGGTTGAGTCAACACCGCTGTAATGTTTTGATTGTTGTTTAACAGAAAATCTAAATGCGAAGCTGCGAATTCAGGAGTCCCAGCAAAAATAATATTCACGCTAGTATTCCTTTAGGCACGATTTTTCTTGAGCTTTTTTCGAATGCGTTGGCGCTTCACTGAGGAAAGGTAATCTACAAATAATTTGCCATCAAGGTGATCAATTTCATGTTGGATGCACACCGCTAAAAGTCCTTCTGCTACTTCTTCGAACGACTCACCTTTTCCGTTCAATGCGCGTATTATGACCTTAGAGGGGCGATCAACCGTCTCGACAACCTCTGGTATCGACAAGCACCCCTCATCAAAAGATCTCGGTGTTTCATCCAAAATAGTAATTTCGGCATTTATAAATACTCGGGGATTACTCCGATCACCGTTAAGATCCATTACAATTACACGCTGTTGAACGTCGACTTGCGTCGCGGCTAGACCAATACCATTGGCATCCCACATGGTCTCAAGCATGTCGGTTATTAGATTTTGGATATTCTCATCAAATTTTTCGACCGGCGAAGCTTTTAAGCGCAGTCTTGAATCCGGATACTGCAAAATACTTAGTATGGGCATTAACTCAAAGTCTCTTAAATTAGAATAGATCGGTGATTATTACTATCTCGTGATATCGTAACACGGTAATATTTTTTGATCTTAAAATTGATTAACAATCATGATTATTATTTCAATTTTAGTTAAAAAATGTATGCTACTTTGATTAGCTCATAAAGATAATTTTTCGAAAGCTCGAGGAGCTCAGTCCAAGAGGTATTTTAGTTGGATCATTTATGATTACGTTGTAGCAGTTAAAACAAGAAAAAAAATTAAATCAATCGAAAAACTTGTTAGGTGGCTCCATAGTAAGATTTGCTGAGGTTGCGGTATGACGGTAGTTCAGATAACCTGCCATTCATAAAAAATAGGTGATAAAACATGAATAAGCCATTTGTTGCCATCTTAATGGGATCAGACTCGGATTTTCCCACTGTGGATACAGCCCTTGCAATCCTGAAAAAGTTTTCGATTCCATACGAGGTGAAAGTTACATCAGCACACCGTACTCCACGAGCAACTGCAGAATTTGTGGAAGATGCTGAAAAACGTGGTTGTGCGGTTTTTATATGCGCTGCAGGCATGGCGGCTCACTTGGCGGGAGCTGTCGCAGCGATGACGTTGAGACCAGTCATAGGACTTCCTATCGACGTTTCTCTCGGTGGAATGGATGCTATGCTATCCACTGTTCAAATGCCAGCTGGTATTCCGGTGGCAACAGTTGCTATTGGCAAGGCAGGAGCAAAAAATGCTGCGTATTTAGCTACACAAATACTCGCTGTTAACGACGCGGCGCTCTATTTAAAATTGATCCGCGAACGAGAAGAAGGTGCCAGTAGCGTTTTGGCTAAAGATGCTGTGGTGCAGGAAAAAATTGCTGATCGAGCATAATTTATGGACTGGGCAAATCATCCCGGGATCGTCCAAGCGGCGGCGATAATAAAAAAAGGGGGCATAGTTGCTTGCCCCGCGGAGGGAGTTTGGGGGTTGAGCTGTGACGTTTGGTGTGAGGCAGCAATTAAACGGATCTTGGAACTTAAAAATCGGCCGGCAAGTAAAGGACTAATTTTGATTACCCATAGCGTGAAATCATTGAGATTTTTCGCTCCTGATTTAACTACCGAACAAAATGCCCTAATTACAGATTTCGGCGAAGAAAATCCGGTGACTTGGTTGATTCCGCATTCGGGACGTGTCTCAAAGTTAATAACAGGACATCATTCCTGTCTGGCAGTGCGGATAGTGAGACATTCTCCGATCGCAGCCCTTTGCGCTATGGTACGGGTGCCGTTAGTTTCGACTTCGGCTAATCCGGCAGGATTACCGCCATCCAGGACAGCGGAAGAAGTATCCAGTTGCTTTGGAACTGCTGTAGACTTCATTGCACCAGGGGAAATAGGTAATGCGAGGAACTCTAGCGAGATAAGAGACCTACTGACTTTAGAGGTCGTCAGAAACCCATGAACGCTAACAAGAAGCAGAGTGTAAAAGAGTACTTGAGTGGTCTTCAAGATAGACTTTGTAACGTTTTCGGTGGCGAACAGAAGCATCTTTGGAATAAACATCAATGGCACAGATTGGAGGGCGGTGGTGGGTGTAGTCGTGTTTTGACTAATGGCTCAATAATTGAGAAAGCCGGTATCAACACTTCACATATTTTTGGTTCCATGCTCCCCAGTTCGGCGACCGAAGCACGTCCAGAGTTGCGTGGAAGAAGTTACGAGGCAATGGGATTATCTCTTGTGATTCATCCGCAAAACCCTTATGTCCCAACTGCTCATGCGAACGTTCGATTTTTTATTTCGGAAAAATCGGATCATGAAACCGTTTGGTGGTTTGGCGGCGGCTATGACTTGACGCCATACTATGGAAATCAAGAGGACTGTTATCATTGGCATTCCACTGCTAAAGCGGCTTGCGATCCTTTCTCACCGGAATTGTACACCAGGTTTAAAAGGGCTTGCGATGATTATTTTTATCTTCCACACCGCTGTGAGGCACGGGGTATAGGGGGGTTGTTTTTTGACGATTTTAATGAGTTGGGTTTCGAGAGAAGTTTTGCCCTGATGCAAAGCGTGGGCGATAGCTTTGAACACGCGTATTACCCCATTCTAATGCGACGTTTTTCGCAACCTTTTTCAGATCGTCAGAGAAATTTCCAGCTCTATCGTCGGGGAAGATATGTAGAATTCAATTTACTTTATGATCGCGGTACTCTATTCGGGTTGCAAAGCGCTGGACGTACTGAGTCGATTTTAATGTCATTACCTCCTATTGCGAAGTGGGTTTATGATTGGAATCCCGAGCCAGGATCTGAGGAGGCTGCATTGTATGAAAAATATCTGCTTCGTCGCGACTGGATTGAGGGTTGATGGGTCATTAGACCTTCGAATAGAAATAGAATTTTAGGACTTTAATTTGGGAGCAGACTTTGTCAATGATTCGGAATACGTACGCTGTTTTTGGAAATCCAATAGCACACAGTCGCTCGCCCTTAATACACAACAAATTTGCATCAGATACTGGTCAGGTTATTGAATACGGAGCCCGATTGATTGATGTCGAGAAGTTTTCTGACAGTGTGGATGAGTTTTTTCTCAACGGCGGGCATGGTTTAAATATCACGGTACCATTCAAACTTGAAGCTAGTTCTTATGTTGATCAACGGACACAAAGAGCTTTTCTTGCGGGGTCAGTAAACACATTGTGGCGCAACGAAAGGGGTGTCACCTGGGGTGACAATACCGATGGGGTGGGCTTATTGAATGATTTAAAGCATAACCTTGGGTGGCGGTTAAACGGCTTGCGGGTTTTGGTGCTCGGTGCTGGTGGAGCAGTGCGAGGTGTGTTGGGGCCCATACTTTCGGAGCAACCAAGCAAGGTGGTTGTCGCAAACAGAACACTTGTTAAGGCACAAATATTAATACCCATTTTTTCGGCGTTGGGCCCGATCAGTGTTTGCTCATATGAGGGACTGGAAGGTCAGAGTTTTGATCTTGTTATTAACGGCACAAGTGCAAGTCTTACAAGCCAGCAATTATCATTGCCGCAGGACATTTTAGCTGAGGAATCATGTTGTTATGATATGATGTACGCAAAGGAACCAAGTGCATTTATGTGTTGGGGTAAAGCTCATGGCGCTCAAATTAGTGACGGTTTAGGCATGCTAGTTGAGCAAGGCGCGGAATCGTTTTTTCTTTGGCGTGGTGTTCGACCCAAGACGAAATTAGTCATTGAGGCGGTACGTGATTTATTGTAGGTGTTTTATTAAAAACCGTTTTCCTTCAAGTATGCGTTTTTTAATTTGACGTAGTTAGCGGCTGTATACGAAAAAAAATTTCTTTCACTATCAGTGATCGGTCGCAAAAGTCTGCAAGGGTTCCCAACGTGTACATATCCGGATACGAGTTTTTTGCCAGGGGGTACTACGCATCCCGCTCCCACTATTACTTCACTCTCAATTTCAGCACCGTCATTTACTATCGCACCGTTGCCAATTAGCAATCGATCGTGTAGTTTGCATCCGTGGACAACCGCACCATGGCCAATCACCACGTCAGAACCGATAACCAGTGGCCATCCTCCGCTATTGAATTTACTGGGATGAGTTATATGAAGAGTAGCGTTATCTTGAATATTAGTTCTATGACCGACGACGATGCTATGCATATCACCCCTTAACACTGCTCCTGGCCACACAGAGCAATCGTCACCCAACACGACCTCTCCGATAACTACCGCAGAGGGGTCTATATATACACGTTTTCCCAATTTTGGGCTTATGCCGCGGTGTTCACGTATGTTATTCATTGTATCATTGTAGCGTCTCACAGTTGGATGACCAGGGTAAGGGATATAAGTTGGCCTTTTCAACAAAAAAACGGTTTATTGCTGGGGTAGTCTGCCCTAAATGCTCTGCTTTAGATAGATTAGTCGCTTTTTCTGACGGTGGTGTCGACTTTCGCGAGTGCACATCATGCGGTTTTACAGACCAGCTAAGGATTATGTCCCCACCCAGGGTCTTGCAGACAAGGGTCAACAAAATATCAGTGAATTCAGATGAAGAAGAGAGACCACTGCATCTTCTGGATGACAAGGTGAGCGGCTAAATTCTTCTGTTGTGCTGCATCAAAACATTGCTGAACGCAGTATTTCTTGATGCGTGCGAGAAGAGTTGTTGTTTGGAGTCAACTTTTTGGTGGCGATCCCCGTATTATATAAGGCACAAGGCTATCCGAAAGGCTCAAATCACGCCGTGCCACCATAGCGTTATGGAGAATAGCACGTAACTTTGGTAAACTTGTAAGAAGCAATCATCAGTCATACCTCGAGAGGACTATCGGCTGAACATTAATTGGATACTACTCATTATCACGGAGATCTACACAATGTTTAAGAAAGCGTTGGCGCCTTTCCTGACTTGCTCATCGTTTGTAAGCATGAAAAGTTTAGGCGCTGAGAGCGATAACTCCGTCATGGGTGGAGGGTTAACTAACCTAAATATGCCGAGGGGTGTAACTGAAGTTAGTCAGGTGGCTTACGATGTCCATATGTTGATGATGTGGATTTGCACTGCTATAGGAGTGGTTGTATTTGGATTTATGTTTTATGTGATGTACGCGCATCGCAAGTCCCGAGGCGTAGAGGCGGCCAATTTTCATGAGCATTTGGGGGTAGAGATATTATGGACAGTGGTGCCGGCACTGATCCTAATTTTTATGGCAATTCCTGCCACCTCAGCACTTCTAAAAGTTTACGACACCGAAAATGCTGATATTGATATAAAGGTTACTGGTTATCAGTGGAAGTGGCAGTACGAGCATCTTGGGGAGGGTATTAAGTACATGAGTGAGATGCGTACCTCTATAGATGAGATAGAAGGTCGTGAACCCAAGGGTGAGCACTATCTCAGAGAGGTAAATCAACCCCTTGTCATTCCGGCAAACAAAAAGGTTCGGTTCCTGATTACAGGTAATGATGTCATACATTCTTGGTGGGTGCCGGATTTCGGTGTCAAGCGTGATGCGATTCCTGGTTTGTTTACGGCAGCTTGGGCAAGAGTAGAGGAACCGGGTTTATATGTGGGCGAGTGCACGGAACTCTGCGGGAAGGGTCATCCGTTCATGCCCATCGTAGTCGAGGTAAAGGAAGAGAAAGATTATGATTTATGGCTTGAAGGAAAAAAAGAAGAAGCCGCCATATATGCGGCCACGATTGGAAAGGATTGGTCGCATGAAGAGCTTATGTCCAAAGGAGAAGATGTGTATAAGATTTCGTGCGCTGGCTGTCACCAAGCTGATGGTAACGGAATACCTGGTATTTTCCCTGCGCTCAATGGGAGTTCGATTGTGCAGGGTCCTGCAGATGGGCACATTGCGGTTCTCATAAACGGGATAGCGGGATCATCAATGCAGTCTTTTGCTGATCAGCTTTCGGAGGTTGATATTGCGGCTGTAATTCATTACAAGCGTAACACATGGGATAACAGTGTCGGAGACATTGTCCAACCAGTTGATGTACTCAATTTTAAAACCGCTCAATAAGCTAGCGGTGTTTAACATATTTTAGTAGGAGTGAAATTATGGCACATGGTCCGGCAGAGGGTATAACACGGTGGTTATACACGACTAACCACAAAGACATTGGCACACTATATCTGTGGTTTAGCTTTGCTATGTTCTTGACAGGTGGCTTTTTTGCAATGGTTATTCGCGCTGAGTTGTTCCAACCGGGCGTGCAATTGGTTCAGCCAGAGTTTTTTATTCAGATGACTACAATGCACGGGCTTGTGATGGTTTTCGGAGCTATCATGCCTGCATTTGTTGGGTTGGCAAATTGGATGATTCCAATGATGATTGGAGCGCCAGATATGGCTCTTCCAAGGATGAACAATCTCAGTTTCTGGATTTTGCCATTTGCCTTTGCGATCCTTATTTCCACTCTGTTTATGGAGGGTGGCGGTCCGAATTTTGGATGGACATTTTATGCACCTCTCTCAACGACTTACGCTCCCGATTCAGTTAACTATTTTATTTTCGCCGTCCACATTATGGGTGCGTCCTCGATCATGGGATCAATAAATATTATTGCCACCGTTATGAATATGAGGGCTCCAGGGATGACCTACATGAAGATGCCATTATTCGTATGGACCTGGTTAATCACAGCGTTTTTGTTGGTCGCAGTCATGCCGGTTTTGGCGGGTGCGGTAACTATGATGTTGATGGATATTAATTTTGGAACTAGCTTCTTCAATGCCGCGGGAGGTGGTGACCCTGTTCTTTTCCAGCATGTGTTTTGGTTCTTTGGGCATCCTGAGGTATACATTATAATTTTGCCTGCTTTTGGCGTAGTGTCCCAGATTATCCCAACGTTCAGCCGAAAACCACTTTTCGGATACTCATCGATGGTTTACGCTACAGCTGCGATTGCCTTTTTGTCATTTGTGGTTTGGGCCCACCACATGTTTACTGTTGGGATGCCGATCGCTGGAGAGCTGTACTTTATGTATGCAACCATGCTTATTGCAGTGCCCACTGGTGTGAAAGTTTTCAATTGGATCACGACAATGTATCGCGGTGCAATAACGTATGAGACGCCAATGCTTTTCTGTATTGCCTTCGTAATCCTATTTACTTTTGGTGGTTTTACCGGACTAATGTTGTCAGTGGCTGCGGCCGATATACAATACCATGATACTTATTTTGTAGTAGCTCATTTTCACTATGTTATGGTGGCTGGGGCGGTTTTTAGTGGGACCGCAGCGGTGTATTATTGGCTGCCCAAGTGGTGTGGACGGATGTATGATGAGACGATGGGTAAATTGCAATTCTGGCTTGCTTTTATAGCATTCAATATCACATTCATGCCGCAGCACTTCCTCGGACTAGCTGGCATGCCGCGGCGATATGCGGATTACGGATTACAATTCGCCGACTGGAATATGGTTTCTAGCGTGGGTGCATTTCTATACGGTGGTGCCCAGATTTTGTTTCTATACAACGTTGTGCGCACTATCATGCATGGTGAACCGGTCAAAGAAGCGAAGGTCTGGGAGGGGGCGGAGGGCCTGGAGTGGCTTGTCCCAACACCGGCGCCCTATCATACATTTACTAAACCTCCAGTAGTAATTAGCGGCGCTGCCGGCGAGGATGAGTGGAGCATCTCGGGAGCCACGCCACATGTTGCGTTCAAGGCGTCACCGGAAGCAGGTTAGATTATCATGTCGAAAGCTATTGGCAACAAATCTCTCCTACTTAAGTTATCTCTTTTGGCGGTACTGATGTTTTCATTTGCCATATTTGTGATGCCGCCATTGTACAATCTTTTTTGCGACATCCTCGGTATTGGTGGCAAGACAGGGGGCGCTTATACAGCAGTCGACGTAGAGATTGATAAAAATCGGAGTGTCGAGGTGCAGTTTGTAGCGATGAATAACGCTACTATGCCCTGGGAATTCTATCCAAAGCAGAGCAGCGTTTGGGTGCATCCTGGGGAGTCAAAAAAGGTCACATTTTATGCTCACAATCGGACTGCCAACGACATGGTGGGTCAGGCGATTCCGAGTCTCATCCCTTTTTCGGCATCTAATTATTTCCATAAGACAGAGTGCTTCTGCTTCAATAGTCAGCCACTCTCCTCGGGTGAAGAGGCAGATCTTGAATTGGTATTCATCGTAGACCCTGATCTTCCGGAGAGTTTGAATACTTTGACACTCTCTTATACGCTGTTCGACATTACTCATGATATAAATGAAAATCTGGCGGTGTTAAACTAGTACCGTTTATAGTAAAGATGACCTTGGGAGCTCAGATGTCTGAAGAAAAGTACTACGTTCCGGAGCAAAGCGCACTGCCTATTTTTTGTGCTACGGCAATGGGTGTAATGGCATTTGGAGCCGCTAATTGGGTGATCGATGGTGGCGATGGCAAAATTTTTCTTGTTGGATTGGCTCTAATGACAATTGTGATGTACAAGTGGTGGAGTCTTGTAATTGAGGAAAACATGCAAGGTCTCGTAAGTCCACAGCTCAAGCATTCCTACGTGCTTGGTATGCTCTGGTTCATTTTTTCGGAGGTAATGTTTTTTGCAGCTTTTTTTGGTGCATTGTTTTATGTTCGAGTCTTTGTGAACGCTTGGATTGGTGGCGAGGCCTCGGTAGCGCTTTTTGATAGCACTCCCACCGATGCTGCAACGGCTAATAACGATATTTTATGGCCCGGATACGAGCGGCAGTGGCCGGTGATGGAGACACCGGATCAGGCAGTGAACGGGGATGAGGCTATATTCAAGGGTCCAGACAAGAACATGAGTCTCCCTCTTTGGGAGTATCCAGCTAGTCAGTGGTTTTCAAAGCTTTATACCCTCCTGCCATGGCTTCCATTGTGGAATACGGTTATATTGCTTTCCTCGAGCTTTACCGTGCATTTCGCACACATGGCCCTTAAAGAAGGTAATCGAAACGTATTCCTCAGATATTTAGGAATTACGGTAATTCTGGGATTCTTTTTTCTGTGTTTGCAGGTTGCAGAGTACTACGAAGCCTATGTTCATTACGGACTAACCCTTCAGTCCGGTATATATGGCACCACCTTCTTCATGCTAACAGGGTTCCACGGCGCCCATGTAACATTGGGTACGGGCATGCTTCTTATTCAGCTCATTCGGGGATTGAAGGGCCACTTCAGTCATGAGGACCAGTTTGGTTTTGAAGCAGCATCTTGGTATTGGCACTTTGTTGACGTTGTGTGGTTAGGCCTTTTCATAGTTGTCTATATATTTGGTTGACTAATCGCAAAGGTCGTATCATTAGTCCCGGCCCATTATCATCGTGGTCATTCAACGATTCTGGTTTAAATTCAAATTGCTTTATAACGGCTATATGAGCGCCCGATATCTTAGGATGCGAACTATTTCCAATATGGTTCAGACCTCTAATTTTAGAGGCAAATATTTGCCAACTTGTCCGGCTCCTACAGTTCAGCATCTGCAAGTTTAAGTTTCCCTGATAATAGTGGGACTCACCGATAGGTTATTATTTATGAGTCTTTGCGAAATTTTTGAGACTAACCCTGCTTTTATAGGTGCCCTCAATGAGCCGTTTTGAATATGCAGCGGACAACTTGCATAAAATTGTCATAAATGCTGGGGCCTCAAGGAGCCGGAGCCCTGATGTATATTATGCGCGTGAAACCAGCAAACTCGGGAGAACGAAGACCATTCAACAAGCAGCGATGGCAATGTTGACACAAGCCAACACGCAAGCGAACCGGGTTGTTGAGCTCATTGAAGGCAGTCTCATTAATTCAGCTCGTATCATTAGCAACAAGTGAGGTTCTTTTACTTTTTTAGTTCTCTTTGCAGCTGCTATCGAGTGGAGTCGGTTATTCCCACAACGCCATCTTAAAAAGTGATTATTGCCCCGAGTGGAAATCTTTTTTATTTTTTTCCGGTTGCTGTCCTCCTGTTGCATTTGTCATGCTAGGATGCATGCCCTGGTCCCAAGGTGCTTGGCTCTTGATCTGACCGGTATATGCGCCGTATATGATTGTAATAAGAAGGGTAGCAGCTAGGCCAATGCGAAGTCCTAGCGCACGTAGTAATCTCTTTTTTGGGTCTCCGAGATCTTTAACGAGAAAGTTGAGTCCGCTGAAAAGGCTTGCTACAACTGCTAAGAAAAGAATAATAATCAAGATTTTTAACATGAATTTGTTATGGCTCAAGAGATGACATCGGTATTAAAACACAAATGACGAATAAACCCTATCATGCAAGAAAAGACTTCCGTTGGAAGTTCAACAGAAAAATAGTCTTGTTTGTTTTGCTGACGTTCCCATGCCTAGTGTCTCTCGGGTTTTGGCAATTATCCCGTGCTGAAGAAAAGCGCCTAATTAAAGAGTTATATAATCAAAATCAAGTTGCGCCTGAAGCCTCGATCGAGGATTTGGGAGAAGATAAAAATATGCAATATCGTAAAGTAGAGCTTAGCGGTGTTTTGAGCAGAGATAAGCGAGTATTTTTAGATAATAAAGTTCGTTTGAGCCGTCCGGGATACGAAGTCTTCGAGGAATTAACTCCTGCGGGAATAGATATTTCGGTCCTTGTAAACAGAGGCTGGGTACCTGCGTCTTTAGACAGATCTGTGTTGCCTAAGTTAGAGGACATCGAAGGGTTAGTGACTATTAAAGGCTCTTTGTATCGAACGCTAGCAGGTGGACTGCAACTAGACGATGGAATTGAAGTTCCTATTGATTGGCCTGTGCGAGTTGGTTGGATTACTACTGAGAGAGCGCAAGTCCTTTTTCAAAGACCATTTTACCCATATCAACTTCGGCTCGATAGAAGCTCGCCGGGAGCTTTGGAAACAGGCTGGCCGGTAGTTTCGATTAATCCTGAGAAGCATATTGCATATAGCGTACAGTGGTTTTTGATGTCGGGAGTATTAGTGCTGATGGGGATAGCAGCAAACTCGAACTTTATTGAATGGTTGCAAGGAATTTTTCGGAGCTTTAGACATGACTGACGATATTTTAATTACAAAGCAACAGCGCAATATGAGGTACCAGATATGGCTCATGTTAGCAATAGTCATGGTATCATTGTTATTTGGGTTTTTGTTGATCCCGAAGGATGAGAATCAGAAGCAGCGATTGATATCTCTGGTTGGAACAACTAATCAAGGCGGTCTGGTCAGTCCTACCGTAAATCTGGATGAGCTACTTAGTTTTGATACTAAATCGGAGAAACTAAAGTGGACTGTGCTAATTGTCGGCGGCGTATGTGACTTGAGATGCAAAGAGGTTTTGAGGGAGACGAAACATGTTCACAT
Organism: Cellvibrionales bacterium UBA1854; assembly: GCA_002338445.1. Taxonomy (GTDB): domain Bacteria; phylum Pseudomonadota; class Gammaproteobacteria; order Pseudomonadales; family Porticoccaceae; genus TMED48. Next base: position 23,388 of record DDII01000085.1, on the reverse strand, counting down.
GTTATTGGGCAAGAACTCCCTAAGAGTTCACAGAGTTTATTTGCAAGACCAGTCGATTTTTAATTCTACTAAACTTTCCAAATTTAAAGGTGAGCACCCACACCTGCAAATAGTATCAGGTAACATTGATGCCTTGCGTCAAGCAACCGAAAAAGCAACCTCAGCGTGGGACTCGGAGGAGACCCGTGTCTTCGTTTTAACTCCGGACAATGAAGCAGTTTTGTATTATAGTGAAGATCATTATCTGGGTGGCCTTCTGGATGACCTCAAACATTTGCTAAAGTACTCTCCCAGCTGATAGTTACATTATGTCCCACCAAAAAGGCATGATATGAATACTCAAAGTGATGCGAATATTGACCCAGCAGGATGGCGCGATTATCTAGAGTTATGCAAGCCAAATGTTGTTGCCTTGATGATTCTTACTTCACTGATCGGTATGCTGTTAGCTACAGATCAGATGGTTCCTTTTGATGTTCTAATATTGGGTAATCTGGGAATAGCTCTTAGTGCAGGCGCAGCAGCTGCAGTCAATCATATAGTCGATCAGCATGTGGACGAATTGATGGCTCGGACTTCCAATCGGCCTATAGCGCGAGGGCGTGTAACGGTCCGACAGGCGATCTTCTTTGCAACAGCGACGGGAGTTTCGGGTTTGTTTATTCTTATAATCTTTATCAACCCATTAACGGCCTGGCTAACATTGGGGTCACTCGTTGGATATGCTTTTATATATACGATGTATTTAAAACGCGCAACGCCGCAAAATATTGTGATTGGAGGCTTAGCCGGTGCAGCGCCGCCATTATTGGGATGGACAGCAGTGACAGGCGAGATTCACCACAACGCACTTTTGCTGGTTCTCATAATTTTTGCATGGACGCCGCCGCATTTTTGGGCACTTGCGGTGCACCGTAAAGACGAGTACGCGAAGGCAGACATACCGATGCTTCCCGTTACTCACGGTGAGAAATACACTAAAATCCATATTTTCCTGTATACACTGATTTTATTGGTCGTAAGCGTAATGCCCTTTCTTACAGGTATGTTAGGGTGGCTTTACCTAGTAGGGGCATTATCGTTAGGAATAGGCTTCATCTTTTGGTCAGTAATAATGTTGTATTCAGAAGGGGGAGATTCGGGTATGAAGACATTCAATTATTCGATTGTATACCTGATCTCGCTTTTTTGTATTATGTTACTTGATCATTACGCTATAACATCATCCAATCCATTTTAGTCTATAAAGGAGTTCTCTTTGGATAAGCAGCAGCGGGGTATTCGCAATACCATTATTGTCGTAGTCATATTTATGGTAGCGGTAGTTTGCGGATTTATATGGCGTATGGGACAGCCTGTAATAATGTCTAAGGAAGAGCTGTTAGTTAATGGTGCGGTATTGTTGAGCACACCGCGAAGGTTTAGTGATTTTGACCTAGTCGATCATAACGGTGATGCCTTCTCTTTGAAAAACTTAAACGATCAATGGAGTATTTTATTTTTTGCGTTCACTAATTGTCCAGATATTTGCCCAACAACTCTATCAACCCTCTCCAACATGTATAGTAAATTGGATGTTGAAGAGAAAAAAAACTTACAAGTTATTATGGTCTCCTTAGACGTCGAGCGGGACACTGTCGATAAGCTTGCGGACTATGTGCCTTATTTCCATAATGAATTTGTTGGTGTGACTGGTAATAGGCACTTCGTTCGCCGGCTCACTGCTGAGTTAAATATTGCGTACAGCCGCGTAGACTTAGGTGTAGACAATTATACAATTGATCACAGTACACACTTGTTGTTGATTAACCCTAACGGACATTATCATGCTTTTTTTAAGGCACCTCACAGTGAAGTTGCGTTACGGCAAACGTGGAGATCGATGAAAGCCTTGTTTTAAAAATGTCGATCGTTGTCTGTTTCTCGATGTCGCTACTGATCCGACGAAACATCCTTTTATGAGTTCCTATCCAAGTTACTGCCATATTATAAAAGCTCAAAGAGCTTATAAGAATCTAGATGCATTTGCGAAAACTAATGGTCTGTTACAAGCTTTAATTGCAAAATTTCAAAGTGCTGGCGTTAATGAACTATTTAATCCATTGCTAATTTCTGAGTTGGTTTAGATTCACTGCATAGGATGCATAGGCCAAACAATTCGATATTTTTGGAATTTAGTTTGAAGCTAGCATTTTCACAAGTTTTTTGCAGCAGATGATCTACGTTACTACAGCTCACCTCAGCAATATTACCACATCCTTCGCAAATTAAAAATAAGTTACTTTGAGGGCTGTTTGGAAAAGGACATCCAATAAAGCTGTTGAGTGACGGAATCTTATGTATGAGACCAAGTTTAGTTAGAAATTGTAATGCTCGATATACCGTTGGGGGCGCAACAGATTTGCGGCTAATTCTAGCCAGTTGGTCTTGTATTTGATAAGCGCC
>DDII01000085.1:20417-20650 GCA_002338445.1 Cellvibrionales bacterium UBA1854 | reverse complement strand
TTGGTCTTGTATTTGATAAGCGCCAATAGGACGATGGCTTTGCCAAATCAATTTGAGAACTTGTTCTCTAGTAGGAGTCAAATTTACTTTATTTTTCTGGCATATTTCTCGGGTTAATTGTAGAGCTGCATTTACACAGCGCTCATGGTCGTGAATATGATAGGCCGTACGCGCATTTGAGAGCATATACTTAACACCTTTATGTTATTTTATAACATTACTTTTATAAAAGC
>DDII01000085.1:19824-20133 GCA_002338445.1 Cellvibrionales bacterium UBA1854 | reverse complement strand
ATAACATTACTTTTATAAAATAATTTTTTCTATCTGTCATAATTGAATATAGTATTGAAAAATAGTAATTTTATTGCCAGTGAAGGAGTCAAGCACGAACCTCTAAAAAGGAATAATATAACATTACGTTAAGTAATGAAATATTATGGTAACAAATTCTTTTGCAGAAAACTAAAATTGCTATAATTTTTTTAATAATTTGTTTGTTTTTATGTATTAATTTTAGATTATTTCGGACTCAGATTTTGGAACTTTAATAGTAAGTATGAGAAAAGGTTTGAATTCGACCGCTCATGCACTTTTTGGTGG
>DDII01000085.1:19276-19481 GCA_002338445.1 Cellvibrionales bacterium UBA1854 | reverse complement strand
AAATTGAAATTTAGGAGTTCGAAACACCGATAGCCAGTTAGCTATTAGGTATGCTATCTTCTGAAGAACCATTTAGAGTCCGAATATGCCAGAAAAACCACTTATACTAATTGACGGGTCATCTTACTTATTCCGTGCTTATCATGCCTTACCTTCGCTGACAACTAGCAATGACAAACCAACAGGTGCAATCAAGGGTGTAATC
>DDII01000085.1:0-18983 GCA_002338445.1 Cellvibrionales bacterium UBA1854 | reverse complement strand
AGGTGCAATCAAGGGTGTAATCTCTATGATCAAGAGATTACAAAAAGACAACCCTGAGAGCGTGTTGGTGGTAATATTTGACGCAAGCGGGAAGACTTTTCGTGAGGAAATGTTTCCGTCATATAAGGCCAACAGACCGTCGATGCCCGAAGACTTGCGACAACAAATTGAACCGATTCATTCAATTATAAAGGCAATGGGATTACCCTTGATATCTTTGGAGGGTGTTGAGGCAGACGATGTTATTGGTACCTATGCTCGAGAGGCTTCCGATTGTTGTCGCTCAGTGCTTGTATCCACCAGCGATAAAGACATATCGCAGGTTGTGAATAAATATGTGAGTCTCGTCAACACGATGACAGGACAATTTTTAAATTCTCAGGGGGTGGAAGAAAAATTTGGTGTGCCTCCGCAAAACATTACTGACTATCTTGGACTACTTGGTGATAAGTCAGATAATATTCCGGGCGTTGCTGGTATTGGCGAGAAATCTGCAATTTTTTTAATTAAAGAATTAGGAGATTTAGACGCCATCTATTCAAGGATAGACGAGATTCCGACGCTCTCTTTGAGGGGCGCAAAGAACATCGCCAAAAACCTTCAAGATTCTAAAGAAATCGCATATTTATCCCGCGAACTGGCAACCATTAAAACGGATGTAATACTCCCTGTAGCATTAGCGGATTTAGAAAATACATTCCCGGATGAGTCCAGATTGTTAGAGCTATTTAAGGAAGCTGAATTTAGAAGTTGGGTAGACGAATTGGAATCCAGACAGAGCAGGAATATTCGAAATTTGGAGATTCCAGATAAAAGATTGATGAATAGAGAGAATGAAATCCCAGACAAACCAGAATATCAGTTAGTGGTGAACAAAGAAGATTTAATTAAGTGGATTAAACGTATTCGAGAAAGGGGGTTGGTATGTGTCGACACGGAAACGACGAGTTTAGATTATATGTCGGCACGCCTCGTTGGTATCTCGATTGCAGTAGATCCCCAAAACGCCGCATATATTCCTTTTGGACACGATTACCTTGGTGCGCCAGCGCAGCTTTCAGAAAAATATGTATTATCGGAGTTAAAGCCAATTCTTGAGGACAAGTGCATAAAAAAAGTGGGACAAAACATTAAATATGATCTCAGCGTTCTTTCCCAGCACGGCATTGATATGCAGGGGGTGTTTTTTGACACTATGCTTCAATCTTATGTCTTGGATGCCACTGCAACTAGACACGATATGGATACTCTTGCTGCTAAGCATCTGAATTACTCGACTATTAAATTTGAGGATATAGCCGGCACTGGATCGTCTCAACTAACATTCAACCAAATACCTTTAGAAAAAGCAGCTCCGTATGCAGCTGAAGATGCAGATATATCTTTGCGTTTATTTAACGCTTTAGACTGTCGAGTCAGATCGGAGGACTCACTTCTTAAATTATATAATGATATTGAGATGCCCCTAATAGCGGTGTTATCTCGCATGGAGTGCCGGGGTGCTCTGATCGATGGTACCCTTTTGTTGAATTACAGTCAGGAGTTGTCTGAAAGACTGGATCAGTTAGAGAGACATGCATGGGATGTGGCAGGTCAACATTTTAATTTAGCCTCACCAAAACAAATTGGACATATTTTGTATGAATGCATGGGTCTACCCATATTAAAAAAAACTGCCAGAGGATCTCCCTCCACCCGAGAGGATGTGTTGCAGGAGCTTGCATTGTCATACCCTTTGCCCAAAATCCTCTTAGAGTATCGAGGGATTGCAAAGCTAAAGTCAACATACACAGACAAGTTGCCTTCTATGATAAATACTCGAACAGGCCGTATCCATACATCTTATCATCAAGCTGGCACTGCAACTGGACGCCTTTCATCTTCAAACCCAAATTTACAAAATATCCCGATCAAAACCCCTCAGGGTCGGCGGGTTAGAGAAGCTTTCATAGCTGCACCTGGGTATAAAATTATCGCTGCGGATTACTCTCAGATTGAGCTTCGTATAATGGCACATCTCTCTCGAGACCCTAATTTAATCGCCGCTTTCGCAAAAGGAGAGGATGTGCATCGAAGGACTGCAGCTGAAATTTTTTCAGCCCCTCCCTCGCAGATTACTGAATCTCAAAGGCGGAGCGCCAAAGCAATCAATTTTGGTCTCATATATGGTATGTCTGCGTTTGGATTATCAAAGCAGTTGAATATTGCCAGAAAAGATGCGCAAGGTTACATAGACAGGTACTTTAAAAGATATCCGGGCGTTCTGCGTTATATGAATGAAACGCGCACGAGTGCTGCCGATTGTGGTTATGTAGAAACCTTGTTTGGCAGACGTTTATATTTGTCTGAAATAAACTCTCCTAATTCGATTCGTAGACAAGCAGCTGAGCGGATCGCTATAAATGCACCGATGCAGGGCACTGCTGCAGATATTATTAAGCGCGCGATGCTAACAATGGATGCTTGGATACAACAGGGGGACTCCTTAAGTTTTATGACAATGCAAGTTCATGATGAATTAGTGCTAGAAGCACCGACAAGTGAAGTTGAAATAGTGGTTGAGGTTTTGAAGGAGAAAATGCAAAGTGCTGCAGAATTATTGGTCCCTTTGGTTGTAGACGTTGGAGTTGGCTTAAACTGGAACGAGGCGCATTAATACTTCCTAGAGTGTTTTGTTCTTGTTGAATTATAAAAATAAAAATAAAAAAAATGAACTTATTTAAAGTAATAGGTCTAAGTTTACGCATATGTTGTGTTTTTATACTCTCCCCCAACGAAACATGTGCATATTTGGGCTTGTGAAGTGTATAGCAACCTCGGCTAATATGTTTAGCCGAGGTTTTTTTGTGTCTTTTTGTCCAATAAGCATGGTTTAGAGTGTCCCGCTATAAAATTTGAGTTGGCATAGTGAAGTTTGATGTAAGCCAGTGGTCGAGAGTTTCTTTCAATTCGGTTATCCCGATTTTTTTGGTAGAAGAGAATATCTGAGAGGTAAGGAGTTCCTCTGCGGGGTCAAGGTGCTTAAATTCTTGCTCCACGCTGAGGAGAGTATTGTTCGCTTGCGATTTGCTGACTTTGTCGCACTTGGTGAGCAATGCATGAACAGGTACTCCAGCATGAATAGCCCAAACAAGAATTTGTAAGTCGAATGTCTGGAGTGGGTGTCTAATGTCAATTAGTAAGATAAGACCTGCTAAACTCTGTCGGTGTTGAAGATATTCATTAACCTTTATTCCCCAGTTTCCTTTTACATGTCGAGGTACTTTTGCGTATCCGTATCCGGGGAGATCGACTAACCGCATCTCAGGATTAATCTCGAAAAAATTGATAAGTTGTGTTCGACCGGGTGTTTTGCTTGTTCGCGCTAAACTCTTGACGCCGGTCAGTGTATTGATTGCGCTCGATTTGCCTGTATTGGAGCGACCGGTAAAAGCTACTTCAGAGCCCAAATCAGAAGGACAAGCTCTGAGCGAGGGCGCGCTCATTAAAAATTTAACACTTTGGTAGCTGACAAGTGTCTTTGACATAAAAAGACCCACTTAAGCAAAAAGGAAATTTAGTATATAATAAAAGAAGTTGTGATTAGAGCGCATTTATGGGCACCAATTGTCAAGTTCAATGCACAGTAGGTAAACTTAGTTTTTAAAGAAAACATGTCGATTATGAAATATGTATGGATTTTAATAGTAACGTTATTTTTCTTCAACATGCCGGTAATGGCGAAGGGAGATGCCGCCGAAGGCGCTTCCAAGATCGCAGTGTGTGCGGGCTGCCATGGAATGGACGGAAATAGTTTGGTACCCATTTTTCCTAGACTTTCTGGTTTAGGAGAAAAATATTTATATATGCAACTTAGACATGTTCAGAGAGGCGAAAGAGTTATAGCTTCTATGATGGGCATTCTTGACGCCTCATCGGATCAAGATTTGTGGGATATGGCGGCCTACTACAACGAGAAAGAACGACAGCTTTCAGGATCTAAAGACATTACATTCACTGGAGTGGACGACCCAAAAGATGCCCTTGCTCTTGGTGAGCGCATATATCGCGGTGGAAATTTGCGAAGTAAAGTGCCAGCGTGCACGGGATGCCACTCTCCAAGTGGTTCTGGAAACGGTCCCGCAGGCTATCCTGCTCTAGGAGGGCAGCATGCCGATTATATAGAGCAGCAATTACTTGCATATCGCAGTGGACAGCGAGATAGCGGTAATAACGCTAAAATAATGCAAGGGGTAGCGGAATATCTCAGTGACGGCGAGATAAAGGCTGTAGCAAACTATATTGCAGGTTTGAATTAGGACGTAAGCGTCAATTGGTCAGGAAATAATCATATGGTGATTTCTAACAGACTCGTTTCTCTGATAATTTTGTTTCTGGCAATGACTTGCGTGGCGCAAGACGAAAAATATCGTGCTGGAGAACATTACGAAATACTACCTCAAACTGTAAGGACAGCTAATCCTGAGAAGATTGAGGTGAACGAAATTTTTTCATACATATGTGGACACTGTTACAATTTTCAGAGTCAAGTACATGATTGGAGTCTTGCGCTCCCAGATGATGTGGATTTTCAGAGGACACATGTAATTTGGAACACAGATATGGAGGCTTTTGCTAAGGCTTATTATAGTGCGATTTCGCTGGGTGTAATTGATCGAGTCCATATGGATATCTTTGAAGCGCATCATCTTAAAAAGCAGCGGCTTCGTGGTGAAAGTGATTTTAGAGATATATTTGTTGAGCATGGAGTGGAAGCATCTAAGTTTAACCGAATGTTTAATTCTTTTGGTATTGGAAGCATGGTCAATCAGGGCAAAGCGCGGGTCCGTGCTTTTCGCACAAAGGGTACTCCAGAAATCGTGGTAGACGGAAAGTATCGCATTACCTCTCGTTTAAGCGGTAGTCTGAGAGGGATGCTTGACGTGACAGGATTTTTGGTCGAAAAGGAGCGCCGAGCAAGGAAAGCTGGTTAGCAGATTAAGATTCAAAATGTTGTAAGTTTTCGCTTTTAGATTATCAAGACTTTCGTTTAATTCACCCAAGTATCGAAATCAGCAAATAAATTAATTTCGGTAGAGAAATATGAAGCCTATAGAAAAACCGAATAATCCGAACTTCTCATCTGGCCCATGTGCCAAAAGACCGGGATATGACGTGACAAAGTTAAGAATCGAAACTTTGGGTCGCTCGCATCGGTCAAGTATCGGTAAGGAGGCGTTGCGCCAAGTGTGTGCTCGTACAGCGGAAATTTTACACTTGCCTAAAGATTATAGGGTGGGAGTGGTACCGGCATCGGACACAGGTGCTGTAGAGCTAATAATGTGGTCGGTATTAGGCGAGAGACCAGTAGATGTTTTTGCCTGGGAATCGTTTGGGAAGGATTGGGTTACAGATATCACTAAGCAACTCCAACTAAAATCTGTTGAAAGTCATCTCGCTAATTACGGCGAACTGCCGGATATGAGTCGGTGTAACCCGGTAAACGATACTGTGTTCACTTGGAACGGTACCACCTCTGGAGTTCGGGTCCCCAATGCCGACTGGATCTCAGACAATCGAACTGGCATGACGATTTGTGATGCCACTTCTGCAGTGTTTGCAATGCAACTGCCTTGGCATAAGCTGGATGCGGTTACTTACAGTTGGCAAAAAGTGCTTGGAGGTGAGGGTGCCCATGGCATGTTAATTCTTAGTCCCAGAGCGGTAGAGAGACTTGAAAGTTATACCCCACCCTGGCCACTCCCAAAAATTTTTCGTTTGATGAAAGGTGGTTCTCTTAACGAGGGAATCTTCCAAGGAGCCACAATTAATACACCCTCGATGTTGTGTGTCGCCGACTATTTAGATGCTCTTGATTGGGTGGAGAGGCTAGGTGGAGTTGAGGCTACCATAAAAAAGTCTGAGGAGAATCTCCAGGCGGTGGAAAGCTTTGTTAATCAGAGGCCTTGGATAAACTTTTTAGCGCGAGTGCCAGATCAAAGATCCAACACTAGTGTTTGTCTGACTTTAGACACGGAACCATTAAAAGTAAGGGAAATAATTAAGCTCCTCGCTGATGAAGGAGTAGCTTATGATATTGGCGCATATCGAGATGCACCTGCGGGTCTTCGCATATGGTGCGGAGCTACTGTTGCACAGAGTGACTTAGAGGCGCTAATGCCATGGGTCGAGTGGGCCTTTGATACAGTAAATAAATAGAGAGAAACAGCCGCTATGTATAAAATCCGCACCTACAACGCCCTTTCCGAAAAAGGTTTGAAGTCTTTTCCGTCAACTTACAGTGTGTCGCCCGATTGTGATGATCCACAAGGGTTCATATTACGGAGTCATAAATTGCACTCTGAGGAAGTACCCGAGAGTTTGCTTGCCGTTGCACGGGCGGGTGCTGGAGTAAATAATATCCCAGTTTCAGACTACACGTTCAGAGGTATTGTGGTATTTAATACCCCTGGTGCCAACGCAAACGCAGTTAAGGAGTTGGTAGTCGCTTCGTTAATATTATCATCACGCGATATATTTGGTGGAATGAATTACGTTCAAAAGTTATCAGAATTGGATGACGCCGCCGAAATGGTTCGGATGCTAGAAAAAGAGAAAAAGCGTTTTGCGGGTAGAGAGATTACAGGAAAGACCCTCGGCGTGGTAGGCCTGGGAGCTATAGGGTCAATGATAGCAAATTTGGCCACAGATCTTGGCATGAAGGTGATTGGATATGATCCTGCCATATCGATAGAGGCGGCCTGGCAGCTATCTAGCCAAGTTGAGCGCATGGATACCATCGAGCCATTATTGAAGCAGGCCGATTTTGTTACGCTGCATGTCCCTGCGATCCCTTCTACAAAAAATCTTCTTGATTCGAGTAAGTTTTCGTTAATGAAATCTTCGGCGAAACTTCTTAATTTCGCTAGGGAGGAGATTGTCTCCACTCCTGATCTGATATCAGCTTTAGATAATAGAAAAATCGGGAGCTATATTAGCGACTTTCCTGCTCCTGGCCTTGTTGGGCGCAATGACGTTTTATTAATGCCCCATATCGGGGCAAGTACCGCCGAGGCTGAGGAAAACTGCGCGGTGATGGCGGCCACACAGTTAATGGATTTTTTAGAGAATGGGAACATTGTAAATTCAGTAAACTTTCCTAGTACGGTTCTTTCTCGAGGGTCTGGAAGTCGATTTACCTTTTGCAACAAGAATGTCCCAAAAGTCTTGGGTAATGTTCTATCTGTTTTTGCTGACGCAAATTTAAATGTGGTAGATATGGTAAATCAAAGTCGTGATGAAATTGCATACAACATTATAGATGTGGAAGGTAAAATCGGGATGAATATAACAGAGCTTATGAGCAATGTTGAGGGAGTGATTGGCGTAAGGTTTCTTGATCAATATCCAGAGAAAGCTGTTTAAGACGTAAAATTTTTTGAGCGTACAGATTTTCGATATCCACTGGGGGAACTGCCAGACCACTTTTTAAATCGCGATGAAAACCAGCTTTGGTTGTTATATCCACTAAAACTCGCCACTTCTAAGATCGATAGGTCGGTGTTCTGAAGTAGTTCGCAGGCAAAGCTCATGCGAACTTCGTTTAGATAATCACCGGGACTTTGTCCGGTGGCTGATTTAAACCTTCGGTTGAGTGTTCTTTTATTCATACCGATGTTTGCACTGAGATCTGATATATGTGAGTGCTTACTCATGTTGTCTTGAAGCCAGATCTTTGCTTGAATTATAGCCTCGTCGGTTATTGAAGACTCTTCCTCGTCACTGTATCCAATTGCGTTAGAAAGATTTCTTATTTCGTGAAAGAAGTGTCGCTGCGCCTGTCTCGCAATTACACGACCAAAGATTCTCTCGACGTGATATACGATTATTTCAGCCATTGCGTTGATACTTGCCGCACAGTATATGTTTCCTGTTTTGGTTGTAAAGTGTTGCCGTTGGAGGAATACATTCGGATAACTTTTTTTGAGCTGATCAAAATAATGCCAGTGGGTGGTAACCGGCTTGTTGTCCAACAAACCGGATTCTGCCAGAAAACAAACGCCGGTACCTACCGCAGTAAAAATGGTGTTCAGCCTATGTTGCTTCGATATCCAGTCTAATAACCTTTCTGAGCGATTAATGATAGGTCGAGGATTCCTCCATATTGCAGGTAGATGTATAAGATCGCTCCGAAAACTTTCATTCAGGCAGTGTGTTGGTTGTATCTCAAAACCTGAGGAGGTGGTTACAGCTAGGTCATCAGTAGATACCCTACGCACCTCAAGGTCGCGTGTCGGGTGTGCAGTTGCCATGGCCAGTGATTGGGCAAAATTAAATATCTCCGCAGCAAGTGTGCTGCTGGATACTAACATCTTATCGCAAAGTACCAGTGTTACATTAAAGCTCATAGTGACTAAAAAATAACATAAAATGGCTTAAAAACAACAGATTTGTTATAAAACAAAAGATATAATTATTTATTAATGTTACCTAGGGTTTTAATCATGAGCAGACCTCTGCCCGTCATAGTAGGTTTTGGTGGTTACAATGCCGCCGGAAGAAGCTCCTCATACCAGTCATATCGCCGTATGATATTTGATTCCCTTTCGTCTGAGGGACAGCAGCTGACTATCGTCGGTCTCGCATGTCTCATGGGTTTAGTCCACAAAGAAAGGCATGCTTACGTAACTCCCAGTGGATATAAACTGTCTGCTTGTGAAGTTGATATGCAATTCCGGACAGCAGTCTTAGCAGGTACCCTGGTACGTGAGACTTCTTTGTTTGATCCTGCTGCAATCCGAGGGAACCGAAGAATTAACTTTTCTAAGACCAAAAGTGGGTGTCAAGTCTTCACAATGTTGAGGCGTGATATGCCTCAGGATCCCCCATCTGACTGGCAGATCGAAGACTTGAGTGAGGGGCAGGTAAGAATAACGACAAATAACCTCCAAGATTTCTTGGTTGAATGTGACTATGAGCTGCTATCAAAAGCGTCAGGTCAACTGCCAGAGGGTTTCGAGCCCTCTCTTCATTACAAGTCCCGATTTCACCCAAGGGGACTGCAAATGGCACTGCTAGGGTGCAGTGATGCACTCCATTCAACGGGCTTAAACTGGCAGAAAATTGTGAGTAGTGTCCGCCCAGATCAAATTGGAGTTTATTCTTCCAGCGCGCTGAGCCAAATAACGGAGGACGGTTTCGGCGGATTGATGCAAAATCGTCTTCGAGGTAAGCGGACCACGGCTAAACAGGTTGCTCTAGGCCTCAACACTATGCCGGCCGATTTTATAAACGCATATATTCTAGGAAGCGTCGGACATACCGAGGCCGTAACCGGGGCATGCGCAACCTTCCTCTATGTACTCCAGGCGGCTTTGAGAGATATTTTCAGCGGTCGACGTCGTGTGGCGATTGTTGGAAATGCCGAGGCAAGTATTTCCCCGGAAATTTCAGAGGGATTTGCTAATATGGGAGCTTTGGCTGATGATGAAACTTTGTGCAAAATCGATGGGACGCATACCCCAGATTACCGGCGTGCGAGCCGCCCTTTTGCGGAAAATTGTGGTTTTGTGCTCGCGGAGTCGACTCAGTATATCGTTTTGATGGATGATTCCCTGGCTATTGAGTTAGGCGCTGATATTCATGGCGCCGTTACTAATGTTTTTATTAATGCAGATGGTGTAAAAAAATCCATCTCTGCGCCTGGAGTTGGGAATTATCTATCTTTTTCACAAGCGGTCGCTGCTGCAATTGCCGTAGTTGGTGAGGACACCGTCAAATACAACAGTTTTGTCCACGCTCATGGATCCAGTACTCCAGCCAATCGGGTTACCGAGTCAGACTTGATACAGCGTGTTGCCGAGGTTTTTGACATATACGACTGGCCAGTCACTGCAGCTAAGGCTTATGTCGGACATTCTCTTTCCGCGGCTGGTGGAGACCAGCTCGTCTCTGCACTTGGCACATTTAAGTACGATATAGTTCCGGGAATAAAGACCATTCAAAAGATTGCGTCTGATGTGGTTCAAGAGCGGGCAATATTCCCGATAGATGATATGGACGTAAGTGGGAGGCAAATGGGTGTTAACTTCATAAATTCGAAAGGCTTCGGTGGTAATAACGCAACAGCCACCGTTTTGTCACCCCATATTGTGAATGAAATGCTACAACGCCGTCATTCAAAAGATTACGAGGGTTACATATATCGGCGTGATGAAGTGAAAAACACAGCTGCTGAGTATGCGGAACGAGCGGATACCGGTCAATTAGATGTGATTTATCGCTATGGTGAGCCTCTTCTTAACGAAAGGGATATCTTAATCAACAGAAAGGGAGTAACCATCTCTGGGTTCCGTCAATCAGTTTCCTTTGAATGTGACAACCCTTGGGGGGACATGAGCGGCTGAGTGAGATTGTATGATTTTATTTGCAACATTATGTTCTCTAATTAGTGCCACTCCTTACTTTCTAAGGTAACTTTTAACATTTATTAAAAAAATAGGTGATAATGACTAATAAATTTTAAGCTTAGTACGATACTTGCTAACTTAATAATATAAAAAAATAAGGACAGAATTAACAATGAATAAATTCTATTTTCTCTTCATTCTGTTATTACTAACTTTAGAAGTTGTTGCTTCCTCGCCACATGAAAACGACGTTGCTCAAGCTAGAGAAGAGTCGATAGGCATGTCGGCCACTGAACTAGAAAAAATTAACGGTGTAATTTTAAGACGCATTAAAAATGGGGACATCCCAGGTGCTGTGGTTTCGATCAGCCGGAAAGGTGAGCGTGTCTTCGTTTCCTCTCAAGGCTTAATGGATCCACAAAAAAAGATTCCCATGAGGAGAGATGCAATGTTTGTTATGCAATCCTCTTCAAAGCCAGTAGCAGGCGTTGCAGCAATGATTGCAATGGAGCAGGGGCTTTTTGATCTTCAGGATAAAGTATACAAATACATACCGAAATTTAAAGATATCCAAGTCGCAGTGCTCAAGGGAAGTAATGTTAGTCCAAATTATGTTTGGGCTACCAAAAAAAACCAACCTAACTATTTTTGGCGCGCCCTTGGAAGGTTAATAGGTTGGTTTTCAGACGAAATGCCATACATGTATGTTCCCGAAAATAGTACTGTTCCAGCTGAGCGCGCGGTAACTATTCACGATCTTCTGACACACACGGCAGGTGTTGGAGCGATGGGTCTTGGACAGGCAGTATCAGAGTGGGGTGAGCTTCAGTGGGATAAAAATGGGTGGGTTGAAAGTGGTCATACGCTTCAATCTTACATTGATATGGTTGCTTCTGGCCCATTAGATTTTCAACCCGGATCGCGTTGGGGGTATAGTATTGGACTTGATGTGGTAGCGAGGATTATCGAAATCACCTCAGGCCAACCTTATAACGAATTTGTGCATGAGCATATTTTCGAACCGCTGGATATGAGGGACACTTATTGGTTCAACTCAATTCCGCCGGAAAAACGATCTCGCGTCGTAGCATTGCCTGACCCGGACAATCCGGACGCAAATTTATTAGAGAAAGCGCAACAGTCACAGTATTATTCTGCATCTATAGGATTAGTTAGCACCGCTAGTGACTTCCTGAATTTTGAGCAAATGCGAGCTAGTAGAGGTGTTTTTAAAGGACGACGTATTTTAGAGGAAAGGTCTGTAAATTTAATGGCAGCAAACCATGAAGGAGATCTTTACACAGCTGTGGGCAAAACTAAAGAGCGTGCTGGAGCGGAAGGAATGGGATACACCGTTTGGGTTATCCTCAAGCCAGATTTGGCGTTTTTACCCTTAAGTGAGGGTTCTTCGGGTTGGGGTGGAGCCTTTGGTACTTTAAGTTGGTCTGAGCCGAAAAGGGATCTCGCCGTTGTAATAATGGCTCATGGGAGTGCGGAAGGATTTAGCAGGGAAATTGCTGAGATCATTAATGTAGCGATGGTTACTGAGTAAATGCCTCCCAGTGATTTAATTTCAATGGAGTTCATTAATGAGTACGCTTATCTTCCTGGTTTTTATATTTACCTGAAGGCAGTGGTACATATGGTGCAGTAACCCGCTAAAGAGTTCCCTTTGAAATCGCCAAAGTCTTAAGCGACGCCACATAGACTGACGTGCCGATAGTCTCACTAAGGGTCATACGCACGATATTCGGGGCTCTTTAGTGCAGACCTCGGGAATCGACCCTTGACCTCAGCAATTGATGCACCGGATCTTGGATATTGCCCCTTATCGTCTGTGTCTTTGATCCATCGTGCTAGCTGGATCCTCATCTCCTCCAGAGTTTTACGATGTTTTGGATCGCTAGCAAGATTGATTACTTCGTCCGGATCATTTTTTAAGTCATATAGTTCCTCGGCACTCCGCGGGCCATAGGGAGCCGCCTGAGCGGGTGTTAATTCTCCGTTGGTTGCCAAGTCACGGATTTTTAGAAAATATCCAAATTTATCTGGTAAATCCGCCGCGAAGAGTTCCCTGTATCCCCAGTTGAAGAGGGGTCGATCTGTCATAAAGTTTCTTATGTAATGGTATCGATCGCCCATAACGGATCGTACCCGATCGATAACGTTTGACATTCGATCTGCAGATGAAAACACGTAATTTCGGGAATAGTCGTCAGCAAAAACATTTTTTGAATCCATAAATGGTGGAATTCTCATCCCAGCTAGGCTTAATGCTGTTGCAGATATATCGAGAAGGTTCACCAAATCTTTACGTCGGGTACCCGGAGCAATTTTATCTTGTGCGCCTGGCCCTGAGATTATAAGGGGCACGTGCAGACCTTCCTCGTAGCAGAATTCCTTACTCCTAGGCAGATTTGAGCCATGGTCAGAAAATAGGAAAATTATTGTGTTATTCCAGCGATCGTCGTCTTTAAGGCTTTGAATTAAAACACCCAGTTCATAATCTGTCTGAAGAATACTATTATAGTGTCCTGCGATTTTTTCTCGTACTTCCGGTATGTCAGGGTACTGTGGAGGAACTCGAACATTTTCAGGTTTCACAGGCGTGTAACCAAGCGACTTTAATTTCGGAGCGAGCGTGCGGTCGTCTTTCTTACCACCAGAGATCGAGGTCTGACCAAAGAAAGACATACTTGTTGGGACATCACTCCAGTGACCACTACCCCGATTTAAACGAAAATTTCCTTTGTTTTCAGACTTTTTTAATTGACTGTTGGCTGGATTTTTTTTGTGTTTGGGATCGGTTTTTACGCTCGATATCATTAGTTTTTTGGGTACAGAATATAGATCAGAGCGTCTGTAAGAAAAGTTAAAGTCATCCTTTCCGTCGTTGTAGGTTTCATAGCCCGCTTCAAGGAACAACGTCGGCACAGTTTTTATTCCGGCTGGAAGGTATATTTGGTTTTCAGGGACCCTACCAGACCGGTGATCATGAGCGCCAATCCTGATGGCATAGCTACCGGTTGCTATTGCGGATCGACTGGTGCTACAAACGGGTCCAGGCGCGTATGCGCGTTCAAAAACCACGCCTGTATCAGCAAGTTTATCGATGTTGGGAGTATGCACAAGAGTGTGTCCGTAAGTTGCATACCAAGGGTGCTGATCATCGACCCAGACCCAAAGGATATTTGGTTTTTCTGTAACGACGGCGCTGCCATTGCTTGAAAAGAAAGCGCTTAATAAAACCACTGCTGTTACTTGTGCCACAGTACTTTTAGAAGCAAAACTAATCATAAAATTAATATTTGTGACTTAAATAAAATCTGTATAAGCAACTTTCCTTGCTCGCCCAAAAAAATCATCCCAGTCCTCTTCCGATAGCATATCCGGTTCTCCAATAGATCGAGCTAAAATGTAATGTTTACAGATCTGTTCAAGGCGTTCTGCATGATCAATAGCGACCTCAAAGTTGTTACCTCTACAAATCATACCGTGGTTTCCAAGAAGGCATGCCGCACGGTCGGTAAGGGCTTTTGCAGCGCTCATGCCAAGCTCCTCGGTTCCGAAAGTTGCATAGGGCACACATGGCACATCTGAACCACCGAAAAGGCCAACCATGTAGTGGAATCCGGGCAGCGGTAGGTTATGAACAGCAAGGGCCACGCAGTGGTCTGAGTGAGTGTGGATGACTGTGTCTGCCTTCTCTTGATAGCGGTAAATTGCACTGTGCATCCGCCACTCCGAAGATGGTTTGATATCACCCTCGTAGCTACCGTCCTCTTTCACAAACACCACCCTATCAGTACTGAGGTTCTTTGCAGAGGCTCCAGAACAGGATATGAGCATGCCACCATCAACACGACAACTCACATTTCCGCTGGACTGTCTCATAAGATCGCGCTCTGCGACCTCAAGGTACGCCTTTACCAGAGATTCTCGCTGAGCTTGCAGTGGGTGTGGCATTTTTTACTCCTTGTATTGATCTAAATTTTGCCTTTTATACCGGCCTTCCAATAAAAGTAAGATATTGCGCGTCTAGGATGACCACTTCCGTTGCCGAGTGACCAGTGTATGGTCAAAGCGCTGTGGATGACTGCATCACCGGGTTCAAGTTCGGCGGCAACTGCGTCTTTTGACTGCGTATCTATACCTGAGATAAAAGTTTCCGTTGGGTACTTATTCTTGTGTGATCCCCGCAAGTAATGTAAGCAACCGTTGTCTATTTGTGCTTGATCGAGGGCAAACCAGATCGTAGCTCCCGCGTCAGGTTTTCGATAACTCCCTATGATGTCGACGTGAGGGCTAATCCCCCGGGAGGACCCTTCCGGTCTATTAAACCAAGCTGCCGAGGCCCCCTCTATTTCTCCGTTGAGGATGTATTTCATGAGCGATACGTGAGTCCCACGTTTTAGCTGATGATTAAACCAAGGGTCGCGTTTATCTAGACTTTTAATTATATTTTGGTAAGGCGAGTTATCATTATTATTTTCTCGCAGTTCTTTTGCCGCGGAAAGGGCACGGTTACGTAACTCCGACAGCGCTTTTTCATCAAGGAAATTTTTTAAAATAACAAACCCGTCTCTGTAATAATTCTTTTTTACTGACGCAAAGTTTGACCTATTAATATTGGACATGTGTATCACAGAAAGCAGATTGGCGGTCCCGTTCCAAAGTGGTACTAGCGCTCTCGACATCTATTTGGGAAGCTTGCGAACTCAATTCTGGCCGGTAATAGGTTCTCTGAATTTCTCCATCATGAGGCTTGGTGGACATCTTTTTTTCGCTGATCGACAGAGATCCTTCTATGGAGGTCTCGTAATGTATCACGGTCTGCAGGAGAGTTATTAGTAGCTGAAGTCGGTTATATGTGAGGACACGAAATCCGGAAGGATCAAAGGTCTCGCGGAAGGCTGAGTGCAGCGAGATGATGTCTTTGATGGACAAGTAAGATTCGACCAGCCCCATCACAGCTTTTCTTGATCGGAGTTTTATCTGGGAGGTCAATAACGGACTCGAGGCTTCTCCGGTGAGTCGGCTACTAGATTTTAGCGCTATAAGGCTCAGCCGCCGGCTAAATTGAGGCAGCCGAATTGGTATAGATCCCGCGTGCATAAATAGATCCATATCGGTCTTACTGTTCCCCACAAGTCCCTCGGGCACAAGCTTGAACATCATTTTTCCATATTTTGTTTCTACTTTCTCACTAAGCTCTCCGAGTGAGTGCATTTCAGTTCCGTGCACTGCTTTAAAAGAACGATCGCGCACAAGCGCGATAAAATCTAGACTAGGCTCGGAGACAATTGCTCTTATCGAACCAGTGTCGACTGTTTCATCGTCAAGAAAAAACATCCCTCTTCCGCTTGTGGCAGTTTGCACCTGCATGATTGCGTTCTTGATTTCTTGGGCATCACTCTCATAATTTGGCACACGGTCGGACCATACCCGCGCTAAAAGAGGAGTGTATGTGTTAGAATCTGTATCACTTGCTAGAATCTCACATACCTTGAATGCCGACTCCGAGTCGACTAAAGATTTAGGCAGATACTCAATTTTACAAGCATATTTTTTGTGCAATTCGTAGGTGTGCACAATAAGTCGTGTTTTTAGACTAACGTTTTTAGCACCCATTTTTAGTAGGCTTAGACTCAAATTTTTGGTTAGTTTAGGATCATCAAGATTCCTTGAGAGTCTTTTGTGGGTTGCGTGGAGTCGGATCTTCTCATTCAAACCTCTCGCAACACTTGTTAGGTTGACAGACTTTGTGCGGCGTATTCCCGTCAGCATATTACAAACAAACTTGTAACTCACTCTGCCTAAATTGGACCCCGGTACTTGGGAGCAGAGGACTTTAGCAAATTCATCGATCTGCGTACGGTTGTCATGCGACTGAATATCGGAAAAAGCGGGTTGCATAGGAGTTCACTCGTAGATTGCTGATGGCTACTCTAAATTCTGCATAGTTGTAGAAATTGTAGTTTTTGCGTTTCAGTCATTTTGTTGAATATGGGTACACCCAGCTCTGTACAAGGGAATTCAGAAAATTCCGGTGAAGGGCTTTGTAGGCTTGCTGCGATATTATGTAGACCCGTTGTCTTGGACTCTGGGTCATCGCCGCTAAGTGCTGCTATGATTGATTTTGGCCAAACGCTGTTCACAACATTAACAACGTTTATCGAGGAGCCAAGATGCTCTTCAATTTGTCGTTTTAACCTTTCCTCCTCTAAGCCACGTTGTTTCTGACCGGAGAGACCGTATTTACTGCGGGACTGGTTACATATGAAAGCCCATGATGCTTTTACATGAAAACCTTGGAGTGTGAGACAGTGCTCAGGCACACCTGCGCCACCTGATACTACACCATTATCCACCATAAAATAGTACCCGGAGACAGGCCAAGCCTCAGAAATCAATCGTGGATGAGGATCAAGATAAAGCTCCGTGAAGCCCCATCGAAGGTCTGAGGGAATGTCGGCTGCCTGAAGCATTTTTGCCCCTGAAATGCCGCAAGCCTCACACCATAGTTTTGAGCCAAATTCACCCACTTCTGTGATCATGGAGGAATCGAAATTATTCAAAATGGACCCCATAGGCAATGATTTTAGTAAATTTTTCGTTTTACTTTGCCCCTTATTATCATTTTAGGCAAATAAAAAATTAGTCAATTTCACCCATTTTAAGTAATGGTCTTGCTAATTTATTTCAAGATTATTGCGATGAGCTTTTATCTATAGTGCCCAGTCGATTTCAATACCATCCACAAAATAGTAGTCGGTTTTTTTCGAACCAACGGCGGGCCAAGCGGGAGGAATGTTATCTTGGTCCCATAATCGATAAAGATCCGTCATTCTCGTTACAACATCTGATCGTTCGTTGGCGAGGTTATGGATCTCGCCGATGTCATCTGACAGGTCATATAGCCAATATCGCTCCCCCGCATATATTAACTTCCAATCCTCCTCTCTGATGGCCCAGTTTGCTCCGTTTCGCCAAAAAAGTGCATTATGAGGATTATCGTTACTCGAACCATCAAGGTATGGCAGGAGGTCTACTCCCTCTATGGTTGGTTCGTTAGGAATCCTTCCTCCGGCGGCCGCTACTGCCGTAGGAAGAATATCTAGAGAGCTTACGGGATTATGGTAAACTTTTCCCTTCGAAATTTGTTTTGGCCATTTTATCGTAAATGGTACTCTCACACCGCCTTCGAATAAGGTATGTTTGCCCAGGCGCAGTGGCGCATTGCTTGCGTAGTCAGCAACGCCCGCTCCGTTGTCGCTGAGAAAAATAACCAGCGTGTTTTCCTCTAGCCCCGTCTCTATAAGCGCGTCCAGGATTGCGCCGATACCGTCGTCAAGAGATGCGGTCATGGCAGCGTAGATACGTTTTTGTTCATTCTCAATATCAGGGAAACGGTCATAGTATTTTTGGGTTACTTGAAGTGGACCGTGAGTGGCAGTGTAAGGAATATACAGGAAAAATGGTTTGTCTTTATATCTCCTTATAAAGGCTACGGCCTCTCTCGAAAATGCATCGGTGAGGTAGTCAGGTTCATTGACTACTTGCCGTCCTCTAAAGACGCTGCCAGCTCCTCTTCCTTTCCATGTAGAGTCTGCGCTTGAACTCTGAAGCCAATTCGCCATGTCACTTAGACCTTGCTTCTTTAGTGCATTAATGATTTGGTTGGATGTCATCTCGGATAACTCAGATGTGGGTATTGTTTTTTCGAGAGCCTTCTTTGCTATATAATTTTTGAAGTCAAAAGATTTTACATCGGTTCGAGTCGGGTCGGCGTAATCGGTAGCAGCGGTGATAATACCGAACCATTCGTCAAAACCGCGATTTAACGGGTGAAATTCCTCATTATCCCCGAGATGCCACTTTCCCGTCATTCCCGTGGTGTAGCCAGACATTTTGAGATAATCTGCGATAGTTTTTTCAGATATGGGGAGACCCGCGTCTCCAGAGGGATCACCCTCGGGAAGAAATTCATGACCAAACCGTTGCTGGTATCGACCGGTTAACATACTCGCCCTTGAAGGAGAACATACCGGGCTGGTAACGTATCCTGAGGTAAAAAGAGCACCCTCCTTTGCTAGCCTTTTAATATTAGGTGTGGGCACGGCATTGCAGCCATAAAGTTCACTGTCGCAGTAACCGAGATCGTCGGCAAAAATTAGCACGATATTTGGGTGGGAAGAGTTCTGGCTGCAAGCCTGAGACATCAGGCCTGTGACACAGGCTAAAATAATAGTCACTAATTGTCTTATCTTGAGTAAACGAAAAAGCTTTTGTAGATTTTCCAAAACCAATCACCTCTCAAATTTATAATTACTCTAAAGCACGGTTATTTTCAAATAGCTGATGAATGCAATCACCCAAATTATTTTGTAGTTAGAATAAAAATCAATAGCTCTGCGTGAAAAGGTTTTTTGTATTTGAGCGAATCTGCGTATTCAGAGTTAATAATTTTTTGTTTTGGGTGAAAGGGTCGAGGGATAGATTGACCAAAACCGCGCAAGTTTCTACGCTTACAAAAAGTTATCATTAAACAATTTTTGGAGATTATTTGATGAAGTCGCTTGAGACACAATATAT
>DDII01000026.1:111980-113341 GCA_002338445.1 Cellvibrionales bacterium UBA1854 | reverse complement strand
AGATATAAAGAAATCTGCAAGACTGCTGTGCGCTATTTCCGTCCGCCTACGATGAGCCAAATAATAATCTCCCTTTCGAATTAAAACTCCCCTAAAATCGCTATCATCATCAAACAAATTCTTTAGACGCTTTGCAATTTGCAACACTATCACCTTTTCTCGAATCCTTCCTGGACCCAAAGCTCCTGGATCTTCTCCTCCATGCCCAGCGTCGATTGCAATGATAATTTTTCTATTTGCCTGTTCAATAATTCCAGCTAATCTTTTACTCGTGCGTTTTTTTATGTCGTAAAGATCCACAACTAAACGGTTACCATAGCGTTCGTTTGATTGCAGACTAAACACCTTTGAACTAACTTGATTTGCCAAATCGAATACCATTCTTAAGCTAGTGCCGTCCCTAACGCCCGTACGAATGCGGGTAATGGGAGTGTTTGAGAGATCGAGTTGCTCAAACTCTGCATTTAACCTCGAATCCCGAATATCAACAACCACACGATTTGGATTTTCTAATGTGAACGTTTGATATCTGACTGGCTCGTTAAGATCCAAGACGATACGGGTTCTGTCTGGAGATCTGTAAAGCCTCAGTCCTTCAATTTCCGATGTCTCAGCAAAGTCACTAAAGATCAACATAATTAAACACGAGATTAGAAACGTCAGCATTTAAAATATCCGACACTGCTTGCGAAAAATAGACGAATACGCATGACTAGAGGCAAATCTTTCATTCTATATGTGTTGCAAATGCTCATTCGTAATCTTTCCAGCGAGAGTATGCGCTCTTCCAGTTACAATTCGAGCAACCCCATTAGATTTTATTAACAATTCCAAATCTATATTGCGGAGGTATCCAGCGCTGCGCTCCGGCCACTCCACGAGACACAGATATGCATCACGCAAACAATCTCGGTAACCGAGGAATTCCAATTCTTCAGGGTCACTCATTCTATATAGATCAAAATGATACACCGCTCCGCTGTCCAAGTGGTAGGGTTCCAACATCGCATATGTTGGACTTTTTACGATTCCACTGAAACCCAAACCTTGGATCACTCCTCTCGCCAATGTCGTCTTGCCAACACCCAAATCTCCGGAAAGTGTAATTACCAAACGAGGCACCAGCACCCTCGCAACCGAATGTCCGAACGCTAACATTTCCTGCTCATCAACAATCGTTCTGGACAGGGCCCATCCATCGATGAATAAATTCTCGGAAACGCTTTTCAAACTGACTCACCTGAACGTTCTGGGGTCATCAATTGGTCACTGATCGATCTCAATAGGTCAGTTGCCAACAGTCCTCGTTGACCTAACTGATTGACCATCATGTCTGCAGCGTAAGAGTGTAAACAGCATCC
>DDII01000026.1:43525-111651 GCA_002338445.1 Cellvibrionales bacterium UBA1854 | reverse complement strand
GGCAGAAATGCATGACAATGATTGAGCCAGAAGACCGCCAATAATTCCACTCAAGAGATCACCCATTCCAGCGCTTGCCATTCCCGGATTGCCGTATGGGCATATACTGACTACCTCTGAGGTGTGACCACAGACTATGGTCCCCGAACCTTTCAGAACTACTGTTGTGCCATATACCTTTTGGAGTTTGATTGCCGCTGAGATGCGGTCTAATTCGACTTCCTTCACAGAGATATTCAACAAGCGAGCGGCCTCTCCCGGATGAGGAGTAATCACACAATTTTCTGCATGTTCTCTACTAATTTTCACTTTCTCTGATGAAATTATATTAAGCGCATCCGCATCAATAACCGTTAATATTTTTGTGTCTAACGCTCTTTGTAGTAGTTGCTCAGACCAGGCCGAAGTGCCCAAACCTGGACCTAAAACCAACACACTCGGCCGATTCAAAAAAGGCTCCAGCTCTTGTCCAGATGACACTCCGATCGCCATAACCTCAGGTTGTCTCGTTAACATGGCTGCAACGTGCTCGGGACGAGTCGCGAGAGATACAAGTCCTGCGCCAGTTCTTGCAGCGCCTTGAGCGGCTATTATCCCGGCCCCAGCATAACCATAATCACCCCCGATAACCAAAACATGTCCATAATTTGTTTTACAGGAATAATTCAGTCGGCTTGGCATAATTTTGTAAAGTTTTTCTCGACACAGAATCCTCGCACTAGCCCACTCGTGCAAGTTCTCTTCACGCTGCATACCTAAGGGTCTTAAAATGAGGCTACCACAGCATGAAGGACCGTATCCTGTGAACAAACCCTGTTTATTAACCAAAAAGGTTACCGTTACATCTGCATTTACGGCTACATCAAGAACTCCGCCTGTGCTAGCATCTAAGCCAGAAGGCACATCTATTGAAAGTGTAGGTAAGTTTGAGCAATTAATTCTGCGAATTGCGCATCTATATTTCTCGCTTAGTTTTCCTCGCAAACCGATCCCTATAAGCGCGTCAACAATTACCTCAGTCTCAATTATTTCCTCACCTGAAAATATATTCACTTCAACATTTCTTGTCAGCGCCAATTCTCTAGCGCGAGCTACGTTTGAGCAAAATTGAAGTGGATTCCCAAGTTCAAAAACTTTAACCGATATTGATTTTGTGGAGGCAAGAGCAGATAACAAGTATCCATCCGCAGCATTTTTGCCTCCCCCGCAAAAAACAGTAATGGACTGGGGCTGCCCAAACTTTCCGAGTAACTCGTGCAAGAGAGCTTCTGCGGCATTTAGAGAAAGAGAATATTCAGTTGAGTTATTTTTTTTAATGAACTGTTGTTCGATTTTTTTAACATTAGACACGTCAAATAAAGAATTATCATCCGTTTTTAGCGACATTAAATTAAGATCCAAGTAAACTCACGTAACTATAGTCTAGCTGAAGTCACCTTTCATGTCTCGAACGTTCGATTCCCCCAAAAGCCTCCATGAATTGGCAATAAAAATTAAAAATTGGGGCGCAGACTTAGGTTTCCAACAAGTTGCAATTATCAGACCTGATTTATCTGAGGCTTCAAAAAATCTCCGAAAGTGGATAAATGATGGATACCACGGAACCATGGATTGGATGAACAAGCATGGAGAAAAGCGATACAAAATTGATAAACTCGTGGACCAAGCGATGCGTGTCATCTGTTTTCGAATGGATTACCTAACCGATGATAAGATGATTGCAGTGCTCAGAAATGATGACAAGGCCTATATATCTCGGTACGCATTGGGACGAGATTATCACAAATTAATAAGGCGCCGTCTTGGGGAACTTGTGAGGCGGATACGGCAAGAAATCCCTGGCCACAATGTAAATCAACGAGCTTTCGTTGACAGTGCTCCGGTGATGGAAAAACCGTTAGCCGCGCAAGCAGGCTTGGGCTGGATTGGCAAAAATACCCTTCTCCTCAATCAAAAAGCAGGTTCTTGGTTTTTTATAGGCGAGATTTATACTTCATTAGAGCTCCCAATAGACATTAGTAAATCAGATAATCTGTGCGGTAATTGTCGTGCATGTAATTCCATCTGTCCCACTAATGCTTTCCCCGAACCATACATTTTAGATGCAAGGCGTTGCATTTCATATTTGACAATAGAAAACAAACATGAAATCCCAGAAGACATCAGACCCCTTATTGGAAATCGGGTCTTTGGTTGTGATGATTGTCAAATAATCTGCCCTTGGAATCGCTTTCCAACTGAATCAAAAGAGCCCGATTTTAGACCAAGACACAATTTTGATGATATCGAACTGCTAACTCTCTTCACTTGGAATGAGGAAGAATTTTTATTTAAAACACGTGGATCAGCAATGAGGAGGATCGGGTATCAGCAGTGGCAGCGGAACCTTGCCGTTGGTTTAGGAAACTCAAAAGGCAACACAGAAGTCTTAACAGCACTAAAACGGCGATTTAAGGCTTCGAGTTCTCTTGTTAGAGATCATATTTCTTGGGCTATAAAGCAACAGCGTGAGAAACTCGGAAATATATCAAATTGAACCCTACTAAACAGAAATAAAATTATCTCGGTAATATTTAAGTTCAGCTATCGAATCGTAAATGTCATCAAGCGCAAGGTGTTTAGAGTTTTTATTAAATCCTCTCAGTAAACTTGGCCTCCAGCGTAAAACAAGTTCCTTCAACGTTGACACATCTATATTACGATAATGAAAAAAATTAGCTAGCTCTGGCATATGTCTGACCAAAAAACGCCGGTCTAAACAGATAGAATTTCCACACATCGGAGACGTTTGGAAATCAACCCATTTTTCAAGAAAATCTAAAGTTGTCCTCATAGCTGAAATTTCACAGGCCGAACTTCTTCTTACCCTGTCGATTAAGCCGGAGCGCGAGTGCTGGAGGGTATTCCACTCATCCATCGTGGTCAATTCCTCTTCCGCCTGATTAATTGCGACCACTGGTCCCTCTGCCAAAATTTTTAAGTCACTGTTCGTTATAACCGTCGCTATCTCTATTATGCGATTCTCAGACGGCCGTAAGCCAGTCATTTCTAGATCAATCCAGATTAAATTAGTCGACAATTTTCCCAATCTTGCCTCTCTCTGACATTAAAATGAGGGTCCAACAACAAATTGGTCCTATCACTCATAAGATTGAAAGGCTCACCATTGTCACGTAGTTTAATTATGCTATATCCTGAGCACTTATGGAATCGGTAATATTTTATATGCATCCGAGGGAATCCTTTGAACAAAAAAAATTAAACAAACAACAAAAGAGACGCATAGCACAAAGTCGCGAAGTGGCAGAAAAAAAAGGTTTTATCTTTAATGATTTGGAAAGTAATACTGTGGGTCTAGAGCCTGAAGAGACCGGCCTTGTTATCACAAATTTTGGCCTACATGTTCTTGTTGAGGGTCTGGATGGGGCACATTGCGGCAACCATTATCGATGTTATAAGCGAGCAAATGTACCCTCTTTAGTGGCAGGAGACCTTGTAGTTTGGCGAAATGCCAACCCATTTGGGGTAGTCGTCGCAAGAAAAAATCGCTCATCTAAACTGGCCCGAGTTGATGTCAGTGGCAAAAGAAAGTCAGTTGCTGCTAACGTAAGTCAAATTTTTGTTGTAATAGCTTGTGCCCCCCTCCCGAAAACAAACTTGATAGATCGCTATATAGTGGCCGCTGAGGCAGAGAAAATAGTTGTGAGACTTGTAGCTAACAAAATGGATTTAACTGACCATAAAAATCTGAGGTACTTAGAAAAAGTTATAGGCAAGTATCAGCACGTCGGCTATCCAGTCATACGCTCGTCTGTTAAGATACCATTTGGAATTAATGCGATAAAAGATCATCTTCGAAATGAAACCTCGCTTTTTGTTGGTCAATCCGGCGTTGGTAAGTCGTCGCTTTTGAATCTTATTGAGCCGACAGCAAACTCCCCGACTAGAACCTTGTCTATAGCAAACGAACAGGGTTCTCATACGACCACAGCCTCGCGATTATTCAGGGTATCGAGTGGCGGGAATTTAATAGATTCACCGGGCACACACACATTTTCGTTAGCTCATCTTGACTCCCGGCAGCTAATGCTGGGCTTCAAAGATTTCCATCCGTTTCTTGGAAAATGCAAGTTCCGAGATTGTATTCATGATGAACAATCAGGATGCGCACTTGTCGAGGCCACAAAAAAAAATTTGGTATCGGCCACGCGATTAAAAAATTATCATCACATCAGGGACGAATTAAAAATAACATAAGAGGATTTTTGGTTAGCAAAACGTAATCTCTCTCTCAAAACGAGCCAAACTTGCATAATGAAAATAAAATTATATCTCATAGTCAATATCCAAAGATTACTACCAAAACATCTTCTTTCAAAATTGACCGCTATTGTTGCTGAATCGCAAATTGTATGGCTCAAGAACTTTCTCATCCGAGGGTTCATTAAACTTTACAAAATCGACATGAGTGAAGTGGAAAATCCTGATATCAACTTCTACTCATCTTTTAATCAGTTTTTTACTCGTCGACTATCGGCAGATGCCCGCAAATGTGATGAGAATAACCTATCGATATCTTCACCAGTTGATGGCTCAATCAGTCAAATTGGTCAAATTCACAAGAACGAAATACTTCAAGCTAAAGGCAAAAACTATACCGTTGAGGGTTTAGTTGGGTGCGAAGACATAGCCCAAACATTTCATATGGGGAAATTTGCCACTATTTATCTCTCACCCAGTAACTATCATAGAGTTCATGCGCCCTGTGATTGTAAATTAATCAAAACCTGCTATTTCTCCGGTGATGTATACTCCGTAAACACAGAAACCTGCCTGACCATACCCAATTTATTTACTCGAAATGAACGATTAGTATGCTACTTTAGGTCTACTAACTTTGGCGATTTTTGCTTAATATTTGTTGGAGCATTATTGGTTCGCGGCATAGAAACAGTTTGGAAGGAATCCGCTCATATGGAGAACCGTTTGCCTCAGTACAATAGCTTCGAAGAAAAAAATTTACTATTTAAAAAAGGAGAAGAACTCGGTTGTTTTAAGTATGGATCTACCGTGATTCTATTGTTTGTGCCCAAATTTCAATGGCTAAAAAATCTTACTTCGGGAACTGCCCTCCGAATGGGTGAGCGTATAGCTTTACGTACCGAATAAATCTCTAGTTCCCAGAATATCGATGGACAGCTTCAATGAACACTGAGACGTGAAAGGGGTCGATGTCAGGGGTTATTCCATGACCCAAATTAAAAACATGGCCACTGCCGCTACCATAGGAATCAAGAATTCTTCGAACCTCTGACTCGATACATTTTGGATTACTTCGCAACACGGTTGGATCCATATTTCCCTGAAGAGCCACCCTCGCACCAACTCTCCGTCGTGCCTCTCGCAAACTTATGGTCCAATCTAAACCAATCGCATTGCAGCCACTGGCGGCTATTTCTTCTAGCCAATTTCCACCACTTTTTGTAAACAAAACTACAGGAACCTCACGATCGTCATAACGTGGAATTAAGTTAGTTATAATTTCTCTTATGTAAGCAAGCGAAAATTGTTCATATGCTGCATCACTCAAAATTCCGCCCCAAGTATCGAAGATTTGGATCACTTGCGCACCACTAACGATTTGAGCATTCAAATAATCAATGAGCGAAAGTGTTAATTTTTGTAGTAACTGATGCAAAATTTCTGGCTGCTTATACAGCCAAGTCTTGGCAAGCACAAAGTCTCTGGAGCTTTTCCCCTCGATCATGTAAGCTGCTAAGGTCCACGGTGAACCCGCGAATCCTATCAATGGCACTGAACCATCTAATTCCTTTCGAATCAATGATACCGCTTCAAGGACATAAGCAAGATCATCCTCCGAGTTTATCACTGAAAGCGATTTAATATCTCGCTCGGTTCGGAGAGGTTTGCGAAATTTTGGTCCTTCCCCTTCCACAAAATGCAAACCTAAACCCATTGCATCCGGGATTGTTAGGATATCGGAAAATAAAATCGCTGCATCCAATTCATACCGCCGTAATGGTTGCATTGCTATTTCACAGGCAAGTTTTGGATCACGACAGAGACTCATAAAATCGCCAGCTTTACGTCGTAATTTACGATACTCAGGCAAATGTCTTCCGGCTTGTCGCATCATCCACACGGGCGTACGCGACGCCGGCTCTTTCAGAAGGCTCCTTATAAGGCAATCATTTTTAAGCTCACTCACTAAACCTACCCCAAACAGATCAGCTGACCCAAATAGAAACACAATGAAATGAATACGTTAAGCATCACTGAGCGGTACAGTGAACCGATAAGACTTTTTGTAAATTAGAATCACCATATTCAGTAGAAACTGTTGCAAGACCAAGTGTCTGTAAAATAACCAAACGCAGTTGACCATCTATAACTTTCTTGTCGCGCATCATAATAAGATTGAAGTCTTGAGCAGTCATTAATATCGGTGGCGATGTTGGAAGTCCACATCGTTTTAGCATAACTTTTAGCCTATCAAAATCAGTCTCCGAAATACCACCTTGTAAGACTGATAACTTCATTGCCATTAACATACCAACGGCAATTGCCTCACCGTGAACCCAGTCTCGATATTGAAGAAAAGTTTCAATTGCATGGCCGAAAGTATGCCCAAAATTAAGGATTGCGCGCTGTCCCTGTTCAGTCTCATCTTTCGATACGATTGATGCTTTTATTTGACAGGACACACGAATAGCATAGGTCAATAAATTCGAATCATGAGCCAACAGGCCATCTAAGTTTTTCTCAATCCAATCAAAAAAACACCGATCACCGATTAATCCATATTTAATAACTTCAGATAAACCAGCTGCAAACTCTCTCTTGGGTAAAGTTTTCAAAGTCATCGTATCCGCTATAACAATTGATGGCTGGTGGAATGCGCCGATCATGTTTTTACCCAAAGCATGATTAACTCCAGTTTTTCCACCAACTGCAGAATCAACTTGCGCTAGCAGAGTCGTCGGGATTTGGAGGAAATCGATCCCTCGCTGATAAACGGCGGCCGCGAAACCAGCAATGTCGCCAATTACACCTCCACCCAATGCAACCACAGTGGT
Organism: Cellvibrionales bacterium UBA1854; assembly: GCA_002338445.1. Lineage (GTDB taxonomy): Bacteria > Pseudomonadota > Gammaproteobacteria > Pseudomonadales > Porticoccaceae > TMED48. The sequence goes on along the minus strand of DDII01000026.1, from coordinate 104,554 downwards.
AGTTCGATCATGACCGCCCTCAAGCAATGCAGAAAGAATAACATTTAGACCATCGAGAGTCTTAATCTTTTCCCCATCAGGGAGTACAACTTTGTCAACCTGAAATTCTTTTAAATTTTGAGCAATGTTTTCGAAATATAAACGCTCGACTATTTCGTTCGTTACAACCATCAAACGGCGGCCAGAAATATGGTCTGCAAATACTACCTCCTCCATAGCCTTGGGCCCAATGATAATTGAGTAACTTCGAATTCCCAAAGTCACGTGTACTCTATGACACTGTGATTTAGGGCTTAAAAGCGACGTATCCATTTCTTAATCTTTTTCCTGAGCAAGTGGTTGTATTGCCTACTAGCGTTCGTAACTTTGCAGAATCATGTTTTATTAACTACATCGCTAATACCTTTTCTGCAAGTTTCTTTACCGAATGAGAAAGCCTACCCTGTCCAGAATTGACTACAATATCGGCGACTTGACGATATAACGGATCTCTTTCTTCCAATAATTTTTCGATCACACCTTTTCGATCCGCGACTTGCAACAATGGTCGTTTTCTATCCCTCCGAGTGCGTTGATATAATTGTTGTGAACTTGCACATAAATAAATCACTAATCCATGATCGAGCAGTAATCGCCTATTTTCTTCTCGCAAGACGATGCCTCCTCCAGTCGCAATTACAGCATTCGTATTCTCTGAAATAAGCATTGAAAAAGTTTTTGATTCCCGATCACGAAACCCCTGCTCTCCATCCATATCAAAGATCCATTCGATGTTAGCTCCTGTCCGCAATTCGATTTCAGCATCAACATCGAGAAAATTCCGGCAAAGAATTTCAGCTAATGCCCTCCCTACTGAGGATTTTCCTGATCCCATCGCGCCGACTAAAAAAATATTAGATCCTTCCATACCTTACTCAAAAATGTAATCTTTTGACCAATCACTTTGACTATTCGCGCATACCATGCCATCCATGCAATTTATGAAAAATCCATCAAGATTTAATGTAAATTGAAGGTTATACGTGTTAAATGAACTCTCAACCTCTATTATAAGGGTTTAATGATTTAAAACTAACAAATAAGTGAAGGTAAAAAAATTACTTTTATTATTGGCACATCTATAATGAAGAAAAATCTCAAAAAGCCATAAATTACATTATGTTAAAGTACAATAAATTTCTGAAAGCTGCCCTATTTTTAGGCCTTATTCTCTTTAGCAGTGGCTTAGTGCTTGCGTCATGCTTATACTTATACCTCAGTCCGAAATTACCTTCTGTCGAAGAACTCAGTGAAATCGAGCTGCAAATACCACTCCGCATTTACTCAAATGACTTGAAAATTATCGCAGAGTTTGGCGAAAAAAAACGGAGCCCAGTTTCATTCCAAGAAATTCCGAATACTATGGTGAATGCATTCTTGGCAGCAGAGGACTCAAGTTTTTTCGAGCACAGTGGCATCGCTATCTCTGGCTTGGCAAGAGCGGCTCTTGAACTTGCAAGAACAGGGTCAATCCGCAGTGGAGGAAGCACGATTACCATGCAAGTAGCTCGGAATTTTTTTCTAACCAGAAAACAAGAGTTTACCAGAAAATTTAACGAAATAATCCTTGCCTTAAAAATTGAGAAGGAATTTTCAAAAAAAGAAATTCTATCCTTGTATGCCAACAAAATTTATATGGGAAATCGTGCCTACGGTGTGGGCGCCGCCGCTCAAGTGTATTATGGAAAATCCCTAAATCAACTCAGTTTAGCCGAAACTGCAATGATAGCTGGCCTACCCAAGGCTCCATCAAAATATAATCCCCTTGCCAATTCACAACGGGCTCTTCTGAGACGTGATTGGATATTGGGAAGGATGCTTGCGCTGGGAAATATCGATCAAGTAGAGTACCAAAACGCAATTAGCGAGCCGGACGAGGCTTCTTATCATGGATCTTTATCGCAAGTGGAGGCTGAGTATTCGGCGGAGGTCGTTCGTCAAAGAGTGATCGAAAAATTTGGCCGAGAAGCTTACACGAGGGGATACAGTGTAATTACAACGATCGATTCTGGAATGCAAGAAAATGCGGTTCAGGCTATCCAGTCCGGAATATTAACGTATGACAAGAGGCATGGCTACAGGGGCCCGGAGAAAAAAGCTATTGCGTCAACCGACTGGCTGTCCACCCTAAAAAGTACCCCTATATTTGCCGAATTACAGCCTATGATTGTCGTTGAAATAAATAAGGAGTTTTGTATCGTTCTTGATGCTGAAAGTCGTTTCCACACAATTAATTGGAAAGATAGCCTTCAGCATGTGCGAAAATACAAAACAGTGAATGAGACATCTGATCCTATTAAATCGCCTAATGAAGTCTTCGCAAAGGGCGACCTAATACGTCTCATTAGAACTAAGGACCAGGACTGGCAATTGACACAACTGCCAAAAGCGCAAGCTGCATTGATTGCTCTGACCCCCAATAATGGTGCAATAAAAGCGATGGTAGGGGGCTTCGATTATCAGCATAGTAATTTTAATAGGGTAACACAAGCTTCCCGACAACCTGGATCTAACTTTAAGCCATTCATTTATGCAAGTGCCCTAAAGAACGGTTTCACCGCAGCAACTTTAATTAACGATGCCCCAGTGGTTTTTAATGATGAAAAATTGGAAGAAACTTGGAGACCTGAAAATGACGGCGGAAAATTTTTTGGTCCTACTAGATTACGGGAGGCGTTATATCGATCACGAAATCTTGTATCAATCCGATTGCTCCGCAGGCTCGGCATTGATCGTGCGCTAGAGGGGCTGCAAGGCTTTGGGTTTGAAACGGGAAATATGCCTCTGGATCTATCGCTGGCACTCGGCAGTCACGCACTTACTCCACTTGAGATTGTCTCAGGTTACGCAGTTTTTGCAAATGGCGGATACCGTATTAAACCCTACATAATTGAAAAAGTTATTGATAGAGATGGGAATATAATCTTTGCAACCGAGCGGGTGTCAGCATGCCCAAAATGTCTAGAAGGACTAAATATAACACCCGATACACAACTATCTGAATTAATTAATGTCGATGTTGCTCTCGAAAACTTGTTCTCCGAGCTTAGCGATCGAAAAAAATTACAAAGTGATAGAGTAAACAAGCAGATGCTACAACTTGCTCTCAAACGGCCGACCAATTTTACCAATTCTCAAGCACCTCAAGTACTCGATCCTCAGACTGCATTTATAATTGACTCAATTCTCAAAGACGTTATCCAACGTGGAACTGGAACAAAGGCTAAAATTTTAGATCGTGAGGATCTGGGCGGGAAGACAGGCACAACTAATGGACCTCGCGATGCTTGGTTCTCGGGGTATTCACCAACTCTTGTTGCAACAGCATGGTTGGGCTTTGATGATAATTCGATAATAGGTAAGAACGAGTATGGCGGTTCAGCAGCACTTCCAATATGGATTGAATTCATGGCGGAGGCTCTCAAAGATACAAAGCAAAAACCAAAATTGCAACCGAGCGGACTAGTTCGTGTAAAAATCGATGAAGAGACAGGAAAAAGAATTGGTGCACATCAGGAAGGCATTTTCGAGTACTTCAAAAGTGATGAGGTTCCAGAATTATTGAAAGGGACAGGGGAATTACCATTAGATCAACAAAATCCAATCCCTGAGGACTTGTTCTAAAGATTTGACAACATCGCACCTTAAAATAGTATTCTTCGCCAATCATAGGTGGTGTCACCAATAGCATAAAAAAAAGGATTCTTTAGATCGGTCTTTGTGTTATAACAAAGAAGCTGCATCTTTTGGTCCAATATTGCACCCCCGGCTGCTTCGAGTACTGCCTGTGCGGCCGCGGTATCCCATTCACAAGTCGTGGAAAGCCGCGGATAAAGGTCAGCTTTTCCCTCCGCAATCATACATATTTTTATAGAACTACCGACATTTTTAACCTCACAAGGTCCAATGAAGCGTTTAATTTTCTCCACTAACTCATTAGCTTTTGTATCTCCATGCCTGCGACTCATCATGACCACCATTGCATGTCCTCCCCCCGAAACGGACGCCACAGAGCGACAATTTATTTCCCTCTGACCTAACGAATCGCGCTTATAGGCGCCGGCATGAGAACCTCCAAAATAGGTAATTCCCTGAACCGGAAGATGAACGACACCCATTATGGGTCTATTAGATTGAATCAACGCCACGTTGACACTGAACTCTCCATTCCCATCTAAGAACTCGGATGTGCCATCCAAGGGATCCACAAGCCAGTAGCGCTCCCAAAAAGCCCGATTTTTCGAACTAATTTCCTTGGACTCTTCGGATAGTATTGGAGTAGTTGATTCTAACTTTTGTAAGCCATCTGATATGATTTGATGCGCTGAAAGATCAGCACACGTCAATGGGGAACCGTCACCCTTCTTATACAAATCATAATTTTTAGATTGATAGATTTCTAAAATAGATGCGCCTGCCGCTGCTACTATTTCCAGGACTGAATTCATTAATTTCCAATCCATGCCATTCCCCCTCAATAGAACCATATCGTCATGAATAAAACATCAATTACTCAGTCAGAAAACTTTATAGTATACTAAAGCACAATAAGTGTACTTTTCTAGATGGATAACTATGGTTGTTGATTGGAAGCTTATTGATACCGTTTTTATCGATATGGATGGCACGCTTCTTGACCTGAATTTTGATAACGAATTCTGGTTACGTCATTTACCTGTTCGATATTCAGAACTTTTCGATCAACCTTTAGGAGAGGTTCAGGACAAAATTCGCTCACTCCTTTTAAAGCATGTAGGAACTTTGAATTGGTACTCGTCGGAATTTTGGTCTAATAAACTCTGTGTAGATATTCTTGAACTAAAAAGGGAAATTAGCCACCTTATTAGGGAGCGTCCCGGTGGCATGATATTTCTCAAGACCCTGACGAACATGAACAAATCAAGGATTTTATTAACTAACGCTGACAAAGGTGATCTAAGACTAAAATGTTCAAAAACGGATCTTATACATAATCTTGACTTGATAATATCCTCACATGATTACGGCTTCCCTAAAGAAAGCCTAAAATTCTGGGAACACTTGAGGCAAAATATAAATTTTGATCCCGAGAGGACTCTTTTCATTGATGATTCCGAAGATGTTCTTCAATCAGCCAAGACATATGGAATTGCTTTTTTGACTGGCATTGAAAAACCAGACAGCAAGGCCAGAAAAAATCAATACTCCGATTTTATTGCATTGCAACACTTTGACGACTTGATGAGAACAAACTAAAAATTTTTTATGATAGTGAGAATCGATAAGTGGCTCTGGGCCGCAAGATTTTACAGAACACGGTCGATGGCCAAAGCCGCCATAAACGCCGGCCACATAAAGATTGATGAAGAAAAAATAAAGCCAGGTCGAAAAGTTGAAATCAATCAACTTATAAGTATCAAACAAGCTGTGGGTGAGAAAGTTGTTGTTGTACTTGCAGTAAGCTCAAAAAGAAAGGGAGCTCCCGAGGCTCAGAAGCTATATTTGGAAACTGACACAAGCTATCTAAAGAGGCAGCTACTAATTGAGAAGAAGAAAATTTTATTACTTTCGAATCCAATTGCCACTCGGCCAAATAAAAAACAACGTCGGCAAATACACCAACTACGACAACTTGAGTGAGACAAACTAAAGACTCACATGAAGAAATGTTCAAAGATAATACACTGACTAAATTTATTTTCGATAACACTAACATCAAAGGGCAAGTGGTGACATTATGCTCGTACCATAGAGATGTTATCTCGATCAATAGCTACTCCCAAAACGTCAGCAAACTGCTCGGGGAATTTATCGCAGCTGTTTGTTTGCTCAACGCAAATCTCAAATACAATGGTCGTTTGATCCTTCATGCTCAAAGATCAAAAGGCCTGTCAAGCATTATGGCTGAATGCACTTCGAAAAATAATATTAGAGGAATTGTACGTGGCGATTTCTCAATGCTTTCGGACCAAATCGATTTTTACCAAATGTTTAAAAAAGGTACTCTAAGACTCACTATGGAGCCCGAATCTGGGGACAGGTACCAAGGAATCGTCCCAATTTGCGAAAATACGCTAAGTGGTTGTTTAGAATATTATTTCGAACAATCGGAGCAGCTAAAAACTAAAATTAAGCTCGCTGGCAATATGCAAACTGCAGCCGGTATACTGCTACAAAAAATGCCAGAACAGACTTCGAGTGACGACTGATCCCAAGATTGGAGAGAAAAATCTATTCTGCTCGAAACACTTCGCGCGGAGGAACAAATTAATCTGGCCCATGACGATCAGCTTACCTCTCTGTTTTCCAATGATGATGTCCGCATTTTGTCTGTGGAAAATCCAAATTTTTGGTGTAGCTGCTCACGGGAAAGATTTCTAAAAGCATTGCATGAACTTTATTCAAAAGATCCACGATCTTTCTTTGAGGAAGGGGATTCAATCTCGGTAAACTGTGAGTTTTGCGATAAAAACTACGAGTTTCATAAATCGGAGTTTAAAAATAAGTATAATCAATGACGGGAAAATAACTTGAGTGATATATAATTAGAATGCAAATTTTCATTCAAAAAGAATAGGCAGACTTGTATTTCTACGCTACTATCAGAAATAAATAGACTGAAACCGAATTGCTTGATGGTTGAATAAGGCTCTAACTCAAAGTTAAAAATACTTAAGCTATAAATTTAAAATGGCCAAAGCAATATCTCATTACGACTTAGGCGTAGCTGAATTAATTGAACTATCTTTAATTCGTGGAGAGGGACATCTGCTTGACAACGGGGCTTTATGCGTGTTTACAGGAAATCGAAGTGGACGTTCTCCACTAGACAGATTTTTTGTGGATGAGCCCTCGACTGCCGAATCAATCGTTTGGGGAACAACAAACCAGAGGATGAAAGAGAGTAAATTTAACCTTCTCTGGGAAAAAGTTGGGCTTTATTTAAATCAACAAGAGCAATTTATATCTCACCTCCATGTGGCGCAGCATGAAGACCACTATCTGCCTTTAAAAATAACAACGCAAACTGCTTGGCATAATTTATTTGCCCGAAATATGTTCGTAAGGACTAACCAATATAATCCAAAAAACAAACCTTCTTGGGAAATGCTGCATGCTTGCAACTTTGTCTGTGATTCAGCCACGGATGGAACGAGATCTGAGGGTGTGGTGGTAATCAACTTTTCTATGAGACGCGTCCTAATCGCCGGACTAAGCTACGCTGGTGAAATTAAAAAAGCGATGTTCTCCGTACAAAATTTTCTCTTGCCCGCTCTAGGCGTGATGCCAATGCACTGCGCTGCAAATGTCGGAGATGACGGAAATACTTCCTTATTTTTTGGCCTTTCCGGTACAGGAAAAACTACACTCTCTGCAGACCCACGACGTGCTCTCATCGGAGATGACGAACATGGTTGGACTATAGACAGTGTGTTTAACCTTGAAGGTGGGTGTTATGCTAAAACAATAAACTTGAGCAAAAAAAATGAACCCATTATTTGGAATGCTATCCGATTTGGTGCCATACTTGAAAATGTATTCGTAAATGCCTCCAATCAGCGTATCGCAGAATTCGATAATACCTCAATCACGGAAAATGGCAGATGTAGCTACCCACTTGAACACGTGCCCAATCGAAAAATCGAAAATTCTTCTCGTGAACCAAAATATATCATTTTCCTGACTTGCGATGTAAATGGAGTGTTACCTCCTGTCTCATTGCTCAGCCAAGAGGCAGCAGCATATCATTTTTTATTGGGCTACACTGCAAGAGTGAGCTCGACTGAAATAGAGACTGACAAAGGTATATCCCCTACCTTTTCACCTTGCTTTGGTGCCCCGTTCATGCCAAGAAAAGCAGAAATTTATGCCAATCTATTGTTAAAGCGTATTGAAAAATTTGGATCTGAGGTATTTTTAGTCAATACCGGCTGGTTTGGTGGTTCTGGAGGACCTAATGGAAAAGGAAATCGCTTTCCTATACCTGTCACTAGATCAATTGTGTCTGCCATAGTCAATGGAGGCTTGGGTAACGCAGATACCGAATATCTAGAGATCCTGAATCTTTACGTTCCTGCGAACATCCCCGGTGTCGACAATAAGTATCTTAATCCCAGAACAACTTGGAAAGACTCAAAGGAGTATGATGTGCAAGCTGGAAAACTAGCGAAACTATTTACAGAAAACATGCAGAAATTCGAAGTCTCAAACTCTATTTTAGCGGCTGGACCACAGCAAATAAGAAGCGCCTAAGTACACAAAAATTATAATATTCAGAATTGGAAGACGGCAAGGTAAAGCTTCGAAAATACGGTATGTTGGTTAGAGCTGAGCCAAATACCCGGTTAACCTATCAGTGTTAAGCATGAAATTAGACTTATATTCCTCAGCCGCGATCTTTACCTCACTTATATTGGTAGCTGCCCCAACTTGAATCACCCCAACCATTGCCATCATCGCATGAGGATCACATTGATATACATAAACGCCCTCAATATCTAAAACCACACTTATGTCTTGGTTTATCAATCCGGTCCAAGACTCAGCGCCTGACGGTATCATCGAATTAATTGTTGCGGAATTATGCGACATGTCTACTGCTCTGAAGTGAATGGTGTCACCCTTGGATACTTTAATTACTGGCGGATCAAAGATCATATTTCCCCCATCACCGGAATTTAACATCTCGACTACGTGCTCATTTCCCTGCGACAATGCTACTTTGTCTGGCATCATTGCGGAAGAAACATCACTTTTTTCCTGAATCAAATCCTCAACTTTTACAATCGATCCTACCGGCGCTATGCGCTCTGCGATCATAGTTTTTTGTTTTTCCGTTAGCGATACATTGTCTCCCCCAAATCCACACCCAGCGAGAAAGAGAAATATAACAAAATTGTTCAAAAGAACAATTCGACTAGACATCCAAACCTCCACATCCTTTGCATTAAAGCCCAGTAAGAGTATACAGTATTTTCAGGTGCAAACTGATCATTTGGACATTTAATTTTAAACTTAGGACAGTGGTCTAATGCCAACCGCATCGCGCAGTTTTTCAATCATTCTTTTCGATTCTGCGCGAGCTTTGTCTGCTCCTTCAATTAAAATAGATTCCACTCTTTCAGGATTTTCCAAAAATTTATAATAACGCTCCCTAGGTAATTGAAGTTCAGTATTAATTAAATGACATAATTGTTTCTTCGCTTCGCCCCACCCAATGCCACGATCAAATTTTTCTCGCATTTCAAGTGTTTGTTGCCGACTTGCAAATGCCCTCCAAATCTGAAAAACCGCAGAAGAATCTGGATCTTTCCTTTCCCCAGGTTCCAAAAGGTTAGTCTTTATTTTATTGATAAATTTTTTGAGTTGTTTCTCTGAGAGAAATAGTGGGATGGTATTATTGTAAGTTTTACTCATTTTACGGCCGTCCAAGCCTCTTAACAGCGATACATCTTTATCCACCCCCGCCTTGGGCAACACGAAATATTCTCCAAATTTATGGTTGAACCGCTGAGCGATGTCTCTTGCCATCTCAACATGCTGCACCTGGTCCTGTCCAACCGGTACCTCATGTGCATTAAACATCAATATATCTGCCGCCATAAGTATTGGATACCCAAATAATCCCATGTTAATTCCAAAATCCTCGTCGTCGTCATTATCAAGATTTCCCTGCACTGCATGCTTATAAGCATGAGCTCTATTCATCAAGCCCTTCGCCGTCATGCAGGACAAAAACCAAGTTAATTCTTGGATCTCTGGAATATCTGATTGTCTGTAAAAAGTCACTTTTTCCGGATCAAGACCAAGTGCCAGCCATGTTGCCGCTACTTCTAACGTAGACTGATGCACCAAGTGAGGATTTTGCGTTTTAATTAATGCATGATAATCCGCCAAAAAAAAATAAGCATCATTAGACTCAGATCTGCTAGCAAGAATAGCCGGTCTGATGGCTCCCACATAGTTTCCTAAATGTGGTGTCCCAGAGGTGGTGATACCCGTGAGAACGCGTTTTTTACCAGAAAAATTGACCATATTTTAATGCAAACCTACACTGAAACTGAGTGCGGAAAATTAAAAAACTTCTCCAGTGCCTTACTCAAATAAACTGGATCTTTTACACCAGCCGTTTCTCTGCACGAGTGCATAGCCAGCTGCGGGATGCCCACATCAATCGTGGGTATCCCTAAACGAGCCGAGGTTGTAGGCCCAATAGTACTACCACAACTTAAATCATTCCTAGAAACAAAAGTTTGGACTGGCACATCAGCATTCAAGCATATCTTTTTAAAAATACTAGACGTTAGGCTGGTTGTAGCGTACCTGTGTTTGGCATTAACCTTTATGACTAAGCCTCCATTTAAGACCGGCTGATGCCAGAAATCATGTTGTTTTTTATAGTTTGGGTGAACAGCATGAGCATTATCACATGAAATAAACATAGACCTTGTAAAAACACTACTCAAAGGCTTGCTGACAAAAATTCTTTCAAAGACCGATTCTAAAAATGAACCGCTCGCTGCACAAGCAGAAACACTCCCAACCTCCTCATGATCATTACAAACGAGTGCACAGAAATGCTCTGAATCCGCACGGGACAGAGCCTCAACTCCTGAAAAACAACTTAATAAGTTATCCAGCCTACCTGAAGAAAAAAATTCATTCTGTAATCCCACCTCTGTCGCACCCAAAGAATCATAGAGATATAACTCGTAATCAATTACTATTAATCCCTCATTAAGACATTCTTTCTGGAGAACCTCTCTTAATTCTTGATGTTTACCTAATTGCAAGACAACGGGCGAAAGATCTGTTTGCGGATTAATAGTTCGATTCTCGTTTGCATTTTTATCAAGATGTATCGCAAGACTAGGAATGAAAGCCACGGGTCTCTTTAAATCTATGAGATGAGATGACAGTTCACCCTCAACTGACTGGCAAACCACTCGGCCCGCAATAGATAAATCGCGGTCAAACCAAGGATTTAGAAGTGCGCCCCCATACACCTCCACACCCAATTGTAAGAAACCATTTTCCCTGATTTCCGACTGAGGTTTAACCATCAAAGCAGGGCTGTCCGTGTGGGCTCCCACCACCCGTGCCCCATAATTGGCGGGGTCACTCTCTCCTACTATAAAACCAATTAACGCGGACTGGTTACGAGTGACAAAATATTTTCCACCTTTCTGTAAACACCAGTCTTCCGTTTCAAAAATTTGAGTGAACCCTGCTTTTTCCAGAATTTGGGACATCTGCAAGACCGCATGAAAAGGAGTCGGAGAGTTATCCAAAAAACCGTACAACCTTTGATTCAACTCTCTCATTCTCATATCATATGCCAATCGGTTATACCCTCAGGTTTATTTTTGAAAAACCCCGATCTAGCTAATTCAGGCCGACAAAAAGTAATATGCTACCAAGTATCAATCGATAAATTACAAAAGGTATCATTCCGATGCGTTGAATAAAACGTAAAAAAATTCCTATACAAAAATAGGCACTGATCGCTGAAACAATAACCCCAATGAGAAGAGGTATCAACAGTGTTTCTTCCCACATTGATTGCGTTGTTTTGTAAACACCGCTCAGAAAGATTATCGGCACAGCCATTAGGAAGGAAAAGCGCGCTGACACATTTCTAGAGTAACCTAATGCCAGTGCCGCAGCCATCGTTACTCCAGATCTTGAGGCACCAGGCACCAGCGCACAAATTTGCGCACAACCCAAAAGAAACGAATCTCGCCAACTCAGACTCTCCGATGGTGCATCTGTCTCTCTCGATATATCTGCCAATCCAAGTAACAATCCAAAAAAAATAGTTGCAGAAGCAACTACACTCAATGAGCGGAAGTGCATTTCAATAAAATCACTAAAAACCCAAGCAACCACACTCGTTGGTATCGTGACAACCACCAATTGCCAAGCCAATATCGCATCTCCATCCACGTGCCTCTTAAAAATACTAGCTAACCAAGAAATTGTTAGGCGGGTTAAATCTTTTCGAAAGAAAATAATCACTGCAACCAAGGAGCCCAAATGAACAGCAACGTCAAACGCCAGACCTTGATCTGCCCATCCTATAAGATTGCTTGCTAATATCAAGTGTCCCGAGCTAGATACGGGTAAAAACTCTGTAATTCCTTGAACTAACGCCAAAAAAATAGCTTGAAAAATATCCATTAGTTTAAAACCTAGTTATCTTTTAAATTTGGACCATGTGTTGCTTTCCCTTAAATAGGTGAGTTCGATGTTTCCTATTTTATCTGCGTTTTTACTGGACTCATTTGCAAGAATTATGACATCAATGGCATGAGGACAAAGCTCTAAAATTGAGTGAGCATACTTATCGCGATTCATATTTTCCTTTTCAAATAAGACACCCACATCTCCTACTACCATTTCGGGTTCTCGCTCGCGTATCAATTGCTCTGCCCTATCTGTTTCCATTAAACAAACTGCAATTTCATTTGACCAAAAATTTCCATCCCACCTAAAACCGCCAAGAGCGCATTGACCCATGCGGGCGTTCAACAACGAGATTACTAATCCATTTCCGGTTTTCTCGATATGAGTCCTTCGATATGTAGCGGCGAGAACCTCCAATGTGCACAGCGGAACAACTGGGAGGTCTCTAGCAAAAGCTAATCCTTGGATGACAGAAAAGCCGACCCTAAGCCCTGTAAACGATCCGGGACCGATTGTCACAGCAAGACGATTAATCATTGAAAACGAAACTGCAGCATCCTCTAGAACATCCTCTATCATATTAATGATTTTCTTACTTTGAGAGCGCGGTTCTTTAGAATAACGAAAAAATGTTTTATTACCATCGGACACGGCGACCGAGCAAGCAGCGGTTGCTGTTTCTACTGCTAGCATCATTTTAAAACTCCACTACTAAAACACAGAGAGAAAGCGGGGGGTAAGCCAATAGTATTTCAACATCATTGAAATTTCTAGGGCAGACTAGTTCCTATCAAACAACATGTTTATCGTGGCCAGTATTCAAAGATCATCGCAAAAGTACTTCTCTTATCTTACGCTGAATAAAATCTAAGTTGCCGGAGCCATCTACAGATGCAAAGCAGGGCACTATACCAGAACCCTCGCTTGCAACACCTTTATAAAACGCGACTAAAGGCTTAGTTTGCTGACGATAAACTTTGAGCCGATTACGAACCGTATCCTCTCGATCGTCCTCACGTTGAATCAAACGCTCGCCGGTCTTATCATCAAGTCCTTCTATTTCCGGCGGGTTATGAATTACATGATAGATGCGTCCCGACCTCTCATGCACCCTCCTTCCGCCAAGCCTAGCCACTACTTCGTCATCATTTACGGAAATTTCTATCACATATTGAATATCCACACCTGCTTCCAACATCGCCCTAGCTTGGGGGATGGTTCGGGGAAATCCATCAAAAAGAAACCCATTAACACAATCTGGGAGAGCTATTCTTTCTTTGACTAACTCAATAATTATTTGATCTGATACTAATCCTCCCGAAGTCATTATATCCTGTACTCGAAGCCCTAAATCTGTGCCTGCCTTTACAGCAGTCCTTAGCATGTCGCCCGTCGATATTTGTGGAATACCAAAATAATCTACGATGTACTTTGCTTGCGTACCTTTCCCTGCCCCCGGTGGACCTAACAGAATAATTCTCACAATGCTTAATACCCTTTTTTCTAGAAAACATCAGCACGAACAAAGTCATTAGCACTTTTTTTTGCGAGCACTTTAAAAATAAACTTTATTTCGAAAGCACCTTACACTGATTGGATATTGCAAACAAGAAGTAACAACTTAACAATCCTTATTGGAATTATTTTCATCTAACTTTGCCCTTTGCCAAAGCGCCTCAAGATCAACACTGGGCAAGGTCGTCAACCCCTGTGTGTCGCATAAGGCCTCTACCTTACAAACCCTTTCAACAAATTTAGCGTTTGCTTTTCGGAGCGCCTGCTCAGAATTTATGCTTAAATGTCGTGCTAAATTGACACAACTGAACAACAAATCTCCAAATTCTTCCTCTATCGAAGCCTGATTACCCTCTTGCATAGAATCTTCTAATTCTCCGAGTTCTTCTTTCACCTTCAAGAAAACTTTGTCAACATTGTCCCAGTCAAATCCAGCTTTAGATGTCCTTTTTTGAATTTTTTCTGCTCTCGCCAGCGCCGGTATCGCAAGAGGAATATTAGACAAAAGTTGATCCTGTCCTTTTTTGACACGCTCAGCTAATTTAATTTCTTCCCATTTGGCTGAAATCTGTTGTAAGCAGTTGTCATCACCAATAATTCTCTTAGAGAAAAGTGTACCGTCGGGAAAAACATGAGGATGTCGCCTAACTAGTTTAGCTACAAGTTCCGCAGCTACTTCGTCAAAATTAAAAAGTTTTTTTTCGTCAGCTAACTTACACATGAAAATTACTTGAAATAGTAAATCTCCTAATTCCTCTTTCAAATGCAAATAATCACCTGTCTCTACGGCATCTACAACCTCATAAACTTCTTCAAGCACGAATTTAACGATGGTCTCTAAATCCTGACTGATGTCCCATTCACATCCAAGTTCGGGGTCTCGAAGACGATCAATTAAATAAAACAAATCATTGAAAACATATTTTTTCATTGTCATCTAATTTTTTCAAAACATTAAACACCACGCTACGATACTATCATGGCATAAGCAATGGCATAACTTCGTTCATCACTGATACTCAGCAAAACGCGAGTAGCTCCAAAACTCTCTAACAAACTACCAGCCTTATCTGACAAAACAACAAACGGCGCGCCTTTTTGATCATTTTTGATGCTTATATCCTGGAAATTAATGCTCCCAGAAATGCCGGTCTTTAGAGCTTTTGAGATTGCCTCTTTAGCCGCAAAGCGGCGCGCCAAAAAGCCTTCGGTGCAACCTCTCCGGTGCCATTCACTTATTTCGCCTTGGGTCAATATTCGTTGGACGAAACGGCCACCAAACCTCAAGAGTACCTTTTTAACTCTTTCAATTTCAACAATGTCTGTTCCTATTGATACAACCATTTTTTTGTCCAAACACAAATACAAAAGAAATAAGGGTTATGAAGCTAAGACGCCAAGAAAGACTTATAAAGTCTTCGACTATGTAAGGGTTTTCCATTGAGACGGAAATTTATCGTCTTTCTTAAAATTAATCTTGCAATCAGTAAAACCTCGCGCCGCTGCCAGCATCCGGCATGCAATTCAAGCAAATATTTACCTAAAAATAGGTTATCGGAAAGGTCATCATTCAATGCCTTGTAAAAACCTGATTCTGGGTCGAATTTATAAAAGTTTTCCGGATTCACATTTTCCCCACTATGGGCATCAACATTTAGTAAAAGGCCAAACCCGAGTTCTCGCAGTAATTGCATCTCAATTTCTCGCAACCGTGTTTCGTCAGCACCAGTCAATATTAAAGAGCTTATAAAATCTCTATAAGCTAAATAGAAACCATTCATATACTCTTGACAATCAACCAGACGATAAATTAATTCGTTCAAGTACAGCCCATGATAGAGAGGCTCTCTATCTAAAAATACTGGTGGCCGTACCAACTCTGCACTGGTGAGTACTTTTAAATCATTTTTACCATACCAACATAAATTATATTCAGAATGCGGAAAAAGCGACTTGGTGCGCCCATTTTTACGCCCACCCCTAAAGCCCTTAGCAATGCACTTCACCCTTCCATATCCATATGTAAATAGATCTACAAGAAGACTGTTTTCACTGAATGGCTGCGTGTGCAAAACAAAACCAAGTTGTTCTTGGAATCCTTTCACTTAAAAACTATCCAAGTACCCAAGGCTTCTCAGAGCCCGCTCATCATCTGACCAACCACTGCGAACTTTTACCCAAGTCCTCAGCATGACTTTAGAATTAATCAAGTCTTCAATATCACGACGTGCACTTTTGCCTATTTCCTTTAAGCACTTGCCTCCGTCACCAATAATAATTTTTTTTTGGCCCTCCCGCTCCACTAATATTAGTGCGTCAATATGAGTGACTCTTGCTTCCGTGCTAAATGCCTCTATTTCTACTGTTACTTCGTAAGGTAATTCAGCTCCGAGTTTTCTGGTAATCTTTTCCCGAATGATTTCGCTGCACAAAAATCGTTCATTCCGATCGGTTATTTGATCTTGATGAAACAAGTGTATATTTGTCGGAATGAATGGCTTGATCGAAGACATCAACCTAGAAAGGTTGATTTTTCGGAGCGCAGATACAGGTATTAACTCTTTAGGCTTGCATTTGTGAGACAAAAATTTTAACTGAGGTAATAGGAGCTCTTTTTCACTTAACATATCGATCTTGTTAACTACTATCAACATCGGCACACGACTACTCTGCAGATGTTTCGCTACATATTCGTCCTCAATCCCCCACATAAGACGATCTACCACGAAGAGCACCAAATCTACATCTTGTAAAACGCTGATTGCAGTCTTATTCATTACACGATTAATTGCACGATCTCGATTCGCATGAATGCCGGGGGTATCGACAAAAATTAACTGCATTGCTCCCTCAGTGAAAATACCCAAAAGCGTATGCCTAGTAGTCTGGGGCTTCCTGGAAGTAATACTCAACTTTCTTCCCAAGATATTGTTCAGCAGCGTTGACTTACCTACATTGGGACGCCCAACTATTGCGACATAACCGCACTGATTTGTTGTTGAGGCCACTACGTTTCTCCTATTTTAGTCAGTAGCTTTTCCGCGACAATTTGTTCTGCTTTCTTTACGCTACTTGCTGAGGCTTTAGCTCCGATGTCAATTGATGAAAGAACACATTCAACAGTAAATAATCTCCGGTGAGCCTCTCCCACCACATCCATTAGTCGATAACAAGGTAAGGGCTGTCCCCTCTTTTGCAACCATTCTTGTAATTTAGTTTTTGAATCTTTGGATGGGCATTCATATGACACTTTGACCAATTCTTTTTCAAACCAACGTAAAACGCAGTCGCTGGAAGAATCTAAACCAGAATCAATGTAAACAGCACCAATGATTGCCTCAACAGTATCACCCAAAATTGAATCACGCTTCACCCCGCCCGCTTTCATCTCTCCAGGGCCTAGTAGTAGGCACCTGCCCAAATCCAATCTTCTAGCCACCCCGGCTAAAGATTCGGCACGAACTATCTGCGCGCGCATCCGACTCATTTCACCCTCTCTTAACTGAGGGCAATGTCGATATAAATAATTCGCAATTATCGAGCCAAGAACTGCATCACCCAGGAACTCAAGTCGTTCGTTATTTTGTGAACCATAGCTACGATGAGTAAGAGCCAATAACAAAAGCTTTTGATCAGAAAAAACATAATTAAGTCTTTCTTGCAGCAATCGTTTTTGCACCATTTCTGCATGCTCAAATGCACGGGTCATAACACTAGCCTTCGCTGATTATTTATAATCCAAGCTTTTTTTAATTTATGTCGCCAATGGGCGCGTTAATTCAGCCAACCTGCCCTCCTAAAGCTGGGAAAACTGAGAAATTCGTCCCAATACATCCATCGCGCGAAAGCTTTCCCTACCAACCGATCCTCAGGTACTGGTCCCCAAACTCGACTATCACTGGAATTATCGCGGTTGTCACCCATCATGAAGTAGTGGCCCTCAGGCACTATTGCCGTATGATTCAAGCTTAAACGGGAGGGAACTAGGCGTTTTTGAATCTTGTGCTCCGACTCCGCGAGCCGCTCATTCATTATGACGTGGTTAGTAGTCGCTATATCTCCCGAAATTTTTTGTGAGATTTGGCGTCCGTTGATGTAAACAACTCCTTCAATAATACGCACCTCATCCCCAGGCAACCCAATCAATCTTTTGATGAAGTACCTATCATCATGAGGAGGGAAAAACACCATGACATCTCCACGTTCCGGCTCGCCGAAATCATATAATTTGTATCGCAAAACCGGTAGTCTGAAACCATAAGCAAATTTATTTACCAGAATAAAATCGCCAACAAGCAAGTTTGGAACCATTGATTTAGATGGTATTTGAAAAGGTTCGACAATAAATGATCGCAGTAATAAAACTACACCAAGCACTGGCGCCATTGATGCAATAAACTCAATAACACCATCTTGTTTTTTCATTAAGAAGTAATTAGCAAGCCAGAAGAGTGCTGACAGTATGAACAGCAAAGTAAGTATCAATTCGAAGTTAAGATTCACAACTCTTCATCTCAAAGTTAAACCCATACTTAAGTTCTCAAAACAGCGAGAAAAGCGTCCTGAGGAATGTCCACGCTCCCAACTTGCTTCATACGTCTCTTCCCCGCCTTCTGTTTTTCTAGGAGCTTTTTCTTTCTAGAAACATCTCCCCCATAGCATTTCGCAGTGACATTTTTCCGTAGTGCTTTTACTGTAGTTCTAGCGATAATATGTCCACCGATGGCCGCTTGAATTGCCACGTCAAACATCTGTCTAGGAATCAGTTCCTTCATTTTCTCGGTTAGCACACGGCCCTTCCGAGACGACTCTGTTCGGTGGACAATTGCTGCCAGCGCATCAACCCGATCACCGTTGATTAAAACATCAAGTCTTACCAAAGGCGCTGGATCGAATCGCAAGAAATTATATTCCAAAGAGGCAAAACCACGACTTACTGATTTCAATCGATCAAAAAAATCCATGACAACCTCGCTTAAGGGCAATTCATAATTAATCGCAACTTGTCCACCAACATATTGGAGATCAATTTGCACACCACGTTTTTCTATGCAGAGAGAAATAACGTTACCGACAAATTCCTTTGGCACGAGGATATTTGCAACACAGATTGGTTCGCGCAATTCAACCAACTGCGTTGGATCGGGTAGATCAGAGGGATTCGAGATACTGAACTGGCCGTCTCTACTAGACACTACCTCATAAACTACCGACGGAGCAGAAGTGATCAAATCAAGTCGATACTCGCGCTCTAATCTCTCCTGAATGATTTCCATGTGTAACATACCTAAAAAGCCACACCGAAATCCGAAACCTAACGCATCGGAACTTTCTGGCTCATAAAATAAAGAGGCATCATTAATCGCCAATTTTGAGAGCGCATCACGGAAAACTTCAAAATCATCTGAGTTTACAGGGAACATTCCCGCGTACACCTGCGGCTTTATTGTTTGGAATCCTGGTAGCGATAAAACATCAGCGGTATGATAGTGAGTTAAAGTATCCCCGACGGGAGCCCCTTTAATATCTTTTATGCCCGCAACCATGAAGCCTACCTCTCCAGCTTTGAGCACATTCTTCTCTTGGCGCTTTGGTGTAAACACCCCTAGGCTGTCTACAACATGTGTCCGTCCAATGGATTTTGCGATAATTCTATCTTTTACACAAAGCGTACCCTCCATTACACGAATTAAAGAGACAACTCCAAGATAATTATCGAACCAAGAATCAATTATCAAGGCCTGTAATGGATTTTTTGCTGAACCTCGGGGAGCAGGAATCTTGAGGACTATCTGCTCCAACACATCAATAACACCCAATCCACTTTTTGCACTGCAGTGAATTGCCTCACTGGCGTCAATGCCAATTATATCCTCAATTTCTGAGACAACTCGTTCCGGCTCGGCTTGAGGTAAATCCATCTTGTTAAGTACAGGAAGAACTTCCAAGCCTTGATTGATAGCTGTATAGCAGTTAGCTACGGACTGAGCTTCAACGCCCTGCGCTGCGTCAACGATGAGCAATGCACCCTCACATGCAGCAAGTGATCTTGATACCTCATAGGAAAAATCTACATGTCCGGGTGTATCAATAAAATTAAGTTTATAGCGCCTGCCGTCCACACCCTTGTATGAGAGCGACACACTCTGAGCTTTGATGGTTATACCCCGTTCTCTCTCTATATCCATAGAATCAAGAACTTGGGTGTCCATTTCCCGCTCACTCAATCCACCACAAAGCTGAATGAATCTATCAGCCAGTGTTGATTTCCCGTGATCAATGTGCGCAATTATAGAAAAATTTCGGATAGAGGTTAGTTCTGACACGTGTGCTAGTCGTCCACTTGACTGGGAAAGCAGTTTATCTTATTTGTAGCCTCGTTACCAAGGTAATGTTTCAACATCAATAATATCCTTGCGCGCAGCAAATTATCAGTCAATCTCTATTGTCCTAAATACTGCATTACCGCGCCGGAGAAAACGGATAGCAACTGGTCGATTCTTCGGCATCTGCCGGACCGTTTTGTCGTATTCTTTAGAACTCAAGATTCTCATTTTTCCTAGCTGAACGATAATATCTCCTTGCTGTAATCCCGCCATTTCTGCCGCAGATCTTGGCGCGATATATTGAATAACCACTCCATTTAAACCATCTTCGGACATTGATAATTTGGTTACATCTTCTACTATTAAACCAAGCCGATCGCCATTTTCGTTGACTTTTGAACTCTGCTCAGTAATCGGTTGATCGCCATCTAAAGCTGCTACTATCACATTCAACTTTTTGATCTTTCCGTCCCGCACTATTTCAACCGGAACACGACCACCAGGCGCCACCTGACCAACGAGGGGCGGCAAATCACTGGATTCTATAACTGCCTCTCGGTTAAAACTTACTATAACGTCACCAGGCATTATTTGACCCAAGTCAGCGGGACTATCAATCTCCACCGCACTAACAAGAGCTCCCTTGGCCTCTTTTAAATTTAAAGATCGTGCTAGTTTTTGATCCACATCTTGAATAGCCACCCCTAACCAACCTCTATCCACACGGCCAGTAGATTTCAATTGTTGGACCACATCAAGCGCCAATTTAGCCGGAATCGCAAAAGAAAGCCCGATAGAACCGCCTGATCGGGAATAAATTTGTGAATTAATACCAACTACTTTTCCTGACAAATCAAAAAGAGGCCCTCCAGAATTACCCGGATTAATAGCCACATCAGTCTGTATAAATGGCACATAATTTTCATTCCTTTCCGTCGGGATACTGCGTCCCATGGCACTTACAATACCCGCAGTAACTGAATAGTCCAGTCCAAACGGCGATCCTATTGCTAAAACCCAAGCCCCCACTCTCAAGTCGTTCTCCGTAGCAAACTCTAAAGTTGGCAGATCATTTCCATTGATCTTTAAAAGTGCCAAATCAGACCGCCGATCTGTACCAACCATTTTAGCTTCAAACTCACGCCTGTCTGCAAACGACACTTGGATTTTAGTCGCACGCTCCACCACATGATGATTTGTAATGATATAACCATCCGAAGAGATGACGAAACCCGACCCCATGGAAACCCTGTCAGGCCTTTCTCTAAAGTTTCGCTGTTGCTCTAACAATTCACGAAAAATATCAGGTAAATTTCTACCGTACGGCTGCGATTGTAATGAACTCTCTCCACTGAAGGACACGTTAATTTTTACAACTGCTGGAGCTACCCTCTCAACGAGTTCAGTAAAATCTGGTAACGAGGCAACAGCCTTTGATAGGGTAATACTAGTCAATAATAAAATAAGGTGCATTTTCACGAACATCTAAAACCCTCTTAATAAGCGTGAATTTAATGAGCAGAGCTTGGTACTACCTCTTTTCGTAATCGAAATCCATCGGTAGTAAAGCCTTGTGTCTCTCTAGTGCCAAAAATTTTTCGCAAATTTTGATACTTGTTCATTAAGTAAGTGTCTTGCAAAACGTAGCTCTAAATTGTTTCTTTGGTTTAGCAGGTTCCCCGTAGAAGTACTAAAATTATACAGATCGGTTTCAAACATTGGCAAAAACTTCGGATTTTGATACCCTGATTAGTACCGATTCACATATTAACTTGTCTCCAAACAAGTCGTTGACCACTAGCAGCTCATCATTCCTATTCTCCAAATGTAACATCGGTTAATATCAAATTCGTCAACAAAATCATGTTCGATTGCCAACTCATTTAATCAAGTTTACCGATGAGTGCAGCGTACGCGACAACCCATTAGCCAAAACAAACACACTTGAGTCTTTTAAAATAGAATACAATGTCATGATATTATAATCTCCCCGGTCATAATCGCTCGCGTCAAGGACAAAGCCTCGCGAGGCATTGAAGTGTGTATATTATTTGTAACTAATTTCTTCTGTACGAATTTCTTATGTTAGCCGGTTTAACGGTACCTCTTTCTGATTAGCCTAAGGATCATAATTCGCTGTTTTTGAATGCTCAATTAGAATTTTAAAGCGTGATCTTTAATCGTCACTTTAAATTATTAATCATCAGCACGATGATCTCTTCGAATATGACCATTAACAGTTCGATGCATCCCCTTTCAATACTCAACGTCCATAAGTTCATTATCTACAGAGCTGCGATTCTCTGCTCTTGCAATCCCTGGTTTTCCCAAATATCCATTTAGAATAAGCCAAAGAGATCCTACGAGGTGATGAACAGCGGTGATTTGAAATTTGACATCTTCATCACGCCCTATACCAGAACAGGACGACGGTAAGGATACCAGTGCCAACAAGATCGCAATAAAGCGGTTAACATTATACAGGTCCGTCACACCATTTACCTGAGGGGCTTACGAAAATCTCATTTTGCGGGCTGTACCACTCTGTTTTATCAGGTGTAATTTTCGTATTGTTGAACTTTACATACGGTTTTTGCGATCACGATCAATGTGTGTGGACTGACGATAATACTCAGAGACCTTTCGATCAATGTGATCTCGAATTCTGTCATCCTGGAATAAGCTGGTATCCAGTGATACCTTTGGCTCTGGCTTTCTGATCGAGCCAATGCTGACGGTCTGAACATTAATATTCGGTTTGAATCCGGTAGGGAACTGTGCCGCCGGACCCATACTAGCGTCCACTCCGTTTGACTCAACTTTTACATTATGAGGAGTTTGATCAATCAAATCACTATTGTTGTAATGCTGAATGCTAAATATCGTAAACATCGCTACCGAAGCCGCCACACCGAACTGAAGGATTGCTTCTGAAATTTTCTTTGGCCTGGTCAAATGGCGGATTGGTTGGTTTTTTATCGCGGCTACAACATCACCACTTACATCGAACCCTATTCCGGATGTTTCATTCCGGATGCTATTGGACGCAAGATTATAGCGACGCCAAAGCTCTCTGACTTCTCTCGCGCTTTTGCCATCCATTGCAGTCAAAATACCTTGAACTTCAAAGTCACTCGCTTCACCGTCCATCAATGCGCAAAGATCTCTCCGGCACTTCTCATCTAAATGAATCTTGTTTTCACCCAAGCCCCTTAGCCTCCAAAATTATTCAACACTTACTCTGACACCAATTTTAAAAAAACGTTCAAATCATTTTTTATCTGCCATCCAATACCGCCGTTATTTTCTCGTCAAGAATTTCTCTGGCCCGAAATAATCGCGATCGTACAGTTCCTGTGGGGCATCCCATTATTTTAGCGATTTCCTCATAGCTCAAGTCTTGATTCTCTCGAAGGGAGATTACAGATCTAAGATCTTCCGGTAATTGACTTATAGTTTCTTTTAATATTTGTTCCATCTGCTCACACAATAGAATGTTATCTGGCGTATCAATATCGTGTAGTTGATAATAACTGTTATAACTTTCTGCATCAGATACTTGAATATCAGATGTGGGTGGTCGTCGACTTCTTGCAACTAAATGATTTTTAGCCGTATTTAATGCAATTCTATGTACCCAAGTATAGAACTGACTGTCCCCTCGAAATGCTGACAAGGCTTTATATGCTTTAATAAAAACTTCTTGGGTTAAGTCATTTAATTCATCTCGATCTTTTACGAAACGTGCCAAAGAATTCTGAACTTTTTGCTGATATTTAATCACCAATAATTCAAATGCTCTCTTGTCTCCCCTTTTAGCCCTCGACAAAAGCTTACAGTCTGTTACATTTGAGGTAGTGCGATCTATCATTAAGTATCAACTAAATAACAATTACCCCTAACGATACCGGAGACTTGATTCCTTCGCCAGGGAAAACTCCCACGGCTACAAAGCCGGTAGGCTATAATCATGTGAAGAGTATTTAAGAATGTTAGTACCATGAAAAACTTATACTATGATGTGCTAGTGATAGGGAGCGGCACCGCTGGACTAACCCTCGCTTTGCATATCGACAGAAAAAAACGTGTAGCTTTAGTGAGTAAATCAACACTGAAAGCGGGAGCCTCATGGCTGGCTCAAGGCGGAATTGCCGCCGTATTTGATGAAAACGACAGCACAGCCCTTCACATGAATGATACCCAAGTTGCTGGAGCAGGTTTGTGCCACAAAAGTGCTGTTGAATTTGTGATCAAAAATGGGCCCGACGCCATTCATTGGCTAATCAATCAGGGAGTAAATTTCACCTTACAGGACGACCAAAAGCAATTTCATCTTACGCAAGAGGGCGGACATAGTCATAGACGAATTCTTCACAGTGCCGATGCAACTGGGCGTTCTGTCACGGATGCTTTAGTACACCGAGTAATTTCAGCATCGAATATAGACGTTTTCCAAAATCATTGCGCTATGGATCTCATCACGAGCGCTAATGAAGTAGTTGAAGATGTAACTTGCATCGGCGCTCATTTGCTTAACATAAAAGAGAATAAAGTAGTTACATTTTTGGCTCACAACGTAGTTTTAGCTGCTGGAGGTGCAAGCAAATGCTATTTACACACCAGCAATCCCGATGGAGCAAGCGGAGATGGTATTGCCATAGCCTGGCGAAGCGGTTGTCGAGTTGGCAATTTAGAATTTAACCAATTTCATCCTACCTGTCTCTACCATCCAAAAGCTAACTCCTTTCTGATAACGGAAGCTTTACGAGGTGAGGGTGCGAAACTACTGCTGCCTGACGGAAGTCGTTTTATGCATCTGTACCACGAGAAGGCAGAACTAGCTCCGCGCGATGTAGTTGCCCGAGCAATAGATCAAGAGATGAAAAAACTGAATTGTGCCTGCCTATACCTAGATATTAGTATGCAATCCTCGAAATTTATCATGGAACGCTTTCCCACGGTCTTTGAAAATTGTCTGGCCCTTGGTATAGATATCACTAAAACACCAATACCCATTGTTCCAGCTGCTCACTACACTTGTGGGGGTATAGTAGTAGATATGAATGCTCAAACAGATCTTAGAAATCTTTTTGCAATTGGCGAAAATGCATTCACCGGTCTCCATGGCGCTAACCGGATGGCTAGCAACTCACTACTTGAATGCGTTGTATATGCGCGAGCGGCTGCAAGCTTTATCAATCAAAAAATAGCATCCCCTTGCCATCCAAATAAAATTCCAAGAAAAAAGTTTGAGAAAACAAAAGTAATTGATCAAACCGCTTTCGTTGATGAAAACATGCGACTTTTAAGGATGCTTATGTGGAAGTGTGTTGGTATAGTGCGCACAGATGCCGAATTGAAGAAAGCAGAATTAAAGATTCAAAGGCTTAAACGCAAGATTGATGCGCGTTTTAAAAAAAGTCATGTTAATTCTCAGTTTTTAGAATTACGTAACATTGTCGTGACCTGTGAACTGATTGTTAAGTCTGCCTTAAAAAGGCGTGAGAGTAGAGGCCTTCATTACAATTTGGATCATCCTGACAGGGAGAAGAGCGCCGTAGACACAATTTTGGCACCAAACAAAGAGGCGGACTAAACTAATCATCTCTATGTGCACCACAGGAAAAGGTGAATAAGCTAATCAGCTCGAGAAAGTGAATCGTATTAAATCTACGATTCGTTTAATGTTCTGATCACCGGGCTCATCTAGGTTCAAAAACCACTGTAGTAGAGTTTGATCATCTTTTTCAAGTAATACCTCAAAACGCATTTTGTCCTCTTGATTTAACTTCTCATACTCGTTCTCCACAAACGGCTGCAACAACAAATCAAGCTCCAACATCCCTCGTCTTGCGGCCCAGCTGAGTCTATTTTTATGCATACATCGCCATCCTCTCTAAAACGGGGTTATAATCCTACCTAAAATGATGAAACAAGACGTCCGAGATAAAAATGACAATCTCTAATCTATATACTACGCAGATATCTCATCTAGATGATGGTTACCATGAGTTAATGCTGCCTTTGAAAAAGCTCCCCGCGAATTTCAACTTGACTCTCAAGGAGACAATTATTTGCTCTACTCACAGAGGATACATTGCTCTCTCTGGTCCAGAGGTAATTAAATTTCTCCAAGGCCAAGTAACTTGCGATGTAAGTCAAGTTAATCATAACTCAGTCGTCAAAGGAGCGCATTGTTCTCCTTCGGGGACAGTAATCTTTACTTTTAGTGCGCATAGTTCATTAAACGGCGACATTATCTTGGAAATTAACCTATCCATGATTGAGATTGCCATTAAAAGCCTTCAAAAATATTCGAAGTTCTTTAAACTAGAAGTACAGGACGTCAGCGAAAAGTTCTGTAGTTTTTTCATTGCTGGTCCTAAAATCCAGACTGTCCTACATGCTCTTTTCGACTTAGTTCCCACCAAAAAAGGAGGTAGGTGTGAGAATAACATAGGATGGCTAAGCTGTATTGAAAAGGGTCAATATTCATTTACTTGTGCTCAAAGTCTTAACTTTGCTGTACTTAAGTCACTTAAAGATTTGACTTTTGTGGACAAAAATTTCGCTGACTTACTAACACTGAGGACCGGTTATTCTGAAGTGACTAAAGCAACTACAGAGCGTTTTATTCCTCAGATGCTAAATTTAGATAGCCAAGGTTTTATAAGCTTTAAAAAAGGTTGCTACACGGGACAAGAAGTCATAGCAAGAACGCATTACAGAGGCTCAGTGAAAAGACGCATCCGCGCGTTGCGTTGCTCACTTCAAAGCTTACCCGAACCGGGTAGCAAAATATTTTCTTCCAGCAAAAAATTACTCGGGCATGTTACAGCAGCGGCATGGGTAACCAGAAAGGAAGTCGAGATGTTGGCTGTTATCCCCATAACATGTGAGGAATTTAACAACCTTCAAATAGCTGACGACACGCTAATCCATGCATCTGAAATCCCGATAGAACATTGATGTGTCCATAATTCCAAGAATTGAAAAAAGTTTAGCGTAACAACATTTAACCGATCAGCTATCTCTTTGCGACAACTTGAAATTTTTGTGTTCTAGCCTATGAACGGAATCCACTAGAACAGGGGAATGATTATTTCTTTTTTAACTCGTGGAGAGTCAAGTTCGATTATTCAATGCTACGTAGTGAAGGTAACTGCCAGTCGATGGGTGTTTTACCAATGTTTTTCAAGTAAGTATTGCATCGAGAAAAATGTTTGCATCCATAAAAACCTCGATACGCCGAAAGTGGTGATGGATGAGCGGCCTCTAGGACCATATGGCGTTGACGATCTATCAAGACTGCCTTTTTTCTGGCGTAACTTCCCCACAAGAAAAATACTAAATCCTTGTGTTTATCATTGAGCAAAGTAATTATGGCATCTGTAAAAACTTCCCAACCTTTTCCTCTATGAGAACCAGGCGCTGATTTTTCTACTGTTAAAACGGAATTAATTAACAATACACCTTGTTTTGCCCAGCTATGAAGGCACCCATGCGAGGGGAGCAAACAACCAACGTCATCCCTTAACTCTCGATAAATATTTGCCAGTGACGGGGGCACGGCCACGCCGGGCATCACTGAAAAGCAGAGACCATTTGCTTGATGGGGGCCGTGATAGGGATCTTGGCCCAAAATTACGACACGGACATCATAAAATTGAGTATGCTCAAGCGCTGCAAAGACCCGATTTCGCGGCGGATATATTGTTACGCAGTTTTCATATTGGGCTTTTAAAAATGATTCCAGATCTAAAAGCTCTGATTTTTTTATGCATTCTTCTAATATCGTAACCCAGTCACCCTCTGGTAATTCCAAAAACTTTCTTTTTTTTTTGATTGTCATAAGAAACTCCAGAATTTTTTAACATGTAATAATAAGAGTTAGTCAACGAAGACAACACCAATAGTCATCAATTTATTACAACCGAAAGGGCATAATGTCTCATTATCAGATAATAAATCTGTTCCCAGCTTTAATGCCAAAATCTTATCAAACATCCATGGTTTGTCATTTCCTTTAACATAACTTTATTCGTACTGTAGTTTCCATCAAAATATTTTTAAATTTGCTGGGGTTGGTCTGTTCGATAACCACCCGCGTAACACTGTAAATTTTCATCATAATGGCATAAAGCTTAGGTTCTCCAGAAATGTCAGCTCGGATTAACTTCGAAATATCGTCAGCGAATCCATCCATTGAGCTTCAAGCTCACTATAATAAGCAAATCATCTTTTGGCTTTCTGCGTGTGCACTCACAATATATGGCATGATTTTATTGGGCGGTGTCACAAGACTTACAGGTTCTGGATTATCAATGGTTGAGTGGAGGCCAATCGCGGGTGTTATTCCTCCGCTGAACACAAATGACTGGGAAATCCTTTTCGCCAAGTACCAACAATTTCCTGAGTACAAATTGATAAACAATGGTATGAGTCTATACGAATTTAAAAAAATATTTATGTATGAGTATCTTCACCGAATGCTCGGACGTTTCATAGGTATCATGTTTTTGTTCCCCTTTATGTTCTTGTGTATCACCAGGCGCATCCCGAAAGGTTTATCCCCCAAATTATTTGCAATACTAATGCTAGGAGCTGCACAAGGTGTTTTGGGCTGGTATATGGTGCAAAGTGGTCTGACGGACGATCCTAGAGTTAGTCAATACCGACTCACTGCCCACCTTTCAAACGCGATAATAATCTATAGCTCTATTATTTGGGTTACACTCGACTTAGGAAACCGACCAGAGCGACAATCTACTCAACTGCTATTACCCTCTTGCCTGATATTGGTGCTTATTTTCTTAATGATTGTGTCCGGAGGATTAATGGCTGGCACGCGCGCCGGTCATGCTTACCCTACATTCCCTTTGATGGGTGATTCTTTCATACCAGCCGAAATTTATTCAATGCAGCCGAAATGGTTGTCGATTTTTGAAGACATAGCGACCATACAATTCAACCACCGAATACTCGCGTATCTAACAACACTGTCAATTATTCTATTTGTTATCGTAGCTTTACGCTCTGACATGAGTGACGCGTTCAAGACCAGCGCAAAATGCATTTTTGTTTTAATTACACTACAAGTAACTCTTGGGATCTCCACATTACTACTGCACGTTCCGATACCGCTCGCTGCAGCACACCAATCCATTGCAGTGGCTCTTTTAACAGCATCTATCTTCATAACCCATACGCTCTATCGGGCAAGAGCTCCGCTATTTTCTCACTGAAGCTGATGTCGGAATAAAGCCTTGAAGGCAATTCAGTGACCTGAGACGGATTAAACTAGGTAAACTACTCCAGTCTCATATGCGGAAACAGCAGAACATCTCTAATAGATGAAGAATCAGTGAACAGCATCACAAGGCGGTCAATACCAATGCCTTCCCCAGCGGTTGGGGGCATCCCATATTCCAGAGCTTTAATATAATCCTCATCAAAATACATCGCCTCTTCATCGCCAGAATTTTTTTGGTTTAACTGTGCACTAAATCTATTTGCTTGGTCTTCAGGATCATTAAGTTCTGAGAAACCATTCGCCACCTCTCGTCCGCCTATGAATAATTCAAATCTATCAGAGACACTCGGATTGGCATCACTCCGCCGCGCAAGGGGAGATACTTCAATTGGATAATTCGTTACAAAAGTGGGTTGTTCTAAACGATGCTCGACAGTTTTCTCAAAAATTTCAATCTGCAATTTACCAACACCCCAATTTGCATCAACAGAAATTCCAAGATCTACAGCGACACGCTGTGCTTGCTCCAGATTTAATAATTCATCAGAGACAATCGTTGGATTAAACAATAAAATTGAGTCCATGACCGATATGCGCCTAAACGGCTTAGAGAAGTCATATTCCACTTCACCCAATTTATTGCCGTATTCATCTCGCTTTGTATTGATCACTCGATCGCTGCCGAGAATTTCCCTTGCGATACCACTAAGTAACCGCTCAGTAAACTTCATCAGGTCATTGTAATCTGCATAGGCCTGATAAAATTCAAGCATGGTAAACTCGGGATTATGCCGAGTTGATAACCCTTCATTTCGGAAGCTACGATTGATCTCATAAACTCGTTCAAATCCCCCAACTACTAAACGCTTTAGATACAATTCTGGCGCTATGCGGAGGTACATATCAATCGCCATTGCGTTATGGTGGGTCACAAAGGGTCTTGCAGCCGCACCACCAGGGATCGGCTGCAACATAGGCGTCTCTACCTCCAGAAAATTTTCGCTATTTAAAAAATCACGTATATAAGTAATTATCTTGGAACGTGCACGGAATGAAGAACGAACATCTGAGTTGACAATTAAATCAAGATATCGCTGACGATAACGCATTTCACGATCGGCTAGTCCATAAAACTTGTCAGGCAAAGGTCTCAAAGATTTAGTGAGCAGGGTAAATGTTTCTATCTCGACATAAAGTTCTCCTCTACCTGACCGGCACAAAATACCCTCAACTCCAATAATATCACCTAAATCGAGGTTCTTCACAAAAACTCGAGAATGTTTTGTTACGTAGAGCTGTATGGCTCCAGAGCGATCTTGTATGACAATAAACGAACCCCTATTTCGCATAACGCGCCCAGCAACAGAGGTTTGATGTCTAAGCGTCTCCAAATCTTGTTTAGTTGCCAGTGAATAGGTTTTCTCAAGTTGGTCAGCAAGTGCTTTAGGTTTAAAATCATTTGGGAACGGCGTATTTGATCCAGACCGAAGTTTATTTAACTTTGCTCTGCGCTCCGCTATCAATTTATTTTCATCTCGTTGCTCGGTCATTAGAAATATTTTCTCATAAAAACTTACCTACTAGCCCCAGCAGATTGATCAAAGTCCTGCCTTGAGCGATGCTTTAATGAATACATCGAGTTTACCATCCAGAACCGCTTGCGTATTACGTGTTTCAATATTTGTTCTTAAATCCTTTATTCTGGCGTCGTCTAAAACATATGATCGTATTTGACTTCCCCATCCAATTTCAGACTTAGCATCCTCAGTGGCTTGGGCAACCTGTTTTCGTTTTTGAACCTCAAATTCATATAGTCTCGCACGAAGCATCTGCCAACATTTTTCTCTATTTTGATGCTGAGAACGCTGACTTTGAGATTGAACCACAATCCCGCTCGGTTGGTGAGTCAATCGCACTGCCGAATCAGTTTTATTGACATGCTGGCCACCCGCTCCAGAGGCTCGGTATGTATCTGTCCGAACATCAGAGTGATTAATATCTATTGCTATATGGTCATCAATCTCAGGGGACACAAAAACTGCGGCAAATGACGTATGTCTTCGATTACCGGAATCAAACGGTGACTTTCGAACAAGTCGATGAACTCCAATCTCTGTCCGTAACCAGCCGTACGCGTAGTTGCCACTTACTTGAACAGTGGCGCTTTTCACTCCGGCGACCTCACCTGCGGAGTACTCGATCAAATCACTCTTAAATCCTTTATCATCAGTCCACCGGAGATACATCCTTAATAACATCTCTGCCCAATCTTGCGCTTCAGTGCCTCCTGATCCTGCTTGTATTTCAATAAAGGCATTATTACCATCCATTTGTCCAGAAAACATACGCTTGAATTCAAGCTCAGCTAAATTTGCGTCTAACGAGCTAATATCAGATCTCACCTCATCAACAATATCAACGTCAAGCTCCTCCACAGCAAGTTGCAAAAGCTGACGCGTGTCCTCAACGCCTCTGTCAAGTGCTTCAATTGTTGTAACTATATCCTCAAGAGAAGCCCGCTCTCGACCTAACTCCTTAGCTTTTGACGTATTCTTCCATACACGTGGTTCACTTAGTTCTAACTCAACCTCGGCAAGTCGCTCTTTTCGATGATCATAGTCAAAGGTACCTCCTGAGCACATCTGTACGCGCTTTCAAGTCATCGATCAAATCTAAGATGAGATTCACTTCCATAATTGGCTTGGACCCCTTAATTTGAATTTTGCGTATAGTACATCTGGTGTTAAATCACACCTAGGAAAAAATGCTTTTCATTTCATAATTTAATAAAGCTACTCACTAGAAAAAGTTTAAGCATAAAATAACGTTCTCATTATAATCAAAAGGACGCAAAAACTTTAGCAAATTAAGGCGATTTATATGGACGTCATATCAAAGAGACTTAAGCAACACTTCTTTAACTCTTTCAAGGAATTCGATGAAGAGTACTTCAGCTCTGTTTCACCGAAACCACTTCAAAAGCCGGAATTGGGAAATGTGAATGATCTACTAGTCAGAGATCTCGGGCTGGAAGCAAATTTCCTCAAAAATCGTGAAACATTTAATCTTTTATCCGGTTCAAATATCCCCAGTAACATAACACCAATATCCCTTGTATATTCTGGCCATCAATTTGGAGTTTGGGCAGGGCAATTAGGTGATGGGCGAGCCATAACTCTCGGAGAGCTCTCGGTTGACGGTGATCTATGGGATATCCAACTCAAAGGGGCAGGGACAACACCTTACTCACGGCTTGGAGACGGCCGTGCTGTTTTACGATCCAGTGTACGCGAGTACTTATGCTCCGAAGCAATGCACGCGTTGGGTATTCCGACAACTCGGGCGCTCTGTATTTTCAACAGTAAAACACCGGTTTACAGGGAATATACAGAAAATGCCGCGGTAATTTGCCGCTTAGCGAGAAGTCATATTCGTTTCGGGTCATTTGAACATTTTCATCACAGAGGCGAAAAATCAGCTGTAAAAAATTTAGCACAATACGTAATTCAACGGCATTTTTCGGACTGGAATAATTGTGAAAGTAACTACAAAAAGCTATTTAGATTTGCCGTTTTAAACACTGCTCGGACTATTGCCAAATGGCAAGCGATTGGTTTTTGTCATGGCGTAATGAACACGGACAACATGAGTATACTCGGGGACACTATTGATTATGGCCCCTTTGGTTTTCTCGACGAATATACCCCGAGTTTTATATGCAATCAATCTGATCATCAAGGGCGTTATTCATTCCAAAATCAGCCAAAAATCGGTCTTTGGAATCTCAATGCACTTGCACTTGCCTTTTCTACACTGATACCGGATACAGAATTAGTAGAAACTCTAAATGAATATCAGCCCGAATACGAAAAAGTTTACACTCGACTAATGGCAGATAAATTTGGTCTCGAGCACGCTCCCTCTAAAAAGTTAAAAATCATAGAGCGCTTATTGGAGCCTCTTGCAACTAATAAAATTGATTATTGTATTTTTTTTCGATCTTTGAGTAACTACAAGCTAGCAGGTGAGAATACCCCCATAAGAGATATGTTTTTATGTTTGGGCGATTTCTATAAATGGTCCGCTGATTATAACAAGTTGCTGCAACATGAAATAGTGTCCGAAGAGGTGCGTCGTAAAAAAATGTTGGATGTGAACCCTAAATACATTCTACGTAATCACATGGCGCAAGAGGCGATAACACTTGCCGAGTGTGGAGACTTTAGCTTGGTAACCGACCTCTTGCATTTGCTCCAACATCCGTATGATGAAAACTCAGCAATGTCGAAGTATGCGTTAAGACCTCCCAAATGGGCGTCGACCATAAGCATAAGTTGCTCATCATAGACTTCTATAAAAAGTATTCATCCTCCTCAAATACTTATATTCTAAATAACAAAAAACTCGCCAAACTTGGTTGGCAATAGATACAATGGGTAGGGTTTGTGCCTAAAAATCGGAATTCGCACGAGAAAATCACGATGAACAAGTGCAATGCAGTTCGCAAAAAGAGACAAATAGAAATTATTAGCGTCTTGAAAGGGGCAATAATAATTCTGGGATTAACGTTATCACAGATCGCATCGGCAGATATATTTTGGGCCTTTCGAAATGAGGATGGCAGCACGAACTGGCAGTATGTTGCAAATTTTTCGAGCAGCATTTTAATTATCGCTTTATCTCTGACCGCTTTGCGATTATTTTTAAGCCAAAGGCAAGTAAAGCGCTATAACAAAGAGTTAGAAGCAATCCGTAGACAACTCGAAGAACGAGTTGAAGAACGCACTTCAAACTTAAACCATTCAAATCAGTTACTCCAAAATAGCAATTTAGCACTTGCGGAAGAAATTAAAGAACACCTTACTACAACTGCACGACTTGCAAGTTCAGAGGCATACATTGGAAGTATTTTACACTCCATGCCATTCATGCTGGTGGGGCTAGATGGCAAAAATATAGTCACACAATGGAACCTTGAGGCTGAAAAAGTAAGCGGATTTAAAAGAAGTGAAATAAAGGGACAGAACCTTTGGGAACGATATCCTCAAATCACACTATCAAAAGACCAAGTTACTCAGGCGCGTACGGAAAAAAAAATCCTTTCTTTCAAATCATATCGAAAAGACCATAAGTACTTTAATGTCACAATCTATCCGCTTCAAGAGCAACAAGAAACCGGCGCAGTCATCCTTATTGATGACGTGACTAAACAAGTAAATGCAAACAATTTAATTCTCCAGAGAGATAAAATGTCATCTGTGGGGGAAATGGCCGCCGTGATGGCACAGGATATTAATTTACCTCTTAATGCTACTTTAAAGGATTTACACTCAGTCCGACAAGCTTTATCCGAGGAATTGCTGGATCCAATTTGGCTCAACGAACTCATAGAAAATGCGCTCATTCGTGGTCAGCAATCCAAAAATGTTGTAGAAAATTTACTCTCTTTCTCTAATGCAAAAGGGAATGAAACGTCGATTGAACAAATGAATAAAATAATCGACCACAGTCTTGACCTAGCCGTGAGTCTGCTCTCAGTAAACTCCGGTTTAAGATTCCGAGATATCGATGTAACTTGTGACTATGACGATAATACCCTTCAGATACGATGTCATGTGACGGAGCTACAACAAGTCTTCCTAAGTTTGTTTCGACATTCCTGTCAGCAGCTTGGGGAGATAGATGAAGATGACCATACACCACAGATTAATATCCGGGTTTTTTCCGACCAAGAAAGCATCATCATCCAAATCAACCATAATGGAGCTTCTCTGAGTTTGGAGGAGCAACGGTTAATATTCGAGCCATACACAGATCATGAGCTTCCTACAAATAAGTACCTTCCCGAGAACCGTCTTTCATTCACCAAGTTTATCGTGGTCAATCAGCACCATGGTCAAATTACTATTGCGTCAAATGACGCGGCTGGTACAACATTCCACTTGAGATTACCTAGAACAGGCTAGATATAAATTTGAAAAGGGTTTTAATGAAACAAAAGCATCAACAGTCATTCTTTTAACAACATCCCCTCATTGATAATAAAATTTATAATTTCTGGAAGCCCTTCTCCGATTTTTAAATTAGAAAAGACAAATGGTTCAGCATTTCTCATTCGCTTAGCATCCCGATCCATAACATCCAGGGATGCGCCTACATAAGGTGCGAGGTCAGTTTTGTTTATTATTAATAAATCTGATTTAGTAATTCCAGGACCACCCTTTCTTGGTATTTTATCGCCGGCTGATACGTCAATTACATATAAAGTCAAATCAGATAATTCTGGAGAAAAAGTAGCACTCAAATTGTCGCCACCACTTTCAATAAAAATTATATCCAAACTTTTATGACGAACTCCCAGTAACTCAACAGCTGCAAGGTTCATAGACGCATCTTCTCGGATTGCAGTATGAGGACAGCCACCTGTTTCTACGCCTAAAATCCTATCTGCACTGAGTGCTTCATGCTTAGTAAGGAAATCAGCGTCCTCCTTAGTGTAGATATCATTTGTTACGACTGCTATCTCATATTGAGAGCGCAAATTTATACAAAGCGCCCTTAGGAGCGCTGTTTTTCCCGACCCCACCGGCCCTCCGACACCTACTCGCAAAGTTTGTTTACCCTCCATGTTGACTCCTTTAAGATCTAAATAATCGAGTGTATTGCGTTTCATGTAGAGCACTTGCCATCGCTAATCCAGGCAGAGAGCTCCCGATTTCTACATCACTTGCAGACTGAGAGGCGCTAACTGCACTAGGAATCATACCAATCAAATCATCTAGTATACATTGCGCTGCACTTTGTCCAAGTGGAAGTAGTTTTGTAGCTGCAGCTACTTGATTTTCCATCCAAGACCACACGAACCCATGGCAAGCTGCTCTTACGTCAATCTTCCAAAAAGAAACCGCGAGCGCATAAGCTGCTACAAAAGTCAAAGATTCTTTTGGAGCAATACCCTGACAAACCTTTAGGCCTTTAAGTAGTTTAACAAGCGCTTTTCCTGTCGCAATCTCCGCTTCGCGTAATTCCAGCGTTTCACGACAAGCTAGCACATGCAAATTCCAATACCTCACGCCCTTGAAATCATGAGTTTTAAACGCTTCAACAAGACGAATTAGTAATGGCAAATCAGTCTTCGCTATGGCATGCACTAATACAATTGCGATCCAATCGCGGATATCAGAAGAGTTTTTCAACCAACGTTCCTCTATCGCAAATTCAAGACCTTGTGAAAAGGAGTAGCCGCCGACTGGCAAAGCGGAACTACTAAGTTGGAGTATTCGCAGTAATCCCAGATCAGATAATGCGTTCATGATTTTTTACATGTTGGTACGCGCCTTGTTCTGGAACAAAAGCTGATTTTTCGTATTTCACAGCCATGTTCAACCCTATGAGCATTTCCTCAAGAACATGATCCGGTAATATCTTTAGCCACTTTTCGCCTATTTGAACTTTCACATGCCTGTTGCCAAGATGGTAGCAAGCCTTACTAAACTGATTCCAATCGTCTGTCGAGGCTCTAACCAAAGCCTCTTTTTTTGCGGCTACTAAAAGTACCCTACCGCACCTACTAATCAATGCATCACCGACCTTGAGTACTTTCCCTCGCTCCAAAAAAAATCCAACTGCCTCTCCAGTGAAAATGGCCGTTTTAAATCGACCTTTTTCTCGCTGCAAATGACAAAGCTCTACCTCCCCATAAATATCGAGCCCCATTGCAGATGACAGTCGTTGGTATATTTCTAACATCGAGGTCCTAAAAACTAAAATAAGTTGTAAAGTTGCGCCAGCGGAAGTATTTTTGCCGGCTCGCAGGTCATTAACAACCCATCCGCATGAACTTCGTAAGTCTGAGGATCCACGGTAACATTAGGCATCCACGCGTTATGAATCATGTCTCGCTTAGTAATGGATCGAGTGTTCCTACATGCCACGAGCCGGCGAGAAAGATCTAACTTCTTTGCAAGACCTTCCCCAACAGCCATTTTTGAAGTGAAAGTAACACATGTTTGCGACGGAGCCTTTCCATAACTCCCGAACATCTTTCTGAAATGCACTGGCTGCGGTGTCGGGATTGATGCATTTGGATCACCCATTGGAGCCGCAGCGATTATCCCTCCTTTAATAATTAGTGTGGGCTTTGTCCCAAAAAAAGCTGGTTTCCATAGCACAAGATCTGCGAGCTTTCCGACTTCTATAGAACCGATCTCATGATCAATACCATGAGTTATGGCTGGATTGATAGCATATTTTGCTATATAACGCTTGGCTCGAAAGTTATCCATTTTTTCATTATCTTGATCTAAAGGTCCCCGCTGGACCTTCATTTTATGCGCCGTTTGCCAAGTGCGTGTGATCACCTCTCCAACTCGACCCATTGCTTGAGAGTCTGAAGCAATCATACTGAAAGCTCCAAGATCATGAAAAATATCCTCTGCTGCTATTGTCTCTTTCCGGATGCGAGAGTCCGCAAATGCTATGTCCTCAGGAATGGATGAGTCCAAGTGATGACAAACCATCAACATGTCCAGATGCTCGTCAATGGTGTTTACAGTGTATGGACGCGTTGGATTAGTAGATGAGGGTAAAACATTCAACTCCGCACAAGCTCGAATAATATCAGGGGCATGTCCGCCGCCGGCACCCTCTGTATGATAGGTGTGAATTGCCCGTCCCTTAAAAGCCGCGATGGTGTCATCGACAAATCCCGATTCGTTTAGGGTATCAGTATGTATAGCAACCTGTACATCATTCGTTTCCGCCACACTGAGACAATTGTCAATGGATGCCGGCGTAGTACCCCAATCCTCATGTAATTTTAGACCACATGCTCCAGCTAAGAGCTGCTCCTCCAGCGCAATGGGTATGCTAGCGTTACCTTTTCCCAAAAATCCTAAATTCATTGGCATATCATCAGTAGCTTGTAACATCTTGCCAATATTCCAAGCTCCGGGTGTACACGTTGTAGCATTGGTTCCAGTGGCCGGCCCAGTTCCACCACCAATCATGGTAGTAATACCCGACATAAGAGCCTCCTCAATTTGTTGAGGACAAATAAAGTGGATATGGGCATCCACGCCGCCGGGAGTCAAAATCAAACCCTCTCCTGCTATGACTTCAGTGCCAGGCCCAATAATGACCGAAACGTTATCCTGAATATCTGGATTACCCGCTTTCCCTATGGCAGCGATTCTTCCGTGATTTATGCCGACATCCGCCTTAACAATACCCCAATGATCTAAAATCAGAGCATTTGTTATCACAACATCAACAGACTCACTGCAACTTTGTTGGCTTTGCCCCATGCCATCTCGAATGACTTTTCCCCCACCGAACTTTACTTCTTCTCCGTAGCAAGTAAAGTCCTTCTCTACCTCAATAATAAGCTCTGTGTC
Source organism: Cellvibrionales bacterium UBA1854 (assembly GCA_002338445.1). GTDB lineage: Bacteria > Pseudomonadota > Gammaproteobacteria > Pseudomonadales > Porticoccaceae > TMED48. The sequence goes on along the minus strand of DDII01000026.1, from coordinate 65,861 downwards.
TCCCAAACGGACTCGGTCACCCTTTGTGGGACCAAACATGGAAGCATAGGCTTGGCGATCAATACTAGTCATTTTCCACCTCCTCTAAAGAACCCATAATCTCTCCTCGAAACCCGAAAACATTTCGCGTTCCAGCGAGAGAAACAAGGCTAATTTCCCTAACCTGCCCTGGTTCAAACCGAACCGCAGTGCCCGACGCAATATTCAAGCGGAAACCGCGCGCTCTGATTCGATCAAACTTTAATGCGGGGTTCACCTCATAAAAATGATAGTGCGAGCCAACCTGAACCGGTCGATCTCCCACATTAGCCACCTCTAATTCAATAGTCACCCTATTTTGATTGATCAGAATAGAGCCGCTGCTTACAAAAACTTCACCAGGAATCATATCAATTACCTCATCGGTTCTAATTTATAGGGTCATGCACCGTAACTAACTTTGTGCCATCTGGAAATGTTGCTTCAACTTGGACTTCTGAAACAAGTTCCGCCACACCATCCATCACCTGATCACTTCTTAAAATATTCTTTCCGTCACTCATCAACTGAGCAACGGACTTCCCATCCCTAGCTCCCTCAACAATTGCCATAGAAATATAAGCAACAGCCTCGGGATAGTTAAGTTTTAGTCCACGACCGAGCCGCCTCTCAGCAAGAAGGGCCGCGGTGAAAGTGATTAATTTATCCTTTTCTCTGGGCAGTAACTCCATAATAGTCTCTCTCCTTCTAGGGTATTTAGGTTAGCCAAATTCGCGGTTCACAAAATTCGCGTAACATTAGAATTGGCCTTGCTAACTTCCACCAGTTCACAAATATTTTTTTAGCATACTCCGCACTGTTTCCGAGGTAGCGCCCGATTAGAAAATTTCCAACCCGCGATATCGACATTAAATGAGGAGATTTAGCCATGAATTCAATCTCACGCATCCTTGATATTATAGAATCCGTACCGTCAACAAAAGGTCCCATTATGAGGAATCCCGACACCATAAAGCCTTGCAAACCCGCAGGATTGGAAAGAAGTAAGTTTTCCTGATCACACAACTCGAGTCGATCCACATAAACAGGCATACCATCCTTCTGGAGAACATACTTTTGTTCAAAACTTCCAAAGTCAAAACCTGAAAGAGAGGCAGGCATGCCCAGTGAGCATATATCCCAACCTGCGAAACAACTCCCCTCTGATAAATTTATTTTAGTTGAAATTTGTGAACACGCACCGCTAAACACGATAGTCTCTAATGGAAACCACTCCACCAAGGCATTAGCTCCAATATTCAAGTCAAATACTACTCGCTGAACCGATACATCCTTGCGAGCCCTATATATCCTGGCGGCTCCAGGTGTAGTTAAAAAAACCCCCGCGTTTTCTCCGACATCAACACTTATTCTGAGATGATCGCCAGAAACAATTCCACCCGGAGGATGCAACAGATAAACATGTGCATGCTCTAAACCCTCAGGATAAAACAATTTCTGCACATAGAGGGGCCCCTTATGTACACTCTTGATCAAACGAGTCTTTTCGCCAGGCTTGTCAAAGGTAAGACCTAAGTATGCCGGCCATATTTTTGAGCCATCTGATGAGCAGCTCTCTAATTCAGTCGACATAAAAGCACTTGTCTAATTTGAGGCACTGAAAAGACCGTTGTCGTATCCTCGCATACACAAGCGCTGCCAAGATAGCAGTTAAACCAAAAATTAGTATCTCCCTCAAGTGCAAAAAATCGAAGAGAAAATGGACGCCAACACTCATCTCGCTCCATGTGTGAATCCCGTCGTGAGCTAACAAAGTCCCACTACCCGCTACGGCCATTACCAAAAATATCGACCTGACAAGATTTTTATTAGTCATTTCTAATGTCCTCCCTTTAATATTAGGTATTTTATTAAATTTAGACCGCCAAGTGTTGTGAGATTAAATCATCACTTAACTCCGTCATTCGACCCGATGCCACAATCCGACCTTTTTCCATCAAACGAAACTCTTTACCAACTTTTCTAGCGAAAGAGATTTTCTGCTCTACGAGAAGAACTGTTATTCCCTCAGTCTTATTCAAATATGTTATGACTCGTCCAATTTCAGCAACTATATTCGGTTGTATACCCTCGTTAGGTTCGTCCAGGATGAGAATCTTAGGGTCAATCACCAAAGCTCGGGCAATTGCAAGTTGCTGCTGTTGCCCTCCTGATAGGTCACCACCCCTGCGTATCAGCATTTCATGCAGTACCGGAAAAAGCTCAAATATTTTCTCAGGGATAACTGAAGCGTTGTCCGATCTAGCTCCCAATCCAATGCGCAAGTTCTCTTCAACTGTCAATAGTGGGAAGATTTCACGGCCCTGAGGTACATAGCCGATTCCCTCTCGAGCTCGCTTATCAGGAGATTCTCCAGAAAAATCTGTATGAGAAACGCTAATTTTACCGGAAGTTAATGGCAACAACCCCATCAAACACTTTAGTAAAGTAGTCTTCCCAACACCATTACGTCCAATTACGCAAACACACGATCCCTCCTCGATCTCCAAATCTAGGTCCCAAAGAATCTGAGTTCCCCCGTAGTGTTGATTAACACCATGCAGGGCGATCACTGCTCTTCACCCAAATATACCTCAACCACTGCCGGATTACTCTGAATGTCCGACATACTACCTTCAGCTATAACCGAGCCTTGATGTAACACCGTTACTGTGCGAGCAATACTTCTTACAAAGTCCATATCATGTTCAACCACAACCACAGTCCGATCGCCCGCAAGTGAAATAAGCAGCTCTGCTGTCCGCTCAGTCTCGCTGGCAGTCATTCCCGCGACAGGTTCATCAATAAGCATAAGTCTTGGATCTGCAATAAGTAACATCCCTATCTCAAGCCACTGCTTTTGACCATGGGATAGTGCACCTGCTAACAAATTTTCTTTTGAATCGAGTCCAATAATTCCTGTAACTTCCTTTATCCAATCCAAATCTTCGGAGCGTAACTTGGAGAATAAGGCATGCAAGATACCTTTGTCTCCTCTCATCGCCAGTTCGAGGTTAGAAAATACCGTTTGATTCTCAAAAACAGTAGGTTTTTGAAATTTTCTTCCAATTCCTAACTGCGCTATTTCAGTCTCTGTTTTGCCCAAAAGATCAATGGTTTGGCCGAAATATATATGCCCCTTATCTGGATGAGTTTTTCCAGTTATAACATCCATTAAAGTGGTTTTACCAGCTCCATTTGCGCCAATCAAGCATCGAAGTTCACCGTTATTTATGTATAAATTCAAGTCATCGAGAGCCTTAAAACCATCAAAGCTTACCGACAAAGACTCTACATACAAGATCACGTTATGAGATACATCCACTGCTAACTCGCTATTATTCCGAGCGTAGTTTAGCGGAGACACTGCACGACGCACTTGCTCTATTTTAGGGGACTTAAAGATGTTCATATCATCTTTTTTTACCCTCTTCTTTGGTTTCGCCATTTTTTTACATCGAAAAACCCCATCAGGCCTTTAGGTAAAAAAATGGTTGTTCCAACAAAAAGTAGTCCTAACGCATATAACCATTCATCTGGAAACTCCGCTGTGAATTTCGTCTTTGCATAGTTCACCAGAATCGCACCAACAACTGCTCCATATAAAGTGGCACGTCCTCCAACAGAAACCCATACGACAATTTCGATTGAATTTAACGGAGAAAATTCGCCAGGATTGATAATTCCTACCTGAGGCACATAAAGCGCACCAGCAATTGCAGCAAGCGCCGCTGAGTAAACGAATAAGGAAACCTTATAATTTTCAGTCTTAAAGCCAATAGATCTAGTTCTGGCTTCCGCATCCCTGATGGCTACCACCACTCTCCCATAACGAGATTGCAGGATTAGCTGACTCAGGAGATAAGCTATAGCAAGCGCTATTGCTGACAAACAAAAAAGAACAACCCTCGTCCTGTCCGACTGAAGATCAAACCCTAGTATATCTTTAAAGTCGGTTAGTCCATTGTTTCCTCCAAATCCCATTTCATTACGAAAAAAAGCAAGCATCAATGCATAAGTCAGCGCCTGAGTAATAATCGATAAGTACACTCCAGTAACGCGAGATCGAAATGCGAGCCAACCAAAAACAAATGCTAAAACTGAGGGCACAACTAAGGTCATCAGCATTGCAAATCCAAAGCTGTCGAAGCCATACCAGAACCAAGGAAGCTCTTTCCAATTTAAAAATACCATAAAATCAGGTAAGACCGGATGACCATACACACCGCGCTCCCCTATTTGCCTCATCAGATACATTCCCATGGTGTATCCACCGAGAGCAAAAAAGGCTCCGTGTCCAAGACTCAATATTCCGCAATAGCCCCAAACAACGTCTACCGAGAGGGCGAGTAAAGCAAAACACAAATACTTTCCGAGTAACGTTATTGTGTATGTGCTTACATAAAAGATTGAATCATCCGGAATAAATAAGTTACAACAAGATGCATAGATAACCACTCCAAAAAGGATAATTAAAAACGCACGTCCATTTTTCTGAAAAAAATACTCTGCTCTACCTTCATCTCGGTAATGCTTAATCACTCCGCTGCCCTCCCTGTCTGAGGAAACAAACCGCTGGGCCGCTTTTGAATAAACAAAATTATGAAAATGAGCACAAAAATATTAGCTAAAACTGGACCGGTAATTGGCTCTAAAAATTTATTTGCAACCCCGAGCGTGAAACCGCCTACCATCGTTCCCCACAGATTACCAACACCTCCAAATACGACTACCATAAATGAATCAACAATGTACGCTTGTCCAAGATTTGGACCCACATTCGTGAGTTGACTTAGCGCCACACCAGCGACACCAGCGACGCCTGCGCCAAGACCAAAAGTAAGAGCATCAACCCTCTCCGTCCTAACACCCATCGCCCTCGCCATTTCACGATTTTGAGATACCGCTCGTACCTGGAGACCTAACTTTGTTTTTTTCAAAACTAACTGAAGACACAGTAAAACGAGAACTGCAAATGCAAGGATATAGAGTCGATTGTACGTTAGCGCAAAAACCGGGTTAATTTCCAACGAGCCGCTCAACCAAGTTGGGCTCACCACCTGTCGATTCAGTGGCGAAAAAATGGTGCGAACAGTTTGTTGTAAAATCAAACTAATTCCAAAAGTAGCCAATAAAGTCTCTAATGGGCGGCCTCTAAGATATCGAATCACATATCTTTCTATAAGAATACCGCAGAGTCCCGAAACAGCAAAAGCTGCAGGTATCGCAATTAAGATCGAGTATTCGATACCGTTTGGGAGGAGCAACTGCACCACATATGCCGTGTAAGCGCCTAGCATTATCAATTCACCATGCGCCATATTGATTACACCCATCACTCCAAAGGTTATAGCGAGCCCGGTGGCGATAAGAAGTAGAATTGAACCAAGGCTGAGGCCGTAGAAAATGCGTTGCAAAACCTCATAAAATGAAATCTTTAGCTCGATGGATTCTTTTGCCTTCATTGCTCTTTCACGAACTTCTTCATCTTTTTCAATAGGCATTCCCTCAGCATCTATAACCAAGAGCGAATTTAAAGTGTTAACAACTATCGGCTGAAGGCTACTGTCGATAATATCGATGGCATCCAACCTCAGTTGTGTAGATTCGTTGTGCTTTAAATCGTCAATGGCAATAGCCATATTTAACTTCGAAAGAATGTCATCATCCTTCTCTTTTTTCCTGGCCGCTCTTAATAATAAAAGATTCTCTTTATTCAAATCATTTAACATATTATCGACCGCAAGCTCTCTCACAAAACGATCTCCGCTGGTAAGAGTAATGCGAGCAATAATTTTGCGAATTTGTCCTCTAAGCCGGTTATTAACAACTATTTTTTTTATTTCACGCTTGGAAGCAACCTCCAGATCAATACCTTCTAGTAAGTCATCAAGCCGAAAATCACCGGTTTCGGTGCGATATGCAGCCACTATGCGTTTGTCACTTTTCCGATAGTAAAGAGCTCCCTCTAGCATGGCACGGAGTATAGGGAGCGCTCTCTCGCCGCTGGTCTCAAACTTAGCAACAATAGCAGGTAACGCTCTCAATTTTGCGCCGGCCAACTGCTTTACATTTATGTGAAATTCTTCGTCGGCCGAGCATAAACTCGCCAACACACAAATCATAGTAAAAGTGATTAGTCTTAAACTTTTACGCCCCACATAAGTCATATATCCACCAAAGATGCATATTACTGTTTAACAAAGGCATAAAGACTGAGAGGCCTCGCGGCCTCTCAGTTTTTACGGTCGATTTCTTACTATTATTTAGAAATTTTGACCGGAACATTCGCCAGTTTCAATGTTGAAATTTCCGCATTTAACCGGATCGGTCCAGTCCGCGATCAGCTTACTGGACGCAGGTAAGTAGTCTGACCACGCGTCGCCAATTACGGTTCCAAAAGTCTCCCACACAGTCTCAATTTGGCCGTCTTCCTGTATCTCGCCAATCAAAACTGGTTTTGAAAGATGATGGTTAGTGTTCATCACTGCAACACCTCCCGTCAAATTTGGCGTAGTAATCCCGAGCATAGCCTGCTCCACCTCGTCAACATCAGTTGTTCCCGCTTTCTCAACGGCCTGAACCCACATTTTAAATCCGATGTATGTTGCCTCCATTGGGTCATTAGTAACTCGTTTATCATCTTTGATAAACGTCTTCCAGTCGGCGATGAATTCTTCATTCTCAGGACTTTCAACACTTTGAAAATAATTCCATGCCGCTAAGTGGCCTACTAGGGGCTTAGTGTCCAGTCCCGATAGTTCTTCCTCTCCAACTGAGAAGGCGACTACAGGTATATCCTCGGCAGATATTCCTTGATTTCCTAGTTCCTTGTAGAATGGCACATTGGCGTCACCATTTATTGTAGAAACAACGCCAGTCTTTTTACCTGTGCTGCCGAACTTCTTAATATCTGAAACAATTCCCTGCCAATCTGAATGACCGAATGGTGTATAACTTATCATAATATCCTCGTCTGCAACCCCACTAGCCTTGAGGTAAGCTTCTAGAATCTTATTAGTCGTCCTCGGGTAAACATAATCGGTCCCCGCGAGTACCCAGCGCTCCACACCGATATCATTCATGAAATAATCAACAGCGGGGACAGCCTGTTGATTGGGCGCAGCGCCCGTATAAAACACATTTTTAGAGGACTCCTCTCCCTCATACTGGACGGGATAAAACAAAAGCCCATTCAATTCCTCGATAACCGGCAAAACAGATTTTCGAGACACCGATGTCCAACAACCAAAGATTACATCAACCTTTTCCTTTGTAAGCAGCTCCCGGGTTTTTTCAGCAAAAAGCGGCCAATCGGATGCAGGATCCACCACAACAGCCTCTAGTTTCTTCCCCAACAATCCACCTGCCTCGTTCTGCTTTTCCACCATCATTAAGACTGTATCCTTCAAGGTAGTCTCAGATATCGCCATAGTTCCAGAAAGTGAGTGAAGTACTCCGACCTTAATAGTTCCGTGCCCATCGGCATAAACCGGAATCCCAAGACCAACACATAACACAATAAACAACGAACCAATAAACCGCTTTAGTTTCATAATAACTCCTCAGATAAATAATATTTGGACCAACTCTTAACACTTACTAAAGTTCCGGATGTTAACCCTCTCCCTAGAGGTTACGTGGGCGCGCTTTTTAAACAGTCCCAACATCTGTGACGATATTTTTACAAAAACAAGCCACTAAGGAGCAAGAGTTTGCGAAGTCAGGTTCAAAATCATGCAACAGAAACCCAACTACTCCTACCAACTCTAAATGAAACACCCCGCCCTAAATTACGAATGAGCTTCACCGAAGTGTATATGACGACTGACTCGTCGCAGTAGAAGTGTCTCAAATAGGCTGCATTTAGCGTGCCAAAAAAAAAAATCCGACAAACAAAGGGCTGGCAATTAATTCCCTTATGCAGACACGTGGGACTGCACTGATATTGGAACTTAATGACTCAACTGATGAAGTTATTGCGCCTTTATAGTGCGTCGTTGATGTTGCTACAAGCGACGCAACAGATCGAGAGGCGAGTCACTTACCGCACTCTTGGCGTACCCAACGCCGAGTGCTCCAACCGCAACCATGCAGAAAAGCGGACCTATGCTCCACAAGGGATAATGAATGGCGGGCGGCAAATTAAAGACAAAATATTTAATGAGCGCAAGCGATGTCTCAGCCCCAATGACTGCCAAGAGTCCTGAAATCAACCCTATGGTTGCGAACTCGATGATCTGAATACCTAAAATAACTGAACGAGAACTTCCTAAAGTTCGGAGGATCGCGCTCTCATGCAGACGTTCTGACATTGAAAGTCGAACTGACGTAAACATCACTAGAACGCCGCAAACAAGGATTAAAACCGTCATTACTTCTAAACCACGAGTAACTTGGGACACAATACTGCGGATCCGTTTGATCACCTTGTCTAACTCGATGACCTGAAGAGTAGGGAAATCTCGTAAGAGTCCGTTCAATATTCCCTTCTCCTGAGACGGAATATATGCACTCGTCATATTTGTGTGAGGGAACTCTAACAAAACGTCCTTTGGAAATAAAAAATAAAAATTAGGGGTCATTTTCTGCCAATTTACACTACGAGTATTAGCCACCCTTGCCTCGAATTCTAACCCTCCAACGCTGAATGTTACCAAATCGCCAAGAGTAAGGCCAAGTTCATCGGCAACGTCAACCTCTATCGAAACAGGAATTGTCTTGTCAGCTCTTAAGTCATCATTCGCAGATACTTCTGGCCACCAGCTCCCCGACACTATCTCATTGCCCTCTGGAAGCTTGTCAGACCAACTTAAATTCAGCTCTCGTCGCAATGACTCATGATTATCGCGTTGCTCTGAAGTTAAATCCTGGCCATTGAACGCTCTAATCCTCGCACGAACCATAGAGTACCACCCAACATTCTTAAGCGAGTGACTTGACATCAAAGATTCTACTCCTTCAAGTTCGTGCGGTGCCACATTGATAAAAAAATGATTCGGCGTATCTGCCGCCAGTTGCCACTGCCATTCATCGATCAATGAAGTTCTAATTGTCGTCATCACCATCAATAAACTAATCGCGCCTGAAAATCCCAAAACTTGCAGGAGACTCTGAGCCCTGCGCCTCCAAAGATTAGCGAATGCCAACCTCCAAACGCTGCCAAATTTTTGGGATACTGCCTTCCCAAGCATGAGTAGCGCGTAACCAAGAATAAAAGTTGCCAATGTTATAACAACAAATGTGGAAAAAATTGCTAGTGCAACCATGAGACTCGCACTATAGTACCAAAGAAGACATCCGATGGTCACTACACCAAAGATACCCCGATAAACTAACCCCAGCGGCTTTACCTTAATATCTTTTCGTAACACAGTGAGAGCCGAAAGAGCAGGGAGATGCCATAGGGCAGGCATCATAAAGCCAGACAGACAGAGCACTCCTGTAAAAAAGCCGATCGTCCACGTCTTTACAGTGGCCGGGGGTAAATTAACGGGTAGCCAATCAGAAATCAGCTGAAGCAAAATCTCCTGCACTATCACTCCCACCACAAGTCCAAAAGAGGATCCTGTAATACCAACTAGGATTGCATACTGTATATACAACTTGCGAATACCCGGTCCGCCAACACCCCAAGTCTTGTATAAACCAACCTGCAGTATTTCGCCTCTTGCAAACTGATGGCTGGCTAAAGCCAGCGCCACACCTGCCAATACAACACCGATACTTCCGGCCAACATGAGAAAACGATGGGCTTTTTCAATAGTATCTGATATGCCGGCTTGCGCTTTGTCTGGACTGATCCATCGCTGATGAACTGATAGCCTTGATGACACTAGATCTCGATACTTTTTCAACTGATTAGCAGCATCAACTCCCTGCGCTGCTAACAAAAGACGATATTTAACTCGGCTTCCGGGTATCAAGACACCCGCGGCAAAAACATCTTTTTCATGCATAAGAACACGAGAACCCGTCATTGAAGAAAATCCACCTGAGTCTGGCTCCTCGACCAAGATCCTCGTTACGTCGATAGAGCCTTCTCCAAAATCTATCGAATCACCTAATTGAATATCCAATAATGGAAGCAAGCGTCCATCTACCCATGCCTCTCCTACCCGAGGACTACCACCCGTAATTATTGATGGTCCATCCAAAACGAAAGCTGTGTCTGAGTGACGCAATACACCACGCAAAGGGTATGCGTTATCAACAGCTTTTATGGATGCTAAATGCATCTCGTCTTCGCTGTACACCATAGACATAAAGCTCATCATCCTTGAGGTCTGTAATCCCATCGTCGCTGCTAAATCAATCCATTCATTTGTGATCGGAGAGTTACTCTCGAGAACCAAATCAGCCGCTAGGAAGGTACTAGTTTCTGAGATGAGAGCCCTTTCTACTCGTTCCGCCAATATAGATACAGAAGTGACGACTGCAACAGCCAGCACTACAGAACTAACAACAAGTCGCAATTGCTCACCGCGCCAGCTTCGCCGGAACATTTGGAGAACTAACATTTAATTGTCATCTCTTCAACCGATACGAATTTTGCTCCGCACTGCAGATGAAGTCGACGCGCACATCGAGCAGCCAGACTCTGCTCATGAGTAACTATAACCAAAGTGGTACCTTGTTCTTGGTTCAGCTCAAACAGTAGGTCATTTATCTTGGCTCCAGTCACGATATCAAGATTTCCGGTGGGCTCATCGGCAAACAGAATTTTCGGTTGACATGCAAATGCTCGGGCCACAGCAACTCTCTGCTGCTCACCACCAGATAGCTGGTTTGGGAGATGTTCAGAGCGATCCTGTAATCCAACTCTGAAAAGGAATTCTTTTGCCGTGATTAATGCATTGCTTTCAGATCGCAGCTCTAGGGGGAGCGCCACATTTTCGAGTGCAGTCAACCCGGGTAAAAGATGGAATGATTGGAAAACAAAACCAACGTAACTTGCCCTAATTGATGCTCTGGCCTCTTCACTCATGGAAGTAATCCTCTTCCCGTCAATATGAACCGAGCCAGTAGATGGAAGATCCAATCCCGCCAATATTCCCAATAGCGTTGACTTTCCGGAACCTGATGGACCAATAATCGCCAAGCTTTCTCCCCTTGAAACCTGGAAGCTGAGTGAGTTTAGTATGGTAAGTTGATCCTGTAAAACTTGGACTTTTTTACTTAGATTATTGACCTTTATCATAACTAATTCCCAATCTCTCCAGTTTTCTGGTAAGTTCTAACAAACAAATATAAAGGAAAATACGCTGAGACATTATAGTACGATTACAGTCATTATTTGTTGCTTTGTTTTTTTTAGCCCTCAGAGTCAAGCTGCTAAGCTTCTCATACTTGGGGACAGCTTGAGCTCTTCCTATGGTTTTGAAGAACAAAGTGGCTGGGTAAGCCTTCTTGCAAATCATTTTAGACCAAATCATGAAATTATTAATGCAAGTATAAGCGGTGATACAACTGGCAACGGTTTGTTTAGGTTACCTCAACTTTTAAATAAATTTTCTCCGACCCATGTACTAATAGAACTTGGCGCAAATGACGGCCTTCGCGGTTATCCTCTTTATCTAATTGAAGGAAACATCGAAAAAATGATTGAAATCTGTCGATCTAAGGCTGCAAAACCTATCCTTTTTGGTATGCGCATTCCGGGGAACTATGGCACTCGTTATACAGAGGGCTTTGCGAATATATATACTAAAATCGCCACAAAGAAAGGTGTCGACCTGCTTAATTTTGATTTCTATGAAATAGCAACGACACAATCGCTCATTCAAAGTGATGGATTGCATCCCACGGCGAAAGCACAACCAATTATCAAAGAAAAAGTTCAGCAGTTCTTGACTACGACCCTCGGCTTCTAGACTACACCGAAACAGCTTTTTTTTGATGAATCGGTTGAAAGTAATCGATCAATAACTGAAGTCTTTCTATTCCTCTATACTCGTTGCGTTGGAGCCGGTAAACACAATGAAGCGCATTTATTTTGTCGTTATTCCACTCATTCACATCTACATTGAAACAAATCGCATCTAACATCGAATCTCTCTGCTCTGGGAATGAGAGCGTCATTTTAAGATATTTCTTCTTCAGGATTTGTTGCCTTTCAACGATAAAAATCCCATCAAATGTGGGTTCTGGGAACTTAGGTCCCCAGGGACCTGCTTCATCCAGCAGCATCGCAGTTTTAATGTTGATTTGTGTTATGTCTAATTCTCCATCAGTCAGACAAACATCATTAAAATCCTCGTTTTTTAACGTGGTGCCAACATACTTGCGAAGGGCAGTGAAAAGTAACTCTAACCGATCCTCACGTATGCTAAAACCCGCCGCCATTGCATGACCACCAAATTTCATTGCTAGGTCAGCATGTTTCAAAGCTACAGCGGACAGTGCGTCTCGAATGTGTAGTTTTGGAATTGAACGACATGAGCCTTTTACCTGATAACTAGGTCCAACACTTGCAGACTCACGAGCACAAATCAAAACAGGGCGATGATATCTTTCCTTTATTCTCGAGGCCAACAATCCCAATATGCCCTCATGCCAATCAGGCTTGTACAAACAAATTACGTTTGGTAATCGCTCAGATTGTCCCAGTTGCAAACCCTCAAGTAAATGTTGTGCTTCAACCTGCATGCCCTCCTCGAGAGCTCGTCTTTCTTGATTTAAAGTGTTAAGGTGCTTCGCCAACTCCAGTGCCGTACCGACGTCATTAGTCAAAAGACACTGAATTCCAATTGATATATCCTTTAGTCTTCCGGCTGCATTTAAGCTGGGTCCAACCTTAAATCCCAGATCAGAGGCGTTTACACCGCTTTGATTCTTTCCAGCAACTCTCAACATTGCTGAAATACCTGGACGACAGTACCCTTCTCGAATGCGTTTTAACCCATGATGGACAAGAGTTCGATTAACCTGATCAAGAGGGACCACGTCCGCAATGGTCCCGAGTGCAACCAAGTCGAGCCAAACCGCTAAATTTGGCTCACCTATGTCCCGCGATACAAACCAATTGTTCTCCCTCAATGCAGTACGTAAAGCCAAAAGCAGATAAAAAGCAACTCCGACACCAGCTAAATTTTTGGAGGGAAACTTGCAGCCTATTTGATTTGGATTGATGATTGAGTAGGCATCGGGCAATTCTTCACCTGGAAGATGGTGGTCTGTGATAATCACATCAACGCCGTATTGAGAAGCCTTCTCAACTCCTTGGTAACTAGAAATACCGTTATCGACCGTGATAATAAGAGCAGGCTTTAGTCCAATCGCCAGATCAACAATCTCTCTGGTAAGCCCATAGCCAAACTCGAAACGATTAGGCACCAAGTATTGAACGGAAGAGAATCCCAAACTTCCTAATCCGAGAATCATTAGCGCTGTACTGGTCGCTCCGTCAGCGTCAAAATCTCCAATGATTAAGACCTTTTGTTTTAATTGAAGTGCATCAATAAGCCGCTGTACAGCAGACTCGATTCCCAACATTTTAGAGGGGTGTGGTAGATCGCAGAGTGTTTTATTAACCATCGACATATCGGTAATGCCGCGATTCGAATAAACGCGCTGAAGAACCGGATCTATATTTTTGGAAAACAGAAAGTTTGCTGCACCCCGCCGGATGATGGTTTTTTTCACTATTCGAGTCCCACGAGAGACCATTCCCTCATATTTTCCATCTCTCATTTAGTGTAGCGTATGTGTCGAGGGATATTTAAGCTCACAAAGCGCTTTGATGAATCCTTTATAGATATCCGACCCATTTTCCAATGAAATAACTAACTACTCCTAGCAGAGCTACCACTGACCAGGTAACAAAAAATAGAAGAAACCCTCTGAAAGGCTTTCTCTCAATTGTGTTGTAGCCGGTGCTAATGAACTGCTGCACCCTCTCCAGATCTTCCTGAGAAAGTTTTGGATCTTCCCGCATAATTAAACTCGCACTTATTGTCAACAATCTACACCATTTTTGTACGTTACTTTTGTAGCCAACGATTAAACCTTAAATTACTTTCTACATGCCTCCAACGCACGACCTCAGACTTCATTGCGATCCGTGAGTGTCTCCGAACATGTTGGTTACAAAAACAACTTTTATTAACTAATTCTTATATTTCTGCTAAATCACTAACTCTATCCGCCATAAACTTTTGAACTTCAACCTGATTATTTTCAAGAATATGCATATGCTCAGTCCTGAGAAATAAATCATCTAAATGATCGGGTAAACACGCCGCCTCAGCGAAACCGGCCTGTTTTACCGCATCAGGAAACTTAGCAGGATGTGCCGTTGCGAGACTCACCATTGGAGTTTCTATGTCTACTCGACAACGGCGAGCTGCAGATAAACCAATTGCAGAGTGCGGATCTAGAAGGTATCCATTATTTTTATTCAAGGTACGAATCATCTCAAGCATTTCATGATTATCACACCGATAAGTTGTAAAAAGCTGTTGGATTACGAAGCGCACCTCATCAGCCAGCTTTAAAGTGCCTTTTTGCGATTCCTCCATTAATTTAACAACGAACGCTCCATCGCGACCATGGACATCGAAAAGCAATCTTTCAAAATTACTAGATATCATTATATCCATGCTGGGTGCCAAGGTCTGTTTAAGTGGACGAATACTGTGATCGTTATCACTTAGGCAGCGATGAAGTATGTCATTGCTGTTTGTTGCAATTACGAGCTGCTTGATGGGAAGGCCCATTTTTGAGGCAATATATCCTGCGAAGACATCACCAAAATTACCGGTCGGAACTGAAAAGGAAATAAAATTTGACCGAACATCCAAATGCAGAGCAGCCCAAAAATAATAAACAATTTGAGCCATTATTCGAGCCCAATTGATTGAATTTACTGCCACTAGCTGAAGTTTATGCGGAAGAAATGACTGATTACGGAAGCATGCCTTAACCATATTTTGACAATCATCAAAATTCCCCTTTAGGGCAATATTAAAAACGTTAGCTGATAATACTGTTGTCATTTGCCTTCGCTGTACCTCAGACACACGCTGGTACGGGTGTAGAATAAACATTTTCATATTATCGCAATCTCGACAACCCTCTATAGCAGCCGATCCCGTGTCGCCCGAAGTTGCCCCCATAATTACTACTTTTTTATTCTTTCGCTTGAGCACGTAATTAAGTAACTGTCCCAAAAACTGCAATGCAAAATCTTTAAATGCCAAAGTGGGACCATGAAATAGCTCTAGGACCCACTCATTGTGACCAGTCTGAGTTAAAGGTGCCGTCGCGGAATGGTTGAATGAGCTGTAAGCAGTATCGATTAAATTAATAAGGTCTTCTTCTGGTATGCAGTCCCCAATAAACGGTTGCATCACTTCAAAGGCTAATTGTTTGTAGGACAATTTCTTCCAAGCTTCTATGTCAGAAATACTGAACCTTGGGATGCTGTTTGGAACATAAAGCCCTCCGTCAGGAGCAAGCCCCGTTAATATTACTTCGTCGAAATTCTTGGGTTGCCCGCCACCTCGGGTGCTCACATATTTCATATGGTGTATCCCCAGTAAATTGGTCAAACCTGATCTAATCTCTCAAGACGAATTACCGTTGCATCGCCCTGTACCGTGTCTAGTTGCTCGATCTTTCTTATCGCCACGTTTAGATGAAGTTCTGTAATGGTGTTTGTTATGACAATCACATCAACATAATCAATTCCGATAGGCTGCTCTTTTTGAATAATTGCCTCAATACTGATTCCAACTTCTGCCATGATGCTCGTAGCTTTTGATAATACACCTGGCATATCATGCATCGAAAACCGAAGATAGTAACAAGTCTCTATCTGCTCAATCGAGAGAATCTTTTTATCTTTAATATCCGTTAACTTTATACCAAGCGGCCTTATTCTACCCTCATTGGAAGTAGTGATGTTGCGACTTATGTCTACTAGATCAGCAATCACTGAGGATGCTGTGGGTTCTGACCCCGCTCCTCGACCGTAAAAAAGAGTGCTTCCGAGCGCATCACAGTCGACCAAAATTGCATTGAGAACATCATCAACACCCGACAACAAGCACGTCCTCGGTATGAGTGCGGGATGAACACGAAGCTCAATACCCGTTGGTTTTTGACTCGCTATTCCAAGATATTTAACAGCATACCCCAGTTCTGAAGCATATGTGATATCGCGAGGTTGCAAGTGAGTAATTCCGTCCTTATAAATATTTTTGGTTTGGAGGGGAATCGAAAAAGCAATCGACGCAAGAATCGCTAATTTCTGCGCGGCATCCGTACCGTCAATATCAAAGGACGGGTCGGCTTCTGCGTAACCCTTCTCTTTAGCCTCTTCTAGTACATCATGGAATTCTCTCTTTTTGCTGGCCATTTCAGATAGAATAAAGTTGCTCGTTCCATTGATTATGCCAGCCATCCAGTGTACATCATTTGCGACGAGACCCTCCCGAAGAGCCTTTATTATGGGGATTCCTCCAGCGACCGCGGCTTCGAATGCCACAACAACTTCGTTTTTTTCAGCCTCAAAAAAAATTTCTTGCCCCCGTTCTGCAATCAAGGCTTTATTAGCAGTAACTATGTGTTTTTTATTCCGGATTGCGGTCATTATCAGATCAAATGCCACTGCTGTACCGCCAATCAATTCAACAACAATATCAATGCTAGGATCTTCTGCAACCTGAAACACGTTACTTGAAATTTTTACTGATTTGGTCTCACGGCAGGCATGGAAGCTTCGCGTCCCTATATGAGTCACTGAAATATTGTTTCCAGCGCGAGCGGAAATCAAGTCAGCATTTCGCTTTAAAACCGTATAGACCCCATACCCCACTGTACCAAGCCCGCACAAACCGATGTTAATTGTCTTCACGTCATCTCCTTTGATGAAGTTTGGCACTTGCTCCACAATTATGTGTTGATTAACCTCATACTTTATAAAGGGTCAATTCATACCCTTGAGACCGAGTAAAACTGCAAAGTCTGCTGCCGATCTATAACCTGGAATCATAGTTCCATCCATCAGAATAATCGCTGGTGTTCCACTCACTCCGATCTTTCTACCGAGGCGAAGATGCGCCAAAACTGGGCTATCAGCACAAGTTTGATTAGGAATTGTCTTTCCAGCCTTTAGTCCAGTTAAAGTGGCCTCTCGATCATCCGAGCACCAAGCTGTGGTAATTTTGTCATATGCAGGCGAATTAAAACCAGCTCTGGGGTAAGCTAAATAGCGAATCTCAATGCCATACGAGTTTAGTTCTTCAACTTCATTGTGCAATTTACGGCAATATCCACAATCAATGTCGGTGAAAACGTTCATAATAGCTTTAGTGCCCCCTTCCGGTGGAAAAACTATCATGTCTT
Source organism: Cellvibrionales bacterium UBA1854 (assembly GCA_002338445.1). Classification (GTDB taxonomy): domain Bacteria; phylum Pseudomonadota; class Gammaproteobacteria; order Pseudomonadales; family Porticoccaceae; genus TMED48. The sequence goes on along the minus strand of DDII01000026.1, from coordinate 48,494 downwards.
TAACGTCTAGTTTAGCAAATATTCGCTCCCGATCTGAAACCAAACGGAGCTCTTCAACATCAACAAAGCCGGTTGCCTCGATTCTATAAACTGAGCCATCAAAAAAATGACTTCCATCTTTGGCAACGTATAGATTTGGTCCATTTTCGATAGAAATTCTATAGTACCCAGGTATATCTGACTCACCTAAAAATTTGTAATGGAATTCGGGACGAGCCGCCTCCAGCTTCTCTAGCACACTAACGAGGGAAGGTGGTTTTCCTCTGACTAGTGAGTCCTCAGCATAACTGCTAGAAATAGTGACAAGACTTATATACAAAAATGTTCTAAACCACAAAACCATTAGTTCAAAAGCCATAAAAGTACCGTTTCAACTGATCAGTGGCAAAGTCAGCTCCCAACCCTTCGATATATGATGTGTTTATAAGTCAGGAAAGTTTTTCACAACTATATTGCATCTTCGTCCGTTTCACCTGTGCGAATCCTAACGACTTGAGTCAAATCGGAAACAAATATTTTGCCATCTCCTATTTTTCCGGTAACTGCAGATTTTGCTACTGCTTCAACGACGCTATCCACCATGTCTGAAGGTACTGCTATTTCAAGTTTTATTTTCGGGAGAAAATCGACCACATACTCAGCCCCTCTATACAACTCTGTGTGACCCTTCTGGCGCCCAAATCCTTTTACTTCTGTAACTGTAATACCCTGTACCCCATTTTCCGCTAACGCTTCTCGAACATCATCTAACTTAAAAGGTTTAATAATTGCTGTAATTAGTTTCATTTGAATATATCTTCTATGGCATTGAATAGGGCCTTAAAGATACTTGGTTTTCATTAAAAATGCACCTTAAACAGGCGTAAAAATCGAGTAAAAAAAACCGGGGCTAGATGCCCCGGCTAAAATCCGGCTTGATTCCGGTTTTGAGGGTATAACTATGACGAGGAAGTAAATTCAGGGTACGCCTCAATACCGCACTCGGAGGTGTCAATGCCCTTCAACTCATCTTCTTCACTGACTCTGATTCCCATTGCCATATCGATTAGATAGAATACTATTCCGGCGGTGACAAAAGTCCAAGCGAATATAATCAGAGCTCCTCCGATCTGTCCGCCAATAGTAGCCTCTCCAGCGATACAGACTGCAATAAGACCCCACACCCCAACTGTACCATGAACCGATATAGCACCTACAGGATCATCGATCTTTAGACTGTCGAGGCCAAGCACAGAGAAGACAACTATGATCCCTCCGATCGCCCCAATAAGCATAGCCATTCCATACGACGGTGACAGCGGATCAGCTGTAATCGCTACAAGGCCTGCCAGAGCACCATTTAAAGCCATGGTCAAGTCAGCTTTACCGAACATAATCTGAGACGTTATTAAAGCGGCGATAAGACCAGAAGCTGCTGCCGTGTTAGTGTTCATGAACACCGAAGCTACATTATTGGAACTATCAATACTGGCGACGGCCAACTCAGATCCTCCGTTGAATCCAAACCACCCCATCCATAATATGAACATCCCTATCGTGGCTAGCGGCATGTTTGCGCCTGGCATTGCATTAGATTCTCCTGATGGTGAATATTTACCAATGCGAGGACCCAGAATGAGTACCCCTGCCAAAGCAGCCGCAGCGCCGCAAAGATGCACAATTCCTGAACCCGCATAGTCAGAATAACCAATATTTTCTCCTAAGAATCCTCCGCCCCAAGACCACGACCCTTGCATCGGATAGATAAAACCAGTCATAACTACAGCAAACGCCAAAAAAGCCCATAATTTCATCCTCTCAGCCACGGCCCCAGAAACTATAGACATTGCAGTAGCCACAAAAACTACCTGGAAGAAGAAATCAGAAGCTCCAGAATAGTATGTGTCTCCGCCGCTAGCTATCACTTCCTCTGCAGTGGAGTTAGAAGCTGTGATGCCAAAAAAACCATCAGGCACATAAAGGTTTGAGATTCCCCCGTACATCACTGTGTAGCCCATAATCAGGTACATGACGCACGCGATTGAGTACAGAGCCACATTCTTGGCAAGGATTTCGGTTGTGTTTTTTGAACGCACCAGCCCAGCTTCCAACATGGTAAAGCCGGCTGCCATCCACATAACTAATACTCCAGATATCAGAAAGTAGAAGGTATCCATTGCATACTTTATTTCAATAATATCATTTTCCATCAATTGTTCTCCAAATAGCTTTCAAATTTTTGTAAATTAAAATTAGATGAGCGCTTGTAACAAGTTTCTACACAAACCGCAATGATTCAAAGAGCCTCTACGCCAGACTCTCCCGTGCGAATGCGCGTCACATCCTCTATTGGTGTCACAAAGACCTTACCATCGCCAATTTTCCCCGTCTTGGCAGCTCCTAAAACTGCCTCCACAGCGCTGTCTACCATTTCATCGGGTAACGCTATTTCCACCTTAACTTTTGGCAAAAAATCAACCACGTACTCAGCTCCCCTATATAACTCGGTATGTCCTTTTTGACGCCCGAACCCCTTGACTTCAGTAACAGTAGCCCCAGCCACACCAACCTCGCTAAGCGACTCTCTGACTTCATCTAACTTAAACGGCTTGATAATGGCTGTGACAAGCTTCACAAACACTCCAGGTAACTACGGCAACGCCGAATTTCATACTAATTTACTGTAAAAGTTAAACATCCTTGTCATAAATGACTCCCTGACGTTCTGCCAATGCCCTCACAACCTCTTAGTACCGAGATAGTGAGGGCCAAGTCTTTACACCAAGCTGTTATTATAACGAGAAGGAGTAAGACGCCACCAAAACTGGCTCTTCTCCACCCGACGCTTCACTGTCCTCCATAGGGATGCTGTAAGTGAACGAGAGACTATCATTGAACGAGTAAGATAAATCTAAGTGATCGTAGTCATCAAAGCCACCATCATGCATACCGTAAGTCACGCCAAATGATCCTGCCTCCATCCCTATAGTTGTGTAGGTATAATCAGCAGAATCTGCTGGCCCATAACCCTCACCGGTTTCAATATTGGAATAATGCATGAGAGATACTGGACCCATTCCCAAGCCGATGTACATCTCCATAAAATCGCCAATCGACCCCTCGGTATCTTGAAAATCTCCAGTGGGATATACGTAATTTACAATTCCAACATCCCAAGAAATTCCACCAGCATCCCCAGCTAATCCCATGTAAAGGTCATATTCTGTTCCCGCTGACGCGTCTCCGGAAGAGACCCATGCACCGGCATAAAACATACCCTCTGAGTAGTCAAGACTTGCAGATACAGCGGGGTCGCCTGCACCGAGATCATATCCTCTCCAGAGGTAAGAAGTAGCAACACCAGCAGATGCGCTGAGCTCTCCTGCTGCCACTGGCGCTACAGCACCAACGGTGACCACGGACGCTACAGCCAAAGACATTGCAGATTTACTAAATTTCATCATTAAAACTCTCCCTTAAACCAGATTTAATTCCAACAGAAATGAAAAACAAAATGCTTTCCTCTATGCTTCTTTTGCACTAACCATGCCAAAAAGCATACACCCTCATTCAACCGGCTGTAACGGGAAATTAAGATCATATTCTTCATTTAAACGCACCAAATATGCGATAAAACACAATTTATCTTTACTGTTTTGCACCATATTAGTGCATTTCATATTAAAAAATTATCTATGTTTTTTATGAAAAAAGATAATATTTATCAAATTCTGGTAAACTATTACTAGTTGTTAACAAATATCCAGGCACTAAACTTATGAAGAAAAATCTCTTTGAACAATTTGAGGCAAATTTTAATGATATCTTTAAATCAAGCACACATGCTCTGAGTACAGAGCTGCATGAACATTTAAGAGTAGCAATGATGCGTGCATTTGAACGTTTAAACTTAGTGACCCAAGACGAATTTGATGCACAGAATGCGGTGTTAAAGAGGTCTCGTCAAAAGATTGATCAACTTGAAAAACAAGTTTTAGAGATTGAAAAAACAGTACACGACTCGAAACAATAGCTATGTCCTCATCAAAATTAATCTACTCGACTGACAAAACTACTTTGTATCCCGCCAAGATTATTAGGGGTACATCTGGAATTAAGAAAGACATACCAATCACTATGTCTCGATTGTTTAATGGTCGAAAAGGCAAGGGTGGTACTCGCTTATCAGGTTTCCACTTATCACGAATCGAACTTAGGAAACTAGTTAAACATTTAAAGCAAGAATGCTGCAGCGGAAGTACAATCAAAAAAGATCTCGTTGAAATTCAAGGAGACAAACGCGATAAAGTCATCCAGCTACTCACTGAGATGGGTTTTTCAACAATAGAGGTGGGATCCTAATATTTCTGATGGGTAATGTATCCGCTCAAAAAACTTGCGGTTTATGGTCCTCCCCGATTTCTGCAGAGATGGTGACTCTCTCATCGCCTAACCTATATTTTCTGAAAGAGCAAAACAACAATTTATATTGGGTTGAGAGCCGTCCATGGGATAAAGGAAGAAATGTTATAATGTGTCGTCGAAAAGATGGGACTACTCATGATTTGATACCTGCTCCCTTCAGCCATTTAAGCAAAGTACATGAATATGGCGGTTGTGCCTATGCTGTTCATTCTGATTTCCTTTACTTTGTAAATGCGTCCGACCAGCGCATATATCAAATCAACCTATATTCTGGAGAGCGTCCTCTGCCGATAACTAATGATGATAGTTGGCGCTACGTAGATCTAACTATAAATCACAATGAAAACCAACTTATCGCAGTTGGAGAATGGCATAACGGCGGTAAAGAACCTGAGAATCATATAGTAGGAATTGACCTTAATAGCTTCAACCCAACATTTTCAAAAACCGTAGTTTTAGTTTCAGGATCAGATTTTTTTGCTTATCCCAGACTGAACCCTACTGGTAATGAGCTGTGCTGGATTCAATGGCAACATCCCAATATGCCGTGGGACCAAAGTGAGCT
>DDII01000026.1:0-43097 GCA_002338445.1 Cellvibrionales bacterium UBA1854 | reverse complement strand
TATGTCATATCCGACCGCTCTGACTGGTGGAATATATATCAAGCAGAAATCATAAATTTTGGCGAACAATATAGTCTTCGACCGCTTGTAAAACTTGATGCAGAATTCTGTGCGCCACTCTGGCAATTAGGAGCAACTTACTTCGATTTTATTGATGCCAACACCATTGCCTGTCTTTTTACACAAAGTGGTCATTGGCACTTGGCGTTACTAGACACTGTGAGCAAAGAAATAAAAGAAATAAAAACAGAGTTTGATAATCTGCATAGCATTTGCGTGCATGATGGGCGACTTGCTTGCGTAGCCTCAAATTCTTCATGTGGTCCACGGATTTTAACTATTAAGATTAAAAACATCCCGGAGGGTATTTCAGAACTATATATTCCCTCCGGGGGAGGGGACCAAGCAGCTGCACCAACAAAGCATCTTACTTCTGAAGATTTCTCAAAACCGAAATCAATTTGGTTCGAAAGTATCGACAAAGCCCTTATCCATGGCTTTCTGTATTCTCCCTTAAACGTAAAATACAGAATCCCAAAAGATACGTTACCACCTGTGATAATCATGTGTCATGGTGGCCCTACCGGAGCAACCAGTACATCATTAAATCTAAAAATTCAATTTTGGACCAGTAGAGGGTTTTCCGTCTTTGACATCAACTATCGCGGAAGCAGCGGTTTCGGGAGAAAATACCGACAGAGTCTCAGTGGAGCTTGGGGAGTCTCCGATGTTCATGATGCACAATTCGCAGCATTACATCTAACTAAATCAGGTTTAATTAACAGCAACCAATGCATAATCAGAGGCAGCAGCGCAGGGGGCTTCACGGTACTGGCTGCGTTAACCTTCACTGACACTTTTAACGCAGGCGCATGCTACTATGGGATTAGTGATTTAGTGGCATTAACTAAGGACACACACAAGTTTGAGTCACATTACCTAGATAACCTTATAGGCCCTTACCCACTTGAGTGCGAAAAGTACATAAAACGTTCTCCTATTAATTATGTAAACCAATTGAATTGTCCCGTGGTGTTTTTCCAAGGTTTGCAGGACAAAGTAGTACCGCCTAATCAAGCACAAAAAATGGTTAAGGCATTAGAAAAGAAAGACATATTTTACAAGCATATAGAATATAAAGACGAGGGCCATGGATTCCGAAAAGCGGCTAACATCATTGATGCTCTGGAAACTGAGCTCTCATTTTACCTTCAAGTTTTCGATCAACATACTCATACCTAACATGTCTTCTTTTCGGCCGGCAACTCCAAAGAGCTCCCCTTACATCACGGCGGATGGCGCCAAAAATCTCAGGTCAGAATTGCATCAACTATGGAAAATTGAGCGTCCAAAGGTTACTCAAATTATTCATGAAGCCGCAAAAAATGGCGACAGATCTGAAAATGGTGATTACGTCTATGGTAAGCGTCGTCTTCGTGAGATCGATCGGCGAGTACGTTATCTTACGAAACGTATTGAGACAGTAACCATCGTCAAAACACTGCCAAACGATCCTAGTCGAGTGTTTTTTGCAGCGTTTGTAACACTAGAAAGTCAAGCAAGAGAGAAATTCGAATACCGACTAGTTGGCGCAGATGAAATTAATCCTAAAAAGAACTGGATAAGTATCGATTCGCCGGTCGCTCGAGCCCTTTTAGGAAAAAGAGCAAATGATGTGATAAAAACTGATACTCCCAATGGCAAAAGAGAATTAACCATTTTAAATATTCGCTATTAGCGATGAAAAACTAAATTACCAAAAAATTAAGGAGCCAACCGTTCGATTTTCCACTTTGAATTTGTCTCGTTCATCCTGTCTAACGTGTAGCAAAATCTATCATGCAGTCGTTGTTTACCCCCTTGCCAAAATTCTACTCTTTCTAAGGAAACTCTGTATCCACCCCAAAATTCTGGAGTCGGTATCTCAAACTGCGCAAACTGCTTTTCAATTCGTGCATACCGTTCCTCTAAAACAGCTCTATTTGTGATAACTTTACTCTGTCGAGAAGCCCATGCGCCAATTTGACTAGTTCTTGGTCTTCCGTGAAAATAATTGTCAACTTTTTCTCTTGATAATAACTCAGCCTTTCCTCGAATAATCACTTGACGCTCGAGAGAAAGCCACGAGAAATGTAAGCAAACCGAATTATTACAAATAATTTCAGATGCCTTACGACTCTTAAGATTGGTAAAAAATACAAAACCATCGTCTCCGAAGTCTTTCAGCAGCACCATTCTTTGAGACGGACGACCACTGTTGTCAACGGTGGCGAGGCACATTGCTGTTGGATCCGGCAGATCAGCGGCCAATGCAGCGTCTAACCACATGCGGAATTGATCTATCGGATCATCCCGCATTGAAGACCGTCTCATTGTTGCAAATTTATATTCCCTGCGACTATCTTTTATAGCCATGCTAAATCACTCCAAAATTTTCATCCATCAAAATCGGATGGATTCTTTAACTCGCGTTTTGGGTTAAAAAAGTTTAAATACCGTTTACTCTGAGTTCCTAAACAACCATTAGGTCACTGAGTGTCACAACGAACTACTCCAGTAACTTTTTTTAAAATACTTCTTATTTTTACTTAGTAATCTAACCATAAGTGACATATTTAAGCCTTTCTGGCGTCTCAAGATGAGGAACACCATTGAATCCGACCAGCGTAATCTTTGTTTGATTGTAAAAATAGCGATTGATTCCTGTATTCTTTGATTGCAAGTTCAAATCAAAAATTGTTTCAGTAGGAGCCTTCAAAACCTGTCCCATAAATGTGCTGTTTGAACCCCCTGAGCCAACTGCTAGCACCTTCTCTCCTGCCCTAGCAAGAGCTTGAATTTGTTTTCTTGCCCCAAGTACTCTGTCGCTGAAGACCTGCCAAGTTTCTCTTACATCAGCTATTTCATCACGCCCCCAAGCAGAGAGTATATCTCTTAGTAATCGATAATGTTTTTCTTTATTTGATCTATCTGCTTGGCTTTCAAGCAAACGCGAATTCTGAGGAAACTGGTCAGAAAACGCTGCTATCAAGTCAGAAAAATTGTATTCATTTAACCCACATAACTCTACCCTGTCATCAGCCGATAAACTCATATTTTTGCAGATGCCAAATAATGTTTGTCGATGACGCTCCATATCACCACAAATCAACGTATCAAAGTGAATCCTCATTGAAGCGAAATGAGCTCCAAGCCATTCTGACTGACGCATTCCTAGCTCAGAAAGTTGATCGTAATTTGAGGATCCAAAAGATGCCTGAGCATGGCGTACTAAAAATAACTCGCTCAATTCAAAGCTTTCCTCTGTTTTGCGGTGAAATGAAGTGTATAGTTAATCTCACTCGAATAATACTACGATGCCCATTTGGTTAGGGACCCAGTCCAAATATTAATTACCCAATCAATACGCACGGACACCCCATAAAGATAAAAGTTCCCATATCCTCTCTAGACTGTCACTTTTGTCAAGTCCTGCTTATACAGAAAAAATATATCTTACAAAGTCACTTTTATAGTTCAAAGCATAGCCGTATAATCGCGATCTCTTCGAGTTTCAGCCCTACTATAGTTGAAAGGAATCTATGACACTATCCAAGTTCTCATCACTCGGAATAAAACCGGCGATCTTAAAAGCAATCCAAAATCTTGGTTATGAAGCACCAACGCCTATACAGGCCATGTGCATACCAATTTTGTTGAGTGGTAAAAATCTGTTAGGTACCGCGCAAACAGGAACCGGTAAGACTGCTGCATTTGCATTACCACTACTCAGCCAACTCGATGACAAGCAAGAAACGCCTCAAATTTTGGTTCTAACTCCAACTCGAGAATTAGCTATCCAGGTGGCAGAGGCCTTTCAGAGTTATGCCCGAAATATGAGTGGATTTCAAGTTTTGCCCATATACGGTGGAGCAGATATAAGTGTCCAGCTCCGAGGTCTAAAAAGAAGTACTCAGGTGGTTGTTGGGACACCAGGTAGAATTCTTGATCATTTACGCCGCCGAAGCCTCAACTTATCCCAAATCAAAACCCTTGTATTAGATGAAGCGGATGAAATGCTTCGTATGGGCTTCATCGATGACGTTGAGAAAATTCTCTCACAAACTTCTATCGAGTGTCAGCGGGCTCTTTTTTCAGCAACCATGCCCGCAAGAATAAAAAATATCGCAAATACTTATTTGGGAGACGCACAGAATGTCAGTATTGCCGCAAAAACAAGGACTGTAGCGCAAATAAAACAAAGTTATTTAACGCTCAGGAGTCATCAGAAGCTCGACGCATTGACTCGTATTCTTGAAGTAGAGCCTTTTGATGGTATGCTTATTTTTGTCCGTACCAAGTCTGCGACACTCGAGATAGCCGAGAAACTGGAGGCGAGAGGTTATACATCTGCTGCTCTTAATGGTGATCTCAGTCAGAGCGCGCGCGAAGGGACGTTAAAAAGACTAAAACAAGGTTCATTGGATATCGTCGTTGCAACTGATGTCGCCGCTAGAGGACTTGATGTAAAGCGTATCAGCCATGTAATTAATTATGATGTTCCATATGACAATGAATCATATGTGCACAGGATAGGTCGAACTGGACGAGCTGGTCGAGAGGGCAGAGCAATTATATTTGTGACACAAAAAGAAAGTCGACTTCTGCGATCAATAGAAAAATCCACCCGACAGAAAATCGTCCCATTTAAGTTACCTAGTAGTTCTGAAGTTAGTGACCTTCGCATACAGCAGATAACTGAACGACTCGTCAGAACTTCAAAAAAACTAGAATTAACTAAATTTAGAGCTTTGGTCGACTCTATTAGTGCGCAAAATGGCATAGATGCGACTGAAATCGCGGCAATACTTATTTATGAGGGACAAAAAGATCGACCAATTTTTCCAACGAACAGCAATTGCGAAATCAAGCACAGTGATACACCTTTGATACAAAAATTGAAACAACGTAATAAGTCCACTTCGGCGAATAGTGCCAGCCGTCCGAGTGGCTCATGTGGATCGAAGTATCCTTCCAAACAAAAAGTCACTAAAAATCAATCGAAAAAAAAAGATTTTGTTCCAAATAATGTGTCTTCTGATATCAAAATGCTGAAGTACCGCATCGAATTAGGGCGTGATGATGGAATAACGGCCGCAAATATTGTCGGGGCTATTGCAAACGAAGCCGGAATACAAAGCCACTACATTGGCCAAATAAAACTTCTAAAAACCTTCAGCACAGTGCACCTTCCAGAAGGGATGCCTCGTCAGCTATTCACGCACCTTCGCAAAGTAAAAATCCGGCAAAAAGAGCTAAAAATTAGCCTGATTAGCTCATAGTAATACCTAATCCAAAAAAGTTATATCATCCACTAGAAACACAAATCCATAGAAAACGGCGGCAATGCGGCTAATAGCTTAGAGCCATAACTCTTACTAATGATACGACGATCTAAGATCGTCACTACGCCGGAGTCAGTTTCCTTTCTTAGCAGTCTTCCACATGCCTGATTTAGTCGCAAAGATGCAGAAGGTAATACAATATCAAAAAACGCATTTCCCCCCATCGCCTCTATCCACTCGCTTCGAGCTTCCATCAATGGGTCCTCGGGCACTGCAAAGGGTAATTTGACCACAACAACGTGACGACAATAGTCTCCCGGCAAATCGATACCCTCAGCAAAACTAGAAAGTCCAAAAATCACACTGCCATCTCCTCGGTCAATCCGTCTTCTGTGCAATCTTAGGAGTTCTCCATTGGAATATTGACCCTGCATTAACACAAGCTTTCTATCTTGCTTTGACAAGCCATCAAAAACCTCAAGCATTTGTCCTCTTGAAGAAAATAACGCCAAAGTTCCCAAACGCTCATCAAAAGTGAGTCTAATTTTTTTAATAACATAAAGGTTATGTGCTTCAACTAAATTACCCTCTATAGCGTCTTTTGGAACTCGAAGTTTAACCGATTTTGCGTAATTAAAGGGTCCCTCTAAAGCCAGAAATTTTGAAGCGCTTGGCAGTCCCGCTTCAGATTTAAGACTATTGAAACTCCCAAGTGAGCGCAGCGTGGCAGAAGTAAGTATTGCTCCTGCAACATTGCTCCACAAACCCTCAGCAAGCAGTACTTTCGCACTTATCGGACTTGAGTTGATACATATCTCAACGTTTTGTGAGAGGTCATCAAAACTCAGCCAACATGCAGGAGGTGTCTCATCAATAGAGATCTTGGTTTTGAGGCGATCCCAAAGTGACAACAGCTTTTCAGCCCGCGATTGCCAAGCTCCAATCATCTGGAAAAAATACTCCAAATCGGCAGACCGCAATTTGTGCTCATTACTTCCAAACTTTTCACTTAACTTATCTTTAAGTTCATTTTTACCGCAGATCCAAACTCGGAGCGTGTCAGAAATTTGCTTTGCAACATCCCTCTCGATATCGCCGAGATTTCCGAGGGGAAACCGGTACTTTTTGTCATCAGCCGATTTTAAGCTTTCATATTTTTGAAACATTGGCAGTGCCAACGAAAATAGTGAAGAAAGTTGTTCTGTACGCGTTCTTATGCCAATAAGCGCCTCACAGAAAGATGCGTCGTCACCAAACTTTGTAACCTGAGAGGAGCATTGCTTTACAATACTCTCCAACCAAATAATACTAGAATTTAACTTGCACTCAGTTCTAAAATGTCGGATAGCGCATTCTGCCAACCGATGACCTTCATCAAAAATAAAAACAGCATTTTCCAACCTGGGCAGAATTACTCCGCCGCCCAAAACAAGATCAGCAATAACTAAATCGTGATTAACCACAAAACAATCACTCTCTTCTACATTATTTCTTGCGGTGAAGAATGCACACTCTTTGATAAACTTACAGTAACGCCCTGTGCACTGACGTCTGTCTACCGTCAAAGGATTCCAGTCTCTATCAGATATATGAGTGCCCCAAGAGTCGCGGTCACCATTCCAAGTCCCTTTCAAGAGCGCATCCAACAATTCCCTATAAAGGCTCTCATTAACATTAGAACCTTGATCAATAATTCCATTAAATAAAAAATTTGATGATAAATCATCTCCATCCTCTATTTTTGTATGTTGATGCAAACGCAAATTACACGCATAGCGCCCTCTACCCTTCACCAACGAAAATTTGTAATCCCAATCACAAGCGGCTAATAACTCTGGTATATCCTCGTTGATAAGCTGCTCTTGCAGCGCAATTGTCCCAGTGGATATAACCAAGGTCTTTTTGAGTTCCCTTGCAATAGGCAAAGCCGCCAACAGATATGCAACTGTCTTACCACTACCCGTAGCTGCCTCAATAACGCCGATGCGAGACCCCGGATCTTTTGATCCGAGAGTCTTTGCGACTGTAGCGATCATCTTCTTCTGAGACGCCCGCGGCTTAAGGCCACGGGCTAACAAAAACTTTGTATATCCATCTTGAATTGTGGCTTTTACTTTTGAATCTAACAATGAATTCATGCCAATACGTCACCAGAGGCCAGTTGGTCAAAAACAGGGGCTGCATAACTTTTGAGGACGATATCTCTATACTCAAGGGGAAATTGAGCAACGTGTCGAGCAAATTTTCTGCGCGCAGCTTCCCAATCTTCGTCAGGCCAAATATTTTGCAGACACTTTTCTTCTTTATCTGGGTTTAAAAGCTGCCAGGCTATGATATGAGAGGGAAATAATTGGAAAAGAGAAATAATCTGGCGATCAATCTCATTGGATAGCTCTTCTGGATTTGCAACCTCGAAATCAATTACATTGCCAAAACTAACGTGCACTCTTCCCTTGTATCCGATAAATCCTTTTTTGATCGATTCCAAGTCCTCGTAATCACCCTTAACATAAGTATTGCCCAACCGCTCCTCTTTGAGCTGTTTAGCCTTGTCGAAGGCGCAAGGATCATATTCATATGCGATGGCAACGGGTACTACACAAAGATCTTTAATCGATTCTCCAAATGTTTGCTTATTCGATCTACTCAGCGCTAACATTTTTAGCAAGGCAGTTTCAGTCCTGTCGTGCCCATCTTTAGCGCGGCCCTCGGCCTGCGCTATCCAGACAGAAACATTTTCGTGATAGATCGAGTTTCGTATATAGCTTGAGAGCTGCCTCAGCGCAAACATCTTCTCTTTTAGAGCGGATAGTGATCTTTTTACGATAAAGCTGCGATTGAGCCGCATTAGATCAGAAGCAAATTGTTTAGTGAGCAGATTATCCCCTATTGCTATTCTGAGAGAATCTCTCCCAGACTGCACTAAACCAAGAATAATAATGGCAGGGTCAAGAGCTATATCACGATGATTACTCATGAACAAATATGCCTTGCTGGCTTTCAACCCATCAATGCCACTAAAAGTGTATTGGTCTGTTGTTTCAGACAATATTTTTTTGAGTTTAAAAGAGATATATCTTTGAAAATCATAAACTGTTTTGATGTTTCTCACCGACCAGGTCATTCCCAATCTAAAAAGTAAACGCATTGTTTTTGGGAAAAAATCGAGTAATCGCGGAAACTGTCGCTCTATGATCACATCCTGAAACTCCTTATCCGCTACTAGACGTCTTAAGACAACTGACACTTCCTCATCCCGATAAGGACGGATATCTTCAAAGTCATGCATTCTTCTACTCCGCGACTTATTCTAGTTCTGACGCTCATTGTACCAACGCGCAGCATATGAATACCCTTCTACTTTATCAACAACATCTAAAACCAGAGCGAAAAGAGCCATACGCACTAACAAGCCATTATCTGTTTGACGAAAAATTGCGAGATTGGGATTATCATCTAAGTCGCTATCTAACTCATTAGCATCACTCCTGGAATCACGTGGCAACGGGTGCATAATCACGGTATTTGGCTGACAAAATTCCGTATAGATTGCCTGATTCAATCGAAATCTGCCCCTGTAAAAATCAGCTTGCTGCTTACTTGGAAATCGCTCTTCTTGAATGCGAGTGGAGTAGACTATATCAACATCTGCGATACTTTCAGTTAAGTGATCTGAACACGACACTTTTAATCCTAAACTGCGAACTAACTCTAATATATTTTTTGGTAATGATAATTCTTGAGGAGAGATCAACACAAATTCCACGTCTTTGTATAAACCGAGCAACTTGGATAATGAGTGTACTGTTCTTCCATATCGTAGATCGCCAATCATTGCGATTTTTAATCCGTCAATTGGTCTGCCCTTATCCTTCATTTCTTTACGAATTGTATACAAATCAAGCAAGGCCTGCGTGGGATGCTCATTATCACCATCACCTCCACTTATAACAGGCACGCGACTAGCCGAAGCAAATTTAGCCACGGATCCCGCGGCAGGATGTCGCATACATATCACGTCACTGAAGCCAGAGAGCACTCGAGCAGTATCCTGAAGGGACTCACCCTTCACCAGTGCTGAACTGGCAAAACCAGCTGTCTCCCGCACTTGTCCGCCCAATAAGTTAAAGGCAGATCCGAAACTTACACGAGTACGAGTACTGGCCTCAAAAAACATATTCCCCAAAATGGCTCCTTCCAAAACTCTAGTTACACGTTTTCGGAGAGCGTATGGTTCCATATTATCAGCAACCTGGAAAACCAGGTCCACATCATCTCTCTGGAACTGGTCAATGGATACTATATGAGATCCTGTAAACTTCACTCTCTGTCTCCAAAATTTCTAGCCGAGGGCGCTTTGATGATTTATACGAAGACTTTACTTTATCTGCGAAGAAAAATTAAGATAGCAAAGTAAACTTAGTGGGTACTTTCTTTCCCCGATCTATTAGGTCGGACAGTAATTCAGTTTTTTTTCTTTGGTGCAATTGTCATTATTCAATAACGCAATTATTTCGCTATTAAATTGCTGCATTGTGAGATATCGGGAACTTTTACTTGTCAGTCTAAAAATACAATCTTCATGCCATGTTAGCATCTCATGATTAGATAATGACGTTGAAAAAAAACTGCGTGATAGTTAATTAGAAGTTGTTTGTAACCTGGATCCGAGAATTTGACAATAGCAGGAGCAATACAATTCGCAGCATCGGCGCGAATATCCTCCAACATAGGTTTATCAAAGTTTGTTGGGAAGCCATCATGAAGTTGCTGTTCAACAAAATCGTTTCGCGTGTGCCCTCTAACTAAATAAAGTCGACGCAATTTATCCTTGAGCTCCACAGTTTTTAGAGAATGTCAAGTGGCCCGACATTTATCTAAGTCAATATAAAGCCTTCTCGTAATTTGACTATCAATTAATCTAGGAGTTGCTACCATCGGGGATCTATTTAAATGCACGCTCAAAAGTGACGGTGAATCAATATTTTCTATACGCGCTGAGTTACATTTAAAAGCCCGATGTTGTAATTCCCCAAAAGGATCATTAAAAATACGTGGATCATGAGAAAGGTTTGCACAAATAATAGCATTTTGGTTTGTTGGATGTATCATCAGGGGCATCATCAAGGCATTGTAATGATGTTTAGGCGATAAGTTACCGGAAATGCGTAGGAAAAAGTCGCCATATTTGACGTTAAAAAAACGTTTTACAAATAATTTACTGCTGCACTTCAGTGCATATGCAAAAAGTTGTGGCTCATAGCAGCCCTTTCCCTCTGCTTGTTACGGAGATCCCAGTAATAATACAGGCGGCAGAATAAGGTAAAATATCCGCCTGCAGCTTGCGATGGATAACCAGCGGCTCACCAATTACATTGAGTTCCCAATCAGTGCGTAATCCGGCAAACTGACTAACCCTGTCCGTTGCCAGATTAACGCTTGTCGTCTCATAGCCGAACCAATAGAATGTCTTCGCCATAATAGCCATCCCTTTATGAGGAGATTACGCGCAAATTATGATGGTTTGATTTCAATATGAAAGAGAACTAGAAACTTCTCTAAACGCATTCTGGTTACCCTCAATAACACCAACGTTTGCCGTTAAATCAATAGATTTTAATGATAAATAACTTGAAAGTTATAGCTATACAACTTTAAAACTGCCAAGGCAGCTTAAAAATAAATTCCTAAAGTGTTTTGCTATCCATTTACCTACTGCGTTGCTTTTAGGGAGGGGATTTTCAAACTTTTTGGCCTATTGAACTATAACAGCGGCAGTCTCTCTGGATTTTCGTTGTTCCAAATCATAAATCTTCTGATTTATGTTTCTCCGAAAACCATCCATAGACTCGATAGCCTCCTGATGATTTTTAAGCTGTAATTCCAATAATTTAATAAGATCCATTTCCTTAGCTTGATCATCTTTCATTGCACGTATTTGACTGAAGACACTCGTCAAATCTGCGCTTGCTTCCAAGTATTTGGCGCTTAATACTTCCAGTCGTTTAATCTGAGAACCAATCTTTTCATCTAATTGACCAGCAAATTTCTCATTGGCGATGCGCTTAGTTGCTAAAAATGTGATGTCGGTTTGATTTTTCGCTATCCTACTCTTGTTACGGTCATTTGCCACACCCCACAGTTTTTTAATTTCCGACCAATGTTTTTGTAGTTCATCTTGTTGATGACTAATTTTTAATTGCAATGCTGCACCGGACTTCACCAATGATTCGTCAGCGACATTTAATCTGGAATCTAACGCCTCGAAGCGCTCAAGAAGCTGATTATGATTAAACTGCAAAACAGAAAATTCTCTCAAACCAAAGCCGATCCCCGCCATGGTTATCATAAAAAACCCCACTAAAAATACCCTCCAGATCAAACTCATTCCTGAACGCTCAGCCTTCGCACCAACAGATAATGATCTATCATTTGATCGAGGACTAGCGCCGAGATTTGTGGTAACACCATCTCTTTGGGGCACTATCGGACCCATTCGTCCTTTTGAGCGATCCACCATTTCACCAGATCTCCATCATGCTTTAAACCTCTCACAACTGAAGTATAACGATTAAATAAAGAGGCTTCACTTATTGACACACTTAAAAAAAGAAAATATTAAGATTTAAAAAAAAGCCCTGTCTTGTAAAAAACAGGGCCTTACATACACTATCTGTGAGGGGCTACATCATGCCGCCCATACCTCCCATGCCTCCCATACCTCCCATACCTCCCATATCAGGCATAGCCGGAGCAGCGGAATCTTCTGGAACTTCTGCGACCATGGCTTCGGTTGTAAGCATCAGGCCGGCTATGGAGGCTGCCGCCTGCAATGCAGTCCGTGTTACCTTTGCTGGATCTAAGATACCCATGTCGATCATATCTCCGTATTCACCACTGGCAGCATTGTAACCGAAGTTGCCAGACCCATGCTTTACTTTATCAACAACTACAGAGCCTTCGTCGCCAGCGTTTTCAACGATCTGACGGAGAGGAGCCTCCATAGCTCGCAGCGCAATACCGACGCCCACGGTCTGATCCTCGTTATCGCCTTTAAGACCGCCAATAGATTGAATAACCCGAATAAGTGCCACACCTCCTCCGGCTACTACACCCTCTTCGACAGCTGCTCTGGTCGCATGTAAGGCGTCTTCAACTCTTGCTTTTTTCTCCTTCATTTCAATTTCTGTCGAGGCACCCACTTTGATGACGGCTACCCCCCCAGCAAGCTTCGCTACACGCTCTTGAAGCTTTTCTTTATCATAATCAGAGGTAGTTTCCTCAATTTGAATGCGTATTTGTTTCACTCTGGCTTCGATGGCTGCGTGCTCTCCTGCTCCATCTACAAGCGTCGTATTTTCCTTTGTCATGGTGACCCTTTTGGCAGTTCCTAAGTGCTCTAGCGTCGCCGACTCCAGGTCAAGACCCACTTCTTCAGAAATTACTGTCCCGCCCGTGAGGATTGCTATGTCTTCCAACATCGCTTTTCTTCTATCGCCAAATCCAGGGGCCTTGCACGCGCTTACTTTAACAATACCTCGTAAGTTGTTTACCACAAGTGTTGCAAGTGCTTCCCCTTCTACATCCTCGGCTATTATCATTAAAGGCTTTCCCGCTTTAGCCACTGACTCTAAGAGTGGGAGCAATTCTCGTATGTTTGAGATTTTCTTGTCTGCCAATAAAATCAAAGGCGATTCTTGTTCCGTGCTCATATTTTCTTGATTATTTACGAAATAAGGTGATAAGTATCCCCGGTCGAACTGCATTCCCTCGACAATGTCCAACTCATTTTCCAGACCAGACCCTTCTTCGACGGTAATAACACCCTCTTTTCCAACCTTCTCCATCGCCTCTGCGATAATGTCCCCCACTAATGTATCACTGTTGGCTGAGATTGTACCGACCTGTGCTATTTCCTTTGAATCAGAGCAAGGCCGCGCTACGGCTGCAATCTCCGACACCGCGGAAATAACTGCCTTGTCGATTCCTCGCTTGAGATCCATTGGATTCATTCCAGCCGCCACTGATTTTAGGCCCTCTGTAACAATAGTTTGGGCTAGCACGGTCGCCGTCGTTGTTCCATCACCGGCATCATCTGAAGCCTTAGATGCCACTTCTTTCACCATTTGAGCTCCCATATTCTGGAGCTTATCTTTTAACTCAATTTCTTTCGCGACTGAAACTCCATCTTTTGTAACCGTTGGGGCTCCGAATGATTTATCCAAAATAACGTTTCTACCTTTTGGGCCAAGTGTTACTTTTACCGCATTAGCTAACACATTTACCCCTTCGAGCATATCTTGACGAGCACTGTCGCCAAATTTTACCTGTTTCGCTGCCATGATTTATTTCCTTTGCAAATATATATACAGTTTGAACAAAAAAGTTTATACAACATTAGTTTATCACCGGTTTTATTATCCGATGACTGCCTTGATGTCCGATTCGCTTAAAATTACTAGTTCCTCTCCATCAAGCTCTATAGTGTCGCTACCAGCATACTTACCAAACACGACCGTATCCCCAATGCCTACATCTACCGCTCTAGTCTCACCACTATCAAGCACGCGACCCGAACCAACAGCGACCACCACACCTTGGTTTGGTTTTTCCTGAGCAGAGCCTGGGAGGAGTATTCCCCCGGCCGTTGTTTGTTCTTCTTCCTGCCGACGTACGATCACGCGATCGTGTAATGGGCGAATTTTCATGCTTATTTTCTCCAGTTGGTCTATCTGCAATTAATGACTTTTCGATTACGCTTCTCTATTACGCTAGTTCATCACGCAACCCCTCTTTAACGTCGTACATGGAGGCGAACTAAACACTTTTCAAGGGCATGCTAGTTTTTTTTATTAAAATTAATAAATAACCTTTTTTTGCAAGCTTAAAAATTACCCAGGTTTGTCATCACCCTCTGCAAGCTCGCCCTCAATGACTTTCGAGGAGATAGGTGATCGAGATGAAAATGAGTTTTTTGTTAACGTTGCATTAAAAAGAGAGGTAACCCACATACTAAGCTTCCGTCGGATTAAGGCTATAAAAACAGACTTAACATTTGGCATGAGAAAAACTAATCCA
The DNA here is from genome assembly GCA_002338445.1 of Cellvibrionales bacterium UBA1854. Taxonomy (GTDB): domain Bacteria; phylum Pseudomonadota; class Gammaproteobacteria; order Pseudomonadales; family Porticoccaceae; genus TMED48. Next base: position 28,695 of record DDII01000026.1, on the reverse strand, counting down.
AAAAAATCAGTAATTAATCCCGGGATTATAAGAAGCACTCCTGAGAAAAACGCTAACATACTCCTGAATATGATGTTTTCAGGTAATTCTCTCTTTTCGATCGTCTGTCTTGCTAGCATAACTGCTCGCAAACCTTGCTTCCTTATGAGATAAATTCCGAAACAGCTGGATAGGAAAAGCCACAATGCTAACAAACTCAAACCAATAGCAGCGCTTGCATTGATCATCATGTAAAGATCAATAATAAAAATGATCAAGAAAAGTATGAGCACTCTGCGCATTTAATATCACCTTTTAAATTACATCTAAAATTTTAAGTTTATTGCTCAAATGTTTCCAATTACGTCAGAATAGCGTAATCTTTAACAAATTATGGATAAAATCTTTGCTAAAAACGACGCAACCGCGTGGACACAGAGACGTTTTCTGACAGATTTATGCTGAAGCTCGCAAAAGCATAACAATTACACGCAGGGACTGGCATGTGGATCTATTGGCAATCGCTCTTCAACCGCCGCATGCTTATTTGTGTCTTCACCGGTTTTTCTTCTGGGATGCCGTTATATCTATTAATAACTTTAATTCCTGCTTGGCTACGTAGCGAGGGCGTGGGACTCGAAGAAATCGGTCTTTTTGCACTGATCGGCCTTCCCTATACGTGGAAATTTTTTTGGGCACCTGCGCTGGACCGATATTCTCTGTCTTTCTTGGGCTTAAAACTGGGCATAAGACGAAGTTGGATGTTTCTAACTCAACTAACCCTATTTATTTGCATATGTGTGCTAGGTTCAATAAACCCACAGCTTAACCTTTGGTCTGTCGCGTATGTCTGCATGTTTATCGCATTTCTGAGTGCGACGCAAGATATTTCAATAGACGCATACCGTCGCCAAATTCTGCCAGATCAAGAACTAGGCTTGGGTAATTCAATCCATGTCAATGCATACCGAATCTCCGGACTGATCCCTGGTTCGCTCGCTTTGATCCTTTCCGATTTTTTACCCTGGTCTTCGGTATTTTTCATTACTGGCGCATTTATGCTCATCAGCGTTGGATTTACTTTGATCATCTCCGAGCCTTATGTAACAAAGAAAAAGCCCCAAAACTTGCAAAGGGCCATCATAGAACCCTTTCATGATTTTTTTAATCGTCAACCAATGCATACTGCAATCTTGATACTCGCATTCATGTTATTTTACAAACTAGGGGATAGCATGGCGACTGCTCTCGCAACGCCATTTTATATTGATCTTGGTTTTACCAATACGCAGATTGGATTAGTGGCGAAACATGCTGCTCTATGGCCAATGATTTTCGGGGGGATAGCCGGTGGGATGATAATGATTAAAATAGGAATCAACCGAGCACTCTGGATATTTGGCTTCATTCAGATCATTTCTATTTTGGGCTTTGCAATTTTGGCTCGAATTGGAGAGGGTGTGTGGCTTTTAGGCTTAATTATAAGCTTTGAATATTTAGGAGTTGGGCTTGGTACCGCAGCCTTTGTCGCATTTATCGCGCGAACAACAAATCCAGCATTTGCAGCAACGCAATTTGCCCTTTTTACCGCGCTCACTGCTTTACCGAGAACGCTGTTCAATTCATCGGCAGGAATTCTTGTTGACACACTTGGATGGGAACATTTTTTTTATCTATGCACACTTCTCGCTGTGCCCGGCATGCTACTTTTACTAATCGTCGCGCCATGGCATGGAAGTCAATCAACTCAATATGATCGGTAAATCTCTATTCACACAGCGAAGCACGAAATCGAGACCAATCAAATAATCTACCAGGATCTGTCTTTCGGCCAGGCGCAATATCACAGTGTCCTACAATCCTTTCAGTGGTAATATTTGGATAAAGTTTCATAATCTGACGGGATACACCACAAAGCCTAACATACTGCTCGTTAGTATAGGGGGTGTAATCTGAACCCTGAAGCTCTATCCCAATTGAAAAATTATTACAATCATGCTCACCTTTGAAACTAGATTTACCAGCATGCCATGCTCTTTTTCTGAGCGGAACATACTGAGTTAAGACGCCATAGCGATCAATATACAGGTGTGCAGAGACCTTCAAGTGAGCAATGGTCAGGAAATAAGGATGTGCTGAGACATCAAGACGATTTGTAAAGAAATCATCAACAAAATTTTTTTCGAAATCATTCGGGGGGAGGCTGATACTGTGAATGACAAGCATGTTAATTTCAGTTTCACATGGTCTGTTGTCAGCATTTGGGGACCAGATGATTCTGTCTACGGACAAGTCCCCAGTAATATTTTTATTCATAGTTGGTGGCTTCACTCATAATCAATTTTTTAAACAACAGCTCACATCGTATAAGTTACAGAACATCCGTCAAGCAACCAACATTTAAATCGCTATATTCTACAACTAAATTACTCTGCCATGGATCGAAAAAATTTCTGCTATAATTTTTGGCACTTGTCCTTCCATACTTAGTAAACAGAGTGGTCCGTTTTATGTTGAATCATAAGCTACCAGAAAAAACAAAACTTGATATTCCGGCCTGTGTAAGTCGAGCACTTATTGAGGACATTGGCGAGGGAGACATTACTGCAATTCTAATCCCAGAGCACGAGATCGCCAAAGCCGAAATATCTGCTAACGAAACCGCTGTACTTTGTGGAAAAGCTTGGGTAAACGAAGTGTTTGTGCAGCTGGATGAAAACGTCCAATTAACATGGCATGTGGAAGAGGGACACTTATTTGATCCGGGAACAAATATAGCGACCATTATCGGAAACGCGCGTAGCCTTGTAAGCGGTGAGAGAACGGCTCTTAATTTCTTGCAAACTCTTTCGGCAACGGCAACTTGTGCGCGACACTACTCCCTAGCAGCTTCAGACAGTCATCTTAAAATTTTAGACACCCGCAAAACTATCCCCGGTTTACGCCTAGCTCAGAAATATGCGGTAACAGTAGGTGGTTGCTACAACCATCGAATCGGTCTTTATGATGCTTTTTTAATCAAAGAGAATCACATCTCAGTCTGTGGGGGAATTTCTCGAGCGATCTCAAGAGCGCGAAGCATCGATCCTAAAAAACCTGTTCAAGTAGAGGTAGAAACTGTCAAAGAATTTGAGGAAGCAGTATTAGCGGGAGCAGATTCAGTACTGTTGGACAATTTTTCGTTATCAGAAATAAAAAAAATAACCCCTTTAGTAACCGGCAACATAAAAATTGAAATATCAGGGAATCTGACAGCAGATGATATTGAAAGATACAGCTCATTTTCCGTTTCTCATCTTTCTTCAGGAAGTTTGACAAAACACATCAACGCCATTGATTTTTCCATGCGCTTAATACGAATCAAAAATGCGAATAATAACAAATCTAGAATAACCAACAATTGACGGAGAGCAACCACTTTCAAAACAGGGTTTTCGTGACGTAATCGAATGTAAACTCATGATAAATGTTACCATACTCTGAGAGGCTATGATCTTTAAGAAAAAATCTACTAAGCGCAACAAACCAAATAAAATTCTGATGAGGGATAGAACATAATAGAACCAGAGCTCTTGAGACTCAGCTCCATTGCAATCACTCTTTTAAGTTTCATTTTTGGTGCAATATTTGGAAGTTTTTTAAACGTCATTATTGTTCGACTTCCAAAAAAATTGGAGTATCAATGGAAACGAGAGTGCTTAGATTATTTACAGCTGAACAACACCCATCTTCCAGAGGAAAAGATTGGTATAGCGTACCCGCGTTCACATTGCCCCAACTGCAAAATAGCTCTTCAGTGGTGGCAAAATATCCCCTTAGTGAGCTTCTTTTTACTCCGCGGACGCTGCGGTGCTTGTCAACGAAAAATATCCGTGCAATACCCAATCATCGAGGTAATATCCGCCTTGGTTACGGTGCTAAGCACAGCTAAATTTGGTCTAACTTCCACTATGCTTTACGCTTTGATATTTTCTTATTCACTCCTTGTGTTGATTGCCATAGACGCAGATTACAGGCTGCTACCGGATAGTATTACTATCCCATTGTTGTGGCTGGGTCTTTTTGTAAATTCACAAGGTCACTTCACGAACTTGCACAGCGCTGTTTTAGGTGCAATGCTAGGCTATCTTTTCTTGTGGACGGTATTTCGCTTGTTTAAAGCAGTGACGGGTAAGGACGGGATGGGATATGGTGATTTTAAACTCCTCGCTGCTATTGGAGCTTGGTTAGGATGGGAACTTCTGCCAATCACACTTTTCTTGTCGTCTATCACGGCTCTGATCGCAGGTCTTGTAGCTTTTTCACTAAAACTCATGGAAAAGGATGATCCCATTCCTTTTGGAGCTTTCATATCAGCAGCAGGCTGGGTATTACTTTATACTGAGTCCTATAATATATTTTTTTTAAGTTTCCTGGCACAGAAATAATCCAAACGCTCAATTAACGTAGATGCTGGAGTACCTAATAAGTGTATCGTAATCCTTACATAGTTGGCTTGACTGGGGGCATAGGTAGCGGGAAAAGTACAGTTGCCGCAGCCTTTCGGAAGTTAGCTATCGATGTTGTAGACGCAGATCAAGCGTCTAGAGCCGTTGTTGACCCAGGAATGCCAGCGCTTAACATCATTGCGGATCGTTTTGGCTCACACATGATCTGTTCCGATGGAAGTCTTAATAGAACTGCCATGAGAAAGATAATATTCGCTAAAATGAACGAAAAAGAGTGGCTTGAAAAGCTCCTCCATCCACTAATAGCAGAGTGGATTCAAGATAAGCTTCTGTCAGCGAAAAGTGAATATGTTATCCTAGAGTCACCCCTCTTACTAGAAACAGATCAGCATAATCTCGTCAACACGCTGTTATTGATAGATATCCCAGAAAAATTACAGCGTGTAAGAGCCGCAGCGCGAGATAAAACCTCTGAAAAAAATATTGAGGCGATAATCAATAACCAAATCACACGTGAAGAAAGACGCAACAAAGCAGACTATATATTTGACAACAGTGGTCCGAAGAAAAACATCTGTGGAAATATTCGTCGGTTTCATGAAATTTTCTTAAAATTAGCTGCAAAATCAGAGATTTTCTGCTGAGTTGGCTTAAACCGACACACTACAAGTTAATCGTCACCCGTACTAAAAAATCCATAAAGCTAAGTGTGACGAATCATATTAACTTTTGGTCCAACGCCAGTTTCCGCAAAACTCCAACATTTGCGTCAGGAAATATAAATTTGCTGTTATCAGTCACAAGCTGTTTGATTGGTACCCACTGCCCAAGTTGCCCTTCTGCCCCCTTTGGATATCCCAAATAACTGAGTACCAAGAAAAATTCTAGCACAAACTTTTCACCCGCATCACACCAATCAACAGTCAAATAGTGCTGAGCCTCTTCTACGCGAATGTCTAGTTCCTCGCTTAACTCACGCGAGAGTGCGGACTCGGACGTTTCTCCAAGTTCCACTTTTCCACCAGGAAATTCCCAATAGCCACCATAGGTTTGATTCGCACGTCTTTTTGTGATGAAGGCCGATTTACCCCGATCGAGAACAATCCCAGCAACGATGTAATTTGCAATCACCCTATATTACCCACGAGAACTTTCACTAAGTACGGTATTCTGCATTTATGCGCACATACTCATGTCCGAGATCGGTAGTCCAAACCGTTTCATTACAATCGCCGCGCCCAAGGTCTATGCAAATGTCTATATCATTCTCTCGCATCAAACATACCCCAATTTCCTCGCTGTAGGTCTCGGCCCTGGTACCAAATTTCACAATGTCTTCACCATTAATAGCGATGCTCACATTTTTTATGTCAAGGTCGGTAATCGTTGCACGACCAACTGCAGCCAAAATACGGCCCCAATTAGGATCAGAAGCCCCTATAGCCGTTTTCACTAACGGGGACTCAGCAACCGTGTAAGCGGTGCTTCGAGCCTCACTATCTGTCGAAGCGCCGATAATTTTAATTGTTACGAATTTTTTCGCACCCTCTCCATCTCTAATACACTCTTTCGCTAAAGTTACACAAAGTATTTCTAAACAATTAATGAAGTCATAAAAATTACTCTCATTAACCACCACATTACTATGGCCAGTAGCAACCAATACCAATGAATCATTGGTGGAGGTATCTCCGTCCACTGTTATTCTATTAAAACTCTTTTCAGCGACAAGTCGAAGCGCCCGATCAAGCATTTTTGACTCGACCTTTGCGTCTGTAGCAATAAATCCAAGCATAGTAGCCATGTCGGGTCTTATCATACCCGATCCTTTTGCGATGCCAGTGATGGTTATTGGTGAGCCTTTCAATTTATTTTCGCAAGTTGTCTCTTTCACTTGATTCACTGGAGGGATAATTTTCTGAACGCTCACTCCCTTGGGTCGGGTGTCGGTTGTCATGATCCCTTCAGCTGCACTACACCAACCCTTTTCGCTTAAATTAGCCGCAACCAGCGGAACGGCCGATAATAATTTAGTAATTGGTAAATATTCACCAATAACGCCCGTTGAAAAAGGTAGAACACTTTCTGTTGGAACTCCCATACATTTTGCTACTTCCGCACAGATATCTTCAGCATCCTTAACACCTCGACAACCTGTTCCTGCGTTAGCATTTCCGGTATTGACAATCAAATATTGAGTTGGGTGATGAGAGTGTAATGATTTTTTTGCCACAGAAACCGGTGCAGCGCAAAAAGCATTGCGCGTGAAAATTGCCGCTATTCCTGACCCTTTGCTCAAACTCATCATGACAAAGTCCGGCCTACCCAACTCCTTGACACCAGCACTTACAGTGCCCAGTTTGAAGCCAGGAATTGATCTAAGGTGAGGCAGCTTTGTTATTATATTATCAACTTTCATAATCTATTATCCACCGCCGGTCTTCAGACCTAGTTTTTTATCTTACCGCAGCATTGTTTAAATTTTTTGCCTGAACGGCATGGGCATTGCTGATTGCGACCAACTTTCACACCCTCACGTGTAACAGGCTCTCGACGGTTTGATGTTTTTAGTTGCCTCTCTCCTGTTTCTGCTGATCTACCATGTTTATATTCTCGCCGTGCCACCTCCTGTTGGTGTCGTTCAGCTAAAACCGACGAGTCAGACCGGGAAGAGATCTGGACATGACTCAGGTATCTAATCGTCTCGTATTTGATTTTGCTCAAAAGTTCCTCAAACAACGCAAATGATTCTCGCTTATATTCCTGCTTTGGATTTTTTTGTGCATAAGCCCGAAGGCCAATACTTTGCCTGAGCTGATCCATCATGGCTAAATGTTCTTTCCAAAGATTATCCAACACTTGCAGCATAATTTGCCTCTCAACTTCACGCATCTGCTCACCAATCCGAATCTTTCTTTCTTCATCTTCTGCGTTTACGAGGTCAATAATTCTCTCGCGAACTGTAAATTCGTCGAGCCGATCATCATTTTTAAGCCAACTCTCGATATCAACTTTCACAGCAAAATCTTTTTCTAAAGTTGTCTGTAGCTCTTCTATGTCCCATTGTTCAGCTAAGCTTCCGGGAAGGATGAAAGACTCCACACACTGAGTCAAAACATCTCTGCGAATATTAGTGATCACATTTGAAATGTCAGCATCTTCAAGCAATTCGTTCCGTTGCTGATAAATCACTTGCCTTTGATCATTGGCCACATCGTCATACTCTAAGAGATGTTTCCTCATGTCAAAATTCCTGCCCTCCACTTTACGTTGTGCTTTGACAATTGATTTAGTAACCATGCTATGTTCGATCGCTTCTCCATGCTCCATTCCCATAGAGCGCATCATCGTTTTTACTCGGTCAGACGCGAATAACCGCATCAGTGAGTCATCCAGGCAGAGGTAAAATCTAGTTACGCCAGGGTCTCCCTGCCGGCCAGCTCGTCCTCGCAATTGATTGTCAATCCGTCTTGACTCATGGCGCTCAGTGCCGATTATATGGAGCCCACCAGCCTCCAATACAGTTCCATGACGAGCGCGCCATGCCAGTTTACGCTTTTCTATAAACTCAGAGGATTCATCTTTGTGCACCTTGAGCTCTGCCTCTAGGTTTCCTCCCAATACAATATCCGTGCCTCGTCCAGCCATATTAGTGGCTATGGTGACTGAACTTGGTCTACCAGCATTCTCTATTATATTTGCCTCTCGCTCATGGTGCTTGGCATTGAGAACACTATGCTTAATCCTCTTTTTTTTGAGCAATAATGAGAGCAATTCAGATGTCTCCACAGATGCAGTTCCAACCAAGACCGGTGCTCCTTTGGCGATCGTATCTTCTATATCCTTTATCACAGCACTAAATTTTTCCTCCTCGCTGAGAAAAACTAGATCATCGAGATCCTTTCGCTCCACCGGAACATTCGGAGGTATCACCATCACGTCCAAACCATATATCTGCCGGAATTCGAAGGCCTCTGTATCTGCCGTACCAGTCATGCCAGATAGTTTTTTATATAACCGAAAGTAATTCTGAAACGTTGTCGACGCTAAAGTTTGACTCTCTTGCTGGATAGGTACATGCTCTTTTGCCTCAATAGCTTGGTGCAATCCTTCTGAAAGTCTGCGCCCAGGCATCGTCCGTCCAGTGTGCTCATCTATTAAAACTACCATCTTATCCTGGACAATGTACTCTACATTAACCTTAAACAAATAATGTGCCCTAAGAGCAGAAGAAACATGATGTAACAATCCTAAGTTTGACGCTTGATAGAGACTTTGATCACTACCAAGTAAGTTAGCATCAATCAATTTTCCCTCTACTCTTTGATGTCCAGCTTCCGTAAGATCGACTTGTCGTGTTTTTTCATCAACTGTGAAATCGCCGATATAATCTTCGTCTTCCGGTTTTAAATCTAAAATTAAACGATTAATTTCTTTATAGAGATGCGAACTATCTTGAGCTGCCCCCGAAATTACTAGCGGTGTGCGAGCCTCATCGATAAGGATAGAATCTACTTCATCAACAATGGCATAATTCAGTGATCGCTGAGATTTCTCCTCAAGATGCAGCGCCATGTTATCTCTCAGGTAATCAAAGCCAAATTCGTTGTTAGTACCATAGGTAATATCTGCCGTGTAGGCCTGTTTACGTGTTGATGCCCTCAAACCATTGTCATCATCAGGTGAACAATAAAAAGAACTGGCTTCATCACTGCCTCGATGGGATTGAATTACACCTAAAGATAACCCAAGTGCATGATACAAAGGTAACATCCACTGCGCATCTCTCTTGGCTAAATAGTCATTAACCGTAATGATGTGAACACCCTGAGCCGGCAACGCATTAAGATAAGCTGATAACGTAGCGGCTAAGGTTTTTCCTTCACCAGTTCTCATTTCGGCAATCCGGCCCTCATGAAGAGTAATTCCGCCGATCAACTGCACATCAAAATGTCGCATGGAAAGCACTCGCCGCGAAGTCTCTCTCACCGTGGCAAACGCCTCAGCTAAAACATCGTCTAATTGTTCTCCACATGCTAAGCGTTCACGGAATTTATTAGTTTTTGCCCTTAGATCCGAATCGGTTAACAATTTTAATGAAGCTTCCAACGAGTTTATCTCTGCGACGATCTTTTTTATTCGACGCAAATCTCTGTTATTTTTACTTCCAATTATTTTCTTCAGAATCGTAAAGATCATTAAATTGACACCCAAAACCTTGAAAGATCAACATAAACAAACAAATTAAGAAATGAAGATCACTGGAGAAACGATAGGGAAAACTAATAAATTTTTAATGAAGTGACCTGCGAATGTAGGTCGACGGGTCAACAGTTCTTCCGTTTTTATATACTTCAAAATGAACATGGGGCCCTGTAGAACGGCCCGTGCTTCCCATTTTGGCAATTACATCCCCACGTTTTACAATAGCACCAAGTTTTGCTAAATTTTCTTTATTATGGGCATACCTGGTGACATATCCATCGCTGTGATTGATTTCAACCATCTTTCCATAGCCGCTCTGAGTTCCCGACCAGGTAACGACCCCAGCCGCAACTGCAATTATATCTGATCCCTCTCTTCCGGCGAAATCAATACCCGAGTGCCATTGTTGCTTACCATGAAAAGGATCTGTGCGCATTCCATACTGAGATGACAGCCATCCTTTCAATATGGGCCTACCAGCAATAGTAGCTTCATTTTTAAGTCGATCATCAGACATCATAGACTGTAAAACGTTTAGCTGAGCTTCGCGATCGCTAATATTATTTTCAAGTGAAGCGAACATCATTTTAATCTGCTGTTGGGACGACATAGAGCTTGTCAATTCTGAGTTTAAGCTATCATTTGGACCACCCAAACCAGCCGACGTCGAGAAATCAAACTCCCCATTTTGGAGATTTGCGATTTGCGTAAGTTGCTCTCCCAGCGCATCTAGACGAACTAGACGAGACCTCATTTGAGCAAGTTTTGCAGTCATAGCTGAAAGAGCATTTTCAACCTCATGCTTCCCAGATTCAACATCTTTATATTGGACCAATATTTGCTGTCTCATCTCATTAAGCGTATTTTCAAAAACTAATTCCCAGTTTTTATCTGACATGAGGGAACCAAGCCATAGTCCGGAAATGAGCGGAATACCTAGAACAATTACGACCAAGGCAGTCCTTGCCAGAACTGATAGATCAACCGTATGCGTTCTATCTGGCCGATTATTAATGAGTATAATTTTCACTGAATTATATCCGTCTCTAATTTAACTCACCGCACTAAAGGTAATAGGTGCTCTGTCATCGTATCTTTCAAAAGTAATTAATTCCCATGCATCCTCTTGAGCAATTAGCTCGCGAAGTGAGGCATTATTTAGTGAATGTCCAGATTTAAAGGCATCAAATTGACATAATAAATTACCTCCCATTAAATATAAGTCTCCTATTGCGTCTAAAATCTTATGTTTTACAAACTCATCTTCGTATCTCAGTCCACCTTTGTTTAGAATTTTGTACTCATCAATGACAATTGCATTTGCTAAGCTGCCTCCATTTGCGAGCCCCTGAGCTCTCATGGAATCATACTCCTTCAAAAACCCAAAAGTTCGTGCCCGACTAATTTCTTTCACGAAAGATGTAGAGGAAAGATCAAACGTTGCAATGTTGAAGTTATTTTTAAATAAAGGATGGTCATAACTGATCTCGAAATTCAATTTAAAGCCCTCATAAGGACTGAATCTTACGCTCTTTTCTTCATGCTCGAATTCGACCACTTTCTTCACGCGAACAAACTTTTTTGGTTCACACTGCTCTAAAATTCCAGCAGATTGCACTAAAAAAACAAATGGGGCAGCACTGCCGTCTAAAATAGGCACCTCATCCCCTGTTAAATCGATTTTAAGGTTGTCAATACCGAACCCTGCTAAAGCTGAAAGTAAGTGTTCAACTGTTGAGACGCACACTCCCCCACGCATGAGAGTTGTGGAGAGCTTGGTCTCTGCCACATTCTCTGCAAGTGCAGGTATTTCTGCTACCGGCATTACGTCTACTCTACGAAAAATTATTCCAGTATCAGCTTGCGCTGGGCGCAAAGTAAGAGACACTCTCTTTCCTGAATGTAATCCTAACCCAGACGCACGTATCGTGTTTTTCAATGTGCGCTGTCTTATCATTTTTCCTACTTCATACCTTTACTGAATAAAGAGCATAGCAGACATAATCTTGACCGCCAAGGAGTTTCATTTGCAGAGAAAATCATAAAACATTTTGGACAAAAAAAACTTATGACTAATCTGCTTGTTTTCTTAGAAATGCCGGGACATCCAAAAAATCTAAGTCTGAATCAACTTGCATGTCCAAGCGTTGCGCTGCCGCGCTATTCTCTGCTGATTTGCCTCGTCGGGTAATCGCAGGCTGATCCAATCGAGAATAATCAGGTGTTTTCCCACTCTTTCGAACTGTATTGTCAATAACACTTCTCGGACCAGATTTTACGCTTGCCGTCTGTAATCCAGTCGCCACAACAGTTACTCTTAGTTTGTCAACCATTTCAGTATCAAATACACTTCCCACGATAATCGTTGCATTCTCATCGGAAAATTCTCGGATAATTTTTCCTACTTCTTCGAACTCTCCCAAAGTCAAATCGAGCCCACTAGTTATATTCACCAGGATTCCCTTAGCACCCTCAAGGTTAATATCTTCCAATAATGGACAACGAATTGCACCCTCAGCAGCTTCCATGGCGCGATCATTACCGCTTGCTTCACCAGTTCCCATCATAGCCATCCCCATTTCGGCCATAATCGTTCTGACATCAGCAAAGTCCACATTTATCAATCCATCTAAAAGAATTAAATCAGTGATACCTTGAACTGCTCCAAACAACACATCATTTGCTTGTTTAAACGCATTAATGACCGTCATATCATGTCCAAGCACCTGAAGCAGCTTCTCGTTTGGAACTATGATCAAAGAGTCCACAACTTCTTTCAGAGTGGCAATCCCCTCATCAGCTACGGCCATACGTTTTTTGCCCTCGAATGAAAAGGGTCGCGTCACTACTCCCACAGTCAAAATACCCAACTGTTTAGCGACTTCTGCGATAACCGGAGCACCCCCTGTCCCAGTTCCGCCACCCATCCCTGCGGTGATAAAAACCATATCCGCTCCCTCGAGCGCCTGAGAAATACGTTCTTTGTCCTCTAAGGCCGCTTGTCGTCCAATCTCAGGGTTGGCACCGGCGCCTAAGCCTTTAGTGAGTGTTTGACCCAACTGCAAAATAGTTGCATTTTCCAACCCACTTAAGGACTGTGCATCAGTGTTTGCGCAGATAAAATCGACACCATCGATATCACTTTGCATCATATGTCGCACAGCATTTCCGCCACCGCCACCGACGCCCACGACCTTTATTTCAGCATTTTTTGGTATACTATCAACAAGTTCAAACATACATCATCTCCTTCTGTAAAACGTCAACTGAACGAATAACTTCGGCACCTAACACAAAACTAAATATCTCCCTGAAACCAACTTTTAACACTACTAAAAAAACTACTCGCAGAACTCTCACTTGTCTCGATATCTTTTCGCTGTTCATACTCCAACTTCGCGTAATGCAATAGACCTACCCCGGTTGAATAGACCGGATTTTTTACAATATCGGCCAATCCTGAGACATTTACCGGCGCTCCAACACGAACCGGCATGTGAAAGATTTCTTCCGCTAATTCGGTGACGCCTTCCATCTTAGAGGTGCCGCCGGTCAGCACAATACCGGCGGCTAAAAGATGTTCGAAGCCACTGCGCCTCAAATCCTCTAAAACTAGGGTGAATAATTCCTCATATCGCGGTTCTACTACTTCCGCCAAAAGCTGCCGTGACATTTCTCTGGGGGCACGATCTCCAACACTAGGCACTTGCACTGTTTCCTCCGGTCGTGCCAATTTTGCCAAAGCACATGCATACTTAACTTTCAACTCCTCTGCATGTGCAGTAGGCGTGCGTAGAGCCATGGCAATATCATTTGTAACCTGATCTCCCGCAATCGGAATAACACCTGTGTGTCTTATAGCCCCCTCTGTAAAGACCACGATGTCCGAAGTACCACCTCCAATATCCACCAGTGCAACACCGAGATGTTTCTCATCCTCAGTGAGGACCGCATAACTTGACGCCAATTGTTCTAAGATAAGATCGTCGACGTCTAAACTGCACCGACGGACACATTTTTTTATATTGTGTCCCGCATTAACCGCACTCGATACGAGATGCACTTTAGCCTCAAGTCTAACCCCTGACATCCCCTTGGGCTGCCGCACTCCTTCTTGATTATCAATGATATATTCCTGAGGCAGTACATGAAGAATCTCTTGATCTGCTGGAATGGCAACAGCTTTTGCTGCATCAATTACCCGATCAATGTCGAGGTACTGGACCTCTCGATCTCTAATTGCAACAATTCCATGTGAATTGAGACTTTTTATGTGATTACCGGCGATTCCAACATAAACTGAATGGATTGCACAACCTGCCATTAATTCAGCTTCCTCAATGGCTCTTTGAATAGAATCAACCGTCGATTCAATATTCACTACGACGCCTTTTTTCAATCCCGTAGAAACATGCATTCCAGTGCCTATGATTTCTAAATCACCGTTCGCTGCTATCACGCCAACAATAGCAACGACCTTAGACGTACCGATATCCAACCCGACTACCATATTTTCTAAATTTGAATCCGTCATGAAATATCTCCGATGATGGTCATTAGCCGAATGAAATTACAAAAAATCGTTTGTATTCATCAATCTCAAAATTCGACAGCCGATTCTTTCGCCAGGCAACAGCTAATCCGTTTGAATAACGTAAATCTACATGGTCTATATCAGTGCGACGCTCTCGAAGCTCTGAGAGCCACGCCTGATTAAACCTTTGAAATTTTCCTGGAAAGCCGTCTCGGCCCATAAAAATTTGAATGGAATCAGTAGTTGAAATGCGCCACGAGCCAGCTCGATCATATTCTAGTTCTTCAATCTTCAATCCACTAAAGAAAAGTTGCTCACTAAAAATCTGATACTGATGCATCATTTTCTCTGCCGTCAAAAAATTAGTTTTTAACAAAGGCAGATCTAATAATTTAGTTTTATCAGATATGATCAGCTCCTTTCCCCTAGAATTTAAAAATCCTTCACCACCCCAACGAGCAATAGGGGTCTCCTCAATAATCGTTATCTCCAAGCTAGACGGCCAAACTCTTCTGATCTTAACTTTTTCAATCCAAGGGTCTGTCTGTAGCGCTTCCTTTAATCGATGAAGATCCGCAGAGATGTATCCACCTTTGACTTTGTGTTTAAGCATTTCAGTCAGGTAAGCTTTTCCTAGATGATTCAAATCGCCGATAATCGATACTTCCGTTATTCTTTGATTCAGGTAAGGGTATGTAGAAGCACCAATAAAAAATACCAAAAGTATGAAAACAAAAGTTAGCAATAAATAATTGCTGATCAGGGACCATAAATTTTTTTTGTTGAGGGACGGTTTCCGGTGATTATTATACCTCTTTAGGTTTTTCATCATAATGATGTCTCCAATATTCGGTACACAGCATCATCAAATTTTATTCCAGCAGCTTCTGCCGCTTTTGGAACGAGACTACTCTTAGTCAAACCAGGTACAGTATTAACCTCTAAAAGGTGAAAAAGCCCTTTATCGTCGGTAATGACGTCGACTCGTCCCCATCCAGTGCACCCAAGTGCGGTATAAGCGTCGTAACAAAAAGACTGTAAAGCGAGCTCTCGACTTTTTGACAAGCCACTTGGACAAAGGTAGCGAGTAGTGGTTGACCTATATTTTGATTGGAAATCGTAGAAACCAGTGTCTGTTTTAATACATATGGACGGCAATGCCTGATCAGCAATAATTCCTACGGTATATTCTTGTCCGGTCAATTTCTTTTCAATAATGACTCTGTCATCAAAATCGAAAGCCCAAGAGCTGGCCTGCTCTAGTGCCTCCGCAGTGTCAACGCTACTAATTCCTATGCTTGAGCCCTCTCGACAAGGCTTAACAATGACACCTCCACCGAGATGAGAAAGAATTTTGCTCCATTTTTGTTTTTTTCGAGATTCTAAGTGGATTTCAATGAAATCTGGAGTAGCCAAACCATGACTACGCCAAACCTGCTTGCTCCTTGCTTTATCCATTGCAAGCGCAGAAGCTAAGACCTTACTGCCAGTAAAAGGTATTTTCAATAATTTCAAAGCACCCTGTAGTGATCCATCCTCTCCGTCTGACCCATGCATTGCAATAAATACACGATCAAATGTCTTTTCAAAAACGACATCCAAAAAATTATCGCCGACATCTATTAACTGCGAGTCAATAGATAATCTTGTGAGTGCATCATAAACTGCTCCACCGCTTTCAATTGAAATTTCTCTCTCCGAAGACTTACCGCCGCAAAGTACAGCAACTCGGCCAAACTGTGCATTAGCAGTCGTCATAAATCCTCACACTTACGCTGTAAAATTGATACTAAATGACTCACACTTCCTGCGCCCTGAGTGAGCACCATGTCATTAGAATTTACCAATTCATCTAGTATCTTCGGAACACAGTAGAAGTTTTCAACATAAATTGGTGCAACTTTTCCAAAATTCCTGATACTAGCTGCTAACTTCTTGCTACATACATCAAAAATAGGTTCCTCGCCAGCCGCGTAAACATCCAAGAGAAGAAGTTCATCCACTCTCGATAATACCTTCACAAACTCATCATAAAAATCATGCGTCCTGCTGTACCGGTGAGGTTGAAAAACCATTATGAGACGTTTTCCAGGCCAGCTGTCTCTCACAGTTTGAATGGTTGCATCTACCTCAGTGGGATGATGCCCGTAGTCGTCTACTAACATCGCCGAACCAGACGCAACTGGATAATTCCCAAGAATTTCAAAACGCCTGCCCACTCCATCAAATTTCTTCAGTCCTTCTATTATGGCTGCATCACTTATACCCTCATCACTTGCCACGGCAATTGCAGCAGTGGCATTAAGTACATTATGACGACCTGGCATGTTCAACTTGATTGACAATGATGATCTTTTATCTGGCCGATCAACAACGAAATTAGATTGTTCCCCAGACATCACCAAATCTCTAATCTGATATCCAGCCGTCCTCGAAAATCCGTAGGTGAGCATTGGACGAGCCACATTGACTAAAATATCGCGAATTACTGGGTCGTCTACACACAAAACCGCTAGACCATAAAAAGGCAAATTGTGCAGAAATTCGAGGAATGTTTGCTTAAGCTTTTCAAAATCATAGTCATATGTCATCATATGATCTAATTCAATATTAGTGATAATCGCTACCAAAGGCTGCAAATGTAAAAAAGAAGCATCACTTTCATCAGCTTCTGCTATGAGATATTTGCTGGTGCCAAGCGTGGCGTTTTTCCCAATACTATTCACACGACCACCAACAACAAATGTGGGATCTCTCTGGTCCGCCGCAAAAATTGCGGCCAAAAGGCTCGTAGTTGTAGTTTTTCCATGAGTTCCAGCTACTGCTATGCCATGCCTGTAGCGCATCAACTCGGCCAGCATTTCCGCTCGGCGAACAACGGGTACTCCTCTTGCTTGGGCTCGTTTAATTTCCACATTGTCCGTATCTACCGCTGATGACCTCACAACCACATCAGATTCATCAACATTACTAGCGTCGTGTCCCACGGTAACCTCTATACCGTTTTCCTCCAGCCTAGCAATATTTGGGTTGTAAGCAATATCTGAGCCCGAAATACAATAGCCAAGGTTACACAAAACTTCGGCTATGCCACACATGCCACTACCGCCAATACCCACAAAATGGATTTTTTTAATTCTCCGCATCTCAGGCGGTAATAAAATATTATGATCAGACATTTAAATAACCCAAACAAACTTTACAAATCTCCTCTGTTGCTCGTGTCTTCGCAGCACTCCTCGCTGCTAATGCCATGCTCAACCGTTTATCGGAACTTTCAACAAATTCTTCTATCAAATCTCGTAATTTATCTTGTGATAAATCAGACTGTTGACAAACCACTGCCCCCTTCATAGATTCAATCCATTTAGCATTTGCAGTTTGATGGTCATCGATGGCAAACGGGAAAGGAATAAAAATTGCTGCTAATCCGACATTGCTTAATTCAGCGACAGTCAATGCTCCAGCACGGCATATAACAAAATCGGCCCACTCATAAGCCTCATTCATAGAATTAATAAATGGAACCACAGTACACTCAACATTCAATGCAGCATACACCGCTCGTGTTAATCCCACATGTTGTTTACCAGCCTGATGCATGACCTTTGGACGATTATTTTCTGGCATAAGCGCCAATGCCTTAGGAACCAATTCATTTATTGTTTTTGCGCCCCTGCTTCCTCCCAACACAAGAAGGTTGACTCCCCCTGTACGTCCCTCCAAACGAAACTTTGGTGCCTTGATTCCTAAGATTTCCTTTCGTACTGGATTTCCAGACCAATAAGCTCCTTTTATGGTCCCTGGGAATCCCTCCAGAATTGATTTCGCAAAGAAACTAATAATTCGATTTGTGGTTCCGGCAATGGCATTTTGTTCATGAATTATAATCGGTATGTCTCTCAACCAAGCAGCTAGGGCGCCAGGGCCGGATCCAAATCCTCCCATACCAAGAACTGCGGCAGGCTTAATCTCGTCAATAATTTTCATGGCCTGCCTTATTGATTGCGACAATAATAAAGGCGCCTTAATTAGTGCTGCTAAACCCCGTCCTCGTATACCCTCGATGTTCAATAATTCAATGGGAATGTCGTGGGTAGGTATTATTTCAGACTCAATGCCGTTCTTGGTTCCCAGCCAAGAAACTGCGACACCAAATTCTCTGAGTTGTAAAGCAACTGCCAGCCCTGGAAACACATGTCCACCAGTTCCACCAGCCATAATCAAAATCCGAGGCTTTACAATGTCATGCATTTCTGTTTCTCCTCACACTTACATTTGATGCAATTTTAAGGTCATTACTTATTCGCATCGCCATACCCATGAGTAAACAGCAACATATTAGGCTGGTGCCACCGTAACTTATAAAGGGAAGAGTGAGGCCTTTTGTTGGAAGTAACCCCGCATTTACACCAAGATTTATAAAAGTCTGACCGCCAATGAACAAACCAACACCCACGAGGAAATAACTTGCATACCAATCACCAGCGTTAACAGCGTGAAAACTTAGTTGAAAGATCCTTCCAATTAAAATCATAAAAATGGTAAGTAAAACGAGCACTCCAAAAAAACCAAATTCCTCTGCAAAAATTGCGAAAACGAAATCGGTATGGGCCTCTGGCAAATAACGCATCTTCTGAACAGATTGACCGAGTCCAAGACCCCACCACTCACCTCTGCCGAAAGCAATTAAGGATTGTGTTAACTGATATCCAGCTGCAAATTGATCAGCCCAAGGATCTAAAAAAGAGGTTAGACGAGCCAAACGATATGGAGCTGCTCCAGCTGACCACCAAAGTCCAAAGCCGGCAAGTAAAATGAGGATTAGGTAATCACGCAGTCGCACATTACCAATAAATAAAAGTGCCATGAAGATACCACCAATTACCACAACTGAGCCATAATCTGGTTGGGAAATGAGTAATACTGCTACCAATGACATCAATCCGACGATGAAAGCTAATTTACTGAGTTCCTTGGCAAAAACTTGTCTATGCCGCGCTAAGTAGTCTGCA
Source organism: Cellvibrionales bacterium UBA1854 (assembly GCA_002338445.1). Taxonomy (GTDB): domain Bacteria; phylum Pseudomonadota; class Gammaproteobacteria; order Pseudomonadales; family Porticoccaceae; genus TMED48. Next base: position 9,514 of record DDII01000026.1, on the reverse strand, counting down.
AGAAACACGATCACAGAAATTTTTGCGAACTCCGCCACCTGAAAAGTAAACCCGGCTAGAGAAAGCCAACGCTTACTACCGTTTAGCTCCTTGCCAATCCCCGGAATTAACACCGCTACGAGCATTAGAATAGAAAAAAACATCCATAATCTACCAAGCGACCTCAATCGCTTAGGCCTAACCTTGTATGCGGTAACCGCCACAAGTGTTGCTAATAAAATATAGATTGCATGGCGTCCTGCAAAGAAAAAAACGTTGCCAAACCGATGTTCTGCGAAACTGAAAGAGGCAGATGCCACCATCACAAAGCCCAGAGAGATTAAGGTAATCAACGGAATAAATAAAAATGGGTCAACGTACCATTCTTGTGATTTCGAATCGAATTTATGTTTGAAAATATTTTTTCTCATCAGAAAGCCCGCCCATTTTCGCTCAAACTATTGACTGCCGCCTGAAAATGGAGCCCTCTTTCAATATAATTTTCGAACATGTCAAAACTAGCGCAAGCTGGGGATAGTAATACTACGTCCCCCGCACATCCAATTTTTGAGGCCTCTACAACGCATGCCTCGATACTACTGTGCCGGCTCACAGGTATAACACCAACTAAAAGATTGTGTAGTTCATCTGCAATTTCTCCCAGCAAAAAACAATGTTTTACCGTCGTACTCACCATTTCTATCAAGCTAGAAAAATCAATATTTTTCGTACGGCCGCCTGCTATAAGTAAAATATTGGGTTTTTGTAATTGAGAGAATCCCTTGATCGCTGCACATGCCGCTCCTATATTTGTCGCCTTAGAGTCATCGATATACAAAATATTATTAATGCAGGCAATTTCCTCGCAACGGTGAGGAAGTCCCCTAAAGTGACGCAATGTGTTCAACATTGATTCCATGGGTAGTCCAGCACATTTACCAAGAGCCAAAGCAGCCAAAGCATTGGAAATATTATGGGTTCCCTTTAACGACAAATCACAAACAGGCAGTAAACGTTGCTTACCCAGCGCTAACCAACGAATGTCATCATGCGAAATAACACCAAAATCTGTTGCCTGAGGCTCATCTATGCCAAAGGTGACAAGATCGCAATAAGTGAGACCTTGAGGAAAGGTTAATGGATCATCTCTGTTTACCACCGCTTGCTTAGCGCCCAGAAAAATATGTTGCTTAGCCGCTAGGTAATTCTCCATACTTCCATGTCTATCAAGATGATCTGGAGAGATATTAAGAAATCCACAGATATGTTCACCCGTCCCCTCAAAAAGCTCAAGCTGAAAACTTGATAATTCCAATACATATAACTTGAATTTTTTACCCACGAGATCCAGCATTGGCGTTCCAATATTGCCACCAATCCCCACCTTAATATTGGCGTTCTCGGCCATCGCACCTACCAGCTTAGTAACTGTGCTTTTCCCATTAGCACCCGTAATTGTTACTATCGGTGAACTAACCGCTTTAAAAAATAACTCTAAATCGCCTATTATTTTGACAAAGTGTTCGCGTGCAGAAAGGAGCAAAGGAATATCACGGGGAACGCCAGGACTAACCACGATAGTGTGAATTTTTTGAAAAAAATGGTCATCAAATGGCCCATAAAAAATATCATGGGTCGGGAACAGTTCTGTCACGCGATCGGGTGAGGAAGAGCTCTTTTTTGGATATGTATTAACAAAGATAAAGTCGAGGTTTCTGGTTTGCAAAAACTTAGCCACAGATATCCCGGTGATTCCCGTCCCTAGAATGGCAATCACTTTTGAAATATGTTGCTCTAATTTCACTTAGTAAGCTCCAGAATTCTATCGCAATTTGAGAGTAGCTAGTCCAATCAGAACTAGGACAAATGTGATAATCCAAAACCGAACTATGACTCTCGGCTCTGGCCAACCTTTTAACTCGAAATGGTGATGTAAAGGTGCCATACGAAAAATACGCCGTCCAGTGAGCTTGAACGAAGCGACCTGAATAATTACGGACATGGTCTCTACCACAAATACCCCGCCCATGATAAATAAAACGATTTCTTGCCTCACAATTACTGCGATAACACCTAGCGTAGCACCAAGAGCGAGTGCACCCACATCACCCATAAAAACCATCGCCGGATATGTATTGAACCAAAGAAATCCTAACCCAGCACCGCAAAGCGCAGCAGCAATAATAAGTAGTTCTCCGGCACCACTTATAAATGGTATATTCAAATAATGCGCAAACTGATAATTTCCACTTGCATATGCAAAAACGCCCAATGCCCCCGCTACAAGAACGGTCGGCATCACAGCTAAACCGTCAAGTCCATCAGTCAAATTAACCGCGTTACTTGTACCAACAATTACAAAATAAGTCAGCACCACAAAAAATGGTCCCAAATCTAATGCAAAAGACTTAAAAAATGGAACTATTAGTTCGGTCTCTGAGGGCGATTGCGCAGTAAGGTAGAGCGCCAGGGACGCTGCCAACCCAATTAATGATTGCCAAAAGAATTTCCAACGTGCAGGTAACCCTCGGGGATTTTTTGCAACCACTTTTCGATAATCATCAACCCAACCAACTAAGCCAAAAAATATCGTCACCGATAACACTATCCAGACATACCGGTTCTGGATATCTGCCCACATTATCGTGCTCATAAACATCGTAATAATAATCAGAGCACCACCCATAGTCGGCGTGCCAGCTTTTGAAAAATGCGTTTTCGGCCCGTCACTACGAATTGCCTGTCCAACTTGTAGATCATTTAACCTTCGAATCAGAAACGGTCCAAAAATCCAGCACATACCAAGCGCGGTAAGTACTGAGAAAATACCTCTCAAAGTAAGGTATTGGAACACTGATAACGGACTATAGAATTGTCCAAAATAATCACTTAACCAAAAAAACATTAGAAAATTTCTCCACTCTCGAGCATGCCTACTATCTTTTCCATAGAGGAAGCACGCGACCCTTTTATCAGAAAGGTCGTCTCTGATGTGTCTTTAAAACTTGATAAATAATTTCGTAAAGCATCCAAGGATGAGAAATGCTGACCATTAAATTGTTTACTCGCATTCGCACTTAGGCAACCAAGTGTAAGCATCGAATCGATCCCTAAATCACGTGCATAATCACCTACAGAGGAGTGAAATTCTGGAGCATGATTGCCCAAGTCAGCCATATCTCCAAACACAAAAATTCGGATGCCGGGGCGCGTAGAAAGAAAATTAATCGCCGCTTTTACAGACTCTGGATTAGCATTGTATGAGTCATCAATTAAAGATCCGCCAGAGCGTAACTTTTTAACCATTAAACGTCCCGACAAAGGTTGCACCATCTGGAGACCTTGCTTTATCTGATCAATACCTGCACCTGTGGCAAGCGCGCAAGTGGCTGCAGCAACTGCGTTACTGACGGAATGCTGTCCTGGAACATTTAATCTTATTGAAATATCTCGCAAAGTCTGAGTTTTAGAAGATAATCGCATCGTAAATTTGTAACAACCAAGCTCATCTGATTTAAGATTAATTGCCATAACATCTGCACATTTACCTTCTGCTGAAAACGTTATGCACCGTCGCGCTCCTATCACATCCCTCCATTTATCAGCGTAATCAATGTCCAGATTTAAAACTCCCACTCCATCTTCAGGTAAACTTTGGTAGATCTCTGATTTTGCACTCGCTGTAGTACCTAGATCGCCAAAAGCTCCAATATGCGCGTTCTGAATATTATTTACCAAACTGATATTAGGGCGAGATAACGAACACAAATAATTAATATCACCAGCTTTCCTGGCTCCCATTTCTAAAACAAGATAGTCGGCTGCTTCAGAAAGCGCCAACAAAGTCAAGGGTAATCCAATTTGATTATTTAAATTGCCCTCTGTCGCATGTACCGATCCGCAGAGTTTTAAAATTGAAGAAATAAATTCTTTCACAGTAGTTTTTCCACTACTACCCGTTACGGCAACAGTTTGTCCTCTGAAAGAATCCCGTTTTAAACTAGCCATGTATCCCAGTGCTTTTTCGGTGTCTTTGACAACCCACTGTGGAAGATTTTTCCCAAAAACTGGCTTTGAGACAATTGCTCCCGCAATTTTATTAGCAATACCCTCAATGAACTCATGACCATCATGATTTTTACCCGAGAGTGCAACGAAAATATCACCACGTTTTACTTTTCGACTATCGATAGAGACCCTATTACACTTCGCATCAGAATTAAGGAGTGTTCCCCCGAACTGAGCTGCAGCATCACTCAATAAAATGGCTGTCATCTCACTCCATCCTGACGATCCAACAAAGCAGAGCGAACCTGGTACTGGTCGCTGAAAGGTAATTGTCCAGATGCTACATGTTGAAAATCCTCATGACCTTTGCCAGCTATCAGAACTAAATCATCTGATGCTGCAGAAAAAATGGCGTGTCGAATCGCATCGCGACGGTCGGTCTTAATTATTGCCTTCCCGAGCATCCCGCGCTTAATTTGTGCTATTATTTGATCCTCTGGTTCACCGCGGGGGTTATCACTAGTCAGTACTACTCTATCTGTATATCGCTCTGCTATAGCTCCCATTTTGGAGCGCTTCCCTATGTCTCGTTCACCGCCGCAGCCGAAAACCACCCAAAGTTTTCCTATACTGTGGGCCCTCAGTGTTATCAGCACTTTTTCTAAGGCGTCGGGAGTATGGGCGTAATCCACCACCACACCAGGCACTGATTCCATATTGATTAGCTCCATACGACCAGTGGGCGCTTGAATCAATGGGATTGCTCCCAAGACGTCAGAAAGCGGCATTTTTGTGGCTGCTGCAGCCAGTACAGCTAATAAGTTGGACAAATTAAACTGGCCTACTAAAGAGGATTTAATGGTACCGCGACCCCAAGGAGTAACGACTTCAGCTGTCACTCCAAGCGGGTCTAGCTCAATGGAAGTGCAATAAATATCGGCTTTATTATTGTCCAAGCTATACCTGTAAATTTGTTTGTGTGAAGCTATTTTCCCCGCCAGCACAGCAGAAAAGTCGTCGTCGATATTAATTATAATTGTCTGCAGCTCAGGTTTTTGAAACAACAGTGTCTTAGAAGCTCCATAACTTTTCATATCACCATGGTAGTCAAGGTGATCTCGGCTTAAATTCGTAAAAATAGCGGTGTCTACAGAAACAGCATCTATTCTTTTTTGAGCCAAGGCATGGGACGATACTTCAAGTGCGACGCTCGAAACACCAGCATTGGATAGACTTTTGAGGATGGCCTGGATCGTTATAGCATCTGGAGTAGTCAAAGAAGTTTTGATCACCTCGCTTGCTGACATTCCGTCAGCCCTTGAGCCCCCGATTACACACCCCAAAGTACCTAGGTATGCTGATTTCTTGCCAAGGCGTGTTAAAAGATCAGAGAGCAGCCAGCAACATGAGGTCTTTCCATTGGTGCCTGTAGTAGCAATTGTGCGAATTTTTTTTGACGGATTCTCGTAAAATGTTGAAGCAATTTGAGAAACTTTACTGTATAAATCAGAAACTCGAATTACAGGCGCTGAAAAATCAGATGTATTACCTCTCCATGCTTTATCAACAACTATACCAACCGCTCCTTTTCTCAGCGCCTCATCAACATGGAGCATTCCATTTGTTTTTTTACCTGGAAGCGCAAAAAATAAGTCACCCTGTTTTACCAATCGACTGTCTTGACACAATCCCGAAACAGATAAACAAGAGGATGATAATTCAATTTTTTCATTGGCAAAAAGTTCGCCGATACTCCAGCATTTTGGGCTATGTAACGTTGTCATGACTCACCTGCTGAAAAATAATTAATTTTCGCACCAGATAACATCGGCGTTGTCGAAACCGAGTCAGGCGTTACCCGCATTAATCGAAGTGCATTACCTGTAACCTCAGCAAAAACAGGTGCAGCCACGTGGCCCCCAAAATATTTCCCACGACTTGGTTCATCAATGACGACAACAGTCACTATTCTGGGACTTTTAACGGGGGCCATACCTGCAAATGTTGCCGTATAACGGTTCTTGGCGTATCCGCCGCTTTCTCTAGTCTTATGCAAAGTACCAGTCTTCCCAGCGACCGAATATCCCGAAATGGACGCCTTTTGCCCAGTTCCGTCGTGCCCCACTGCGGATTCGAGCATACCGCGAACTGCTCGAACATCATCTGGATTAAACAATTTTTCTGCCCTCAAGGGAGGATCATTAGCAATTAATGAAATCTCGCGACGCATCCCATCATTGGCCAGCACCGAATAAGCTCGTGCAAGCTGAAGTGACGTAACACTAAACCCATATCCGAAAGCAAAAGTAGCTTGAGAAATTGGGTCCCAAATATGGAACGTCGGTAAGTTTCCGACTGCCTCAGCAGGAAAACCACTACCTGTGCTCTGACCCAGACCTAACTTTTCAAAAACGCCTCTGGTTAACCTTGGATCCAGCTTTAAAGCAACTTTAATGGTTCCAACTTGACTCGATTTGGATAATATCTCAGTAAGATTGAGTACCCCATAGTCACTAGAATCCGTAAATGTCTTGTAATCTACCTTTATGTAGCCTGGGCTCGTATCTATGTTTGAATGCTCACTGAAAATTCCAGACTGTAAAGCAGTCAAAATAGTAAATGGCTTCACTGTAGAGCCTGGTTCAATCAGATCTAACATTGCCCGATTACGCAAAACATTTGGAGTTACAGTAGAGCGATCGTTTGGATTGAAAGATGGCTGATTCACCATTGCTAAAACTTCTCCAGATTTCACATCAAGCACCACTACTGATCCCGCCTGTGCATCATGCTCATGAACCGCATTCTTAAGGGCTCGATATGCCGCATATTGAATACGAAGATCAATACTCAAGCTCAAGGGTTTGCCGCGCCTTGCGTCCCTATCAACTCCAAGTTCTTCGATAACGTGTCCCGATTTATCCTGAAGTACTCTCCGTAATCCTGATTCACCACTCAACCATGCGTTATAAGCCAACTCTAAACCTTCTTGTCCCCTATCCTGCTCTTTGCTAGTAAGACCAACCAACTGAGCCGTAACCTCTCCCGCAGGATAGAAACGCTTGTACTCTTGCACGGCGTTGACTCCGGGTATCCGCAAATCCAACACCTTATCTGCTTCTTCAACAGGCAATTGACGCGAAAGATACATGAAAGATTTTTTACGATATGCATTAAGCTTTTGTTGTAGACGTTCTGGAGATTGTCCTAACGCCTCGGCAAGAAGTAATAACTGATTAGCATTTGCTGAAAGCAGCAGCTGTGGGTTAGCTGTTAAAGTTGAAACAGGAGTGCTCACAGCAAGGGGAACACCATGCCTGTCTGATATGATTCCCCTATAAGCGGGTATGACCTGTGATCGGAGTGCTCGAGAATCGCCTTGAGTACGTAAGAAATCGCTGCCCTGTAATGACGCTATTTTTATGAGGATAATAATTGGTAGTGCTAATACAATTAATACGACTAAGAAAAAACGCCAATTTGCAGCGGCCGCTGGATGACCCGTTTTAATCACCATCAGATCCCCTATAAGATACCGGATTTACTAAAATAATTTCATCTCCCAATGGAGTCCTCATATTCAATTCATTGATTGCAATAGTCTCAACGCGTGGCAGCGATCCCCAAGTGCTTAACTCTAAAATAAGACGACCGTAATCTGCCTGAAGCTGATTATTGGTTTTCTCTGATATTGAAATTCTTTCGTAATACTGGCGACACAAATGCTCAACATACGCTACTGAAATGGCAGAGAAAACCACTAACAGCCAGATGGATACGAGTCCTATTAAACTTAAGGTAAAAGGAATTTTGTGTTCAAAAATTTTCATGCCACTCTCTCAGCCACCCTCATTACGGCGCTGCGGGCGCGCCAATTATGTGCAATCTCACTCTGTGTTGGTTTGATCGCAGACCCAATTCCAACTAATCGAACATTTTTATCAAAGTCCTTCGTAGGGAGATATTTTGGGGTCGTTAAACCCCGCTGTTGAGCACGTATAAATCGCTTTACACAACGATCCTCCAGGGAGTGAAAACTAATAATGACTAATCGGCCTCCAATTTCTAATAAGTCAATTACTTCGCTCAGAAAAACATTAAGTTCTTCAAGCTCTTTATTAATGTAGATCCGAATAGCCTGAAATGTCTTCGTCGCAGGATGCTGGCCACCCTCCCACGCCGGATGAGCATCAGAGACTATTTTTGCTAGACGTAGCGTGCTTTCAATTGGTGAATCTGAGCGCTCATAGTCAATTGCTTTTGCAATTCTTTTTGCAAAACGCTCCTCACCAAATTGTTTCAAAACACCTGCAATATCATTTTTAGAAGCATTATTTAACCAATCTCTAGCAGACCTGCCACTCGTCTGGTCCATGCGCATATCCAAAGGACCATCACGCATAAAACTAAAACCTCGGCTGGGGGTTTCAAGCTGGGGAGAAGAAACACCGAGGTCAAGTAAAATCCCAGAAGTTGTCTTCGAACCCAGCTTTTCAAGCACTTCAGAGAGACTTCCAAAAGATGCATGCATCAAAGTTAGCCTCAATTCTCGCGGGAATAAAGTTCGACCATGAGCTAAAGCTTCCAAATCCTTATCAATAGCTACTAAGGAGCCATCCTCGGATAACTTATTCAATATTGCTAAAGAGTGCCCGCCACGCCCAAAGGTACCGTCAACATATAACCCATCTGGATTTATCACCAGAGCATCGACGGATTCTCTCAATAGTACTGGCTTATGCCCAATCATATACAGCTACCAATTTACCAAGACAAATTCTTCAACGCATCAGACATACCCTCTCGCTCACTGAGAATTGCTCGATAACCAGCTTGAGACTTTTCTCTCTCAGCATTCCAATTGTCTTCCGACCATAATTCCAATCTCTGTGTGCGTCCCACGAGAACCAACTTTTTAGACAGCTGCGCATATTCACGCAATTCTGTTGGAATAAGTACTCGACCGCTGCCATCAACCTGCACGTCCTTTGCCTGACCCACAACAAAACGACTCAGCATCTCACCCAATTCATCCAGAGCAGGCAATTTGGCTACTTTTTCTTCAAATTTTCGCCATTCAGGAAGCGGCGATAGTGTCAAACACGTTGATTTCATATCAATAGTCACAACCAGCTCCCCCCTACACAAGTTATCGAGCATGGCCCTGTAACGCGTCGGAACAGCCATTCGCCCTTTCGAATCCATGTTAATGGGATCACTGCCTCTGAACACTTTACTCCCCTTCTGCTCTTATTTTTCCCATTAAAACCCACTATTCACCACATTTCACCATTTGTGCAGATTAGGCATAGTTAGTTTCAAAGTCAAGTAAAGAAATTAAGAAAAACTACTTAAAAATCAGTCAGTTCAGGTGCCCCGGTTCAAAAGGCTGATGTTAAAAGCGATGTTTTAAGTATTTAATATTTTAAAACATGTGGATGCGACAACAACTTAATGTGATTTATAGATGAAGAGCTATGGTTTAACTTGGAGAACAAAGTTAAAAAAAGAGTCAACCGATAAGCCG
>DDII01000035.1 GCA_002338445.1 Cellvibrionales bacterium UBA1854 | reverse complement strand
TTGGAGAAACATAACCAATTGCATTTTCGATACTAATGGTTATTAAGATAGTGAAAAAGATTTTATTCATACAATTGTCCAGTAGTTGTCAATAGATTTTATCAGAAGCCTGGGATGTTGTTATAGTGTAAATTCTTGATTTAGAGACTGGATTTTATTAAGTTAAGGTGCTCGCCGCTTTTAATATTATTTTGAGAGCAGGGAACTTGGTCACTTGGGTAAATAAACTAGAAAGTTGCTGAGTTCCTAGCTTGGGCCTTATGTCCGCTAATCTTAATTAAAGGTCTTATTATAATTTGGTGAATATTAAGCATATCTGACAATAGGTTAATAAATAGCATAAATTTAGAATGAAAACTAAATTCAAATCGAAAGCGCTTTTTGACTCTCATAGGAGGTTTATAAGATTACCGAGTGGTCTTTCGATGCTGAGCGACTACCCAGATTCTAATTTATTTATAAAAAATTTGAGTGAACAAATACCCACAGTAAAAGATGATTTTATTCAGGCTCAACAGTTTTTAAAGAGCTACAGTCGCAAAAATGAATCTACCTTTCGAGTTTACAGGAACGAAATTGAACGACTCCTGCTATGGTCTTGGAGTTTTCCCGGCAAATCGGTAGTTACTCTTACTAGATCCGATCTCGAGTCTTTCTTTGACTTTTTAAATCAGCCGCCACCTGATTGGGTTGCAACTGCAGTTCATGATCGTTTTCAGTTAGTCTCCGGTTCTAAACGTCAGAACCCTCTTTGGAGGCCGTTTGTGGTAAAAATTTCTAAGCAAGATCGTGTAACCGCTATAGAGAGTGGCCTTAATCCGGTTCCAAACAAAAAAGCACATAAGTTATCAAATCAAGCAATGAAAATATCTTTCTCAGCAATCGCTTGTTTCTTTGACTATTTGACCGTAGAAAATTACGCTCTTAGCAACTACATTCCTGCCATACGAAAACAATCGCCTTATCTTGTGAGAGGTGCCACGCAAAAAAATATCAAGCGTTTATCACAAGCTCAATGGCGCTGTGTCCTTGATACAGCCTCTCGAACAGCAGATCAAGATTCAAGAAACGAACGCACTTTATTTATCATTGCTATGTTGAAATCCCTGTATTTGAGGGTCTCCGAATTATCGGAGAGACCTAATTGGATGCCCATATGGAATCATTTTTGGTCGGACCATGATGGAAATAATTGGTTTAAGGTATTTGGTAAGGGAAATAAAATTCGCGATGTCTCTGTTCCCAATGCACTCATTCCGTATATTGAGAGATACAAAAATTATCGACAAGAAAACGATCATAGCTTCAACGCAAATTCGGCTCTTGTAACGAAAATCCGCGGTGTGGGTGGCATGTCGTCAAGACAGATACGTCGTATCGTGCAAGATAATTTTAATGCAGCTTATGTACATATGAGAACTTTAGGCTTCCGCGAGGATGCGGAGTCATTAAAGTCGGCTTCGACCCACTGGCTTCGACATACAGGTGCCTCTCAAGACATATCAATCCGCCCCTTAAAGCATATGGCCGATGACCTTGGCCACGCCAGCATGGGTACGACCGATCAAGTTTATATTCAGTCCGATATGAAGGAACGCGCATCTAGCGGGAAGAAACGTGAGGTCTAGTCACCGTATTTGGTAAACATCGAATTCCAACCAAATATCTGTTAGAGAAGATTTATTACTTAATTTTTTCGAGTCCATTCATGAAAGGTCGTAAAACCTCAGGAATCGTAACAGAGCCATCTTTGGACTGATAATTTTCCAGGATAGCTACAAGCGTTCGACCGACTGCGAGACCCGAACCATTGACTGTATGTACAAAATCAATGTTTCCAGTGTGAATATTTCGGTATCTTGTTTTCATTCTACGGGCTTGAAAATCGGTAAAATTGCTGCATGATGAGATTTCGCGATATGTATTTTGTGATGGGATCCACACCTCAAGATCATATGTTTTAGCGGAGGCAAAACCAAGATCGCCACCGCACAGTACTACACATCTGTGCGGTAATTCTAGTCGCTGAAGGATTGATTGAGCATGACCTGTTAATTCCTCAAGAGCGGACCATGACTGTTGTGGTTCTACGAATTGTACCAATTCAACTTTGTCAAACTGGTGCTGTCTGATCATGCCTTTTGTGTCTTTGCCGTGGCTTCCAGCTTCGCTCCTGAAGCACGGTGTGTGAGAGACCAGCTTTATTGGTAGTTCCCGCATAATTTCTCCACGAAAAATATTGGTGACTGGAACTTCGGCGGTTGGAATTAAGTAAAATTCTCTAGAATCTTCCAGTTTAAACAGATCTTCTTCAAATTTCGGAATTTGACCGGTCCCAAATAACGATTGCCGGTTTACGATAAAGGGTACATATACTTCCTCATAGTTATGCTCAACGGTATGGACACTCAACATGAAGTTACTTAGTGCCCTGTGCAGTTGAGCGATTGCTCCACTGAGATATGTAAACCGCGCACCGGTAATTTTTGCAGCCCTATCAAAATCTATACCTGATAATTTAGCACCCAAATCGGAATGGTCCGCTGGCGCGAACATAAGGTTTGGTATTTCTCCATGACGACCCACCTCGAGGTTGCTTGATTCATTGATACCCAACGGCACCGTCTCGTCCGGTATGTTTGGAATATTTTCAAGCATTTCTTGTATCTCGTTTTGGATCCTCACCATTAAGTTTTCAGATTCAGACAGATTCTTTTTTAGCTCTTCTCCCCTAAAAGTAAGTTCTTGAATACTCTCCCCTCTTATTTTGGCGGACTGGATTAATTTTCCAATAGTCTTTGCATAATTATTTTTTTGAGCTCGTAACGACTCGGTTAATAATTGCCTTTCTTTTCGTTGCTGATCTAGCATTAGGAAAAGTTCAACATCCAAGGTAAAATTTTTTTTCTTTAATTCATCCGCTACTTTCTGAATATCTGTACGTAACAATTTAATGTCAATCATTAGAATTCCTAATTATCGTTTAACCATTGCCGTCTTCAAGTCACCACCCTGCTTCCTCTCGCTCCCTAGAAATACTTCGATCAATGACATCGGTGTCAGGTGGGATTTTGAATGAAAAATTAGAAGTGTCCATCATTGAATTGACACTTTGATTAATAAAGAAAAAATTACTAACCTGATCATAGGTGTGTATCGAGAGTGATTTTAAACTTCCCGCCAAAAAACTTATATCGATCTCTCTTATCGACTCACTCTGTGTTTTTGCAGTTAATTTGAAATTAGTTTTCTTGTCTTCGTCTAGAGATCGTTGGATTGAGTAGAGAGTAATCAGGTCACCTCCAGTATCCATTAGCATAAAAAGTGGTGATGTCGACAGACTAGCACTACTGTAATTGTCAACTAAAACTTGCTCAAGGTCTGGGTCATAAATCCAGATCTTTTGTCCATTGATTATGATGTGCTGCTCCACTGGATAATCAGTTATCCAGCGCACCAAATTTGGTCTTTTATATTGCAAGCTTCCAGACCCTTTGCTAATTAAGCCTTGATGCTGATCATAGGTGCTCTGAGTAAATTTTGCCTCAAAACTACTAATTTGCTTCAGCCAACTTTGAAGCTGCTCTTCGTCATTTTTTTGTGAGGATAAAGTGACGGATGGCATCAAAAAAATACAAGCAAAAATTATATAATTAACTATATATATCATATAGTTACATCATTTTTTGAGGCTAGTATCTCTCGTGTTCCGTTAGGACTCATCGGACTAATAATACCGCATTCTTCCATTCTTTCCACCAATCTTGCTGATCGATTGTAGCCAATACGTAACTTACGTTGAACTGAAGAGATTGAAACCTTTTGTGAATCTATAACGAATGAAACGGCCTCCTCATACAGTGGATCAACTTTTTCCTCTTGATCAGTATTCTCAACTGAAGTAAACCCGGGTACTGCAATATCGAGCACCTCTGTCTCATCAGTGATCTTTGACACATAACTTGGCCTGCCCCTTCGTTTCAGCTCACCCACCACTCTGTGGACCTCAGAGTCATCAACAAACGCACCATGAACTCGTTCGGGAAGATTTTTTCCTGGAGCTAGATATAGCATATCGCCATGGCCAAGGAGTTGTTCTGCACCTGCCTGATCAAGGATTGTTCGCGAATCAATTTTTGACGATACTTGGAAGGCGATTCTTGATGGCACATTAGCCTTGATCAGACCAGTAATGACATCAACAGACGGGCGTTGAGTTGCTAAAATGAGGTGAATGCCTGCCGCCCTTGCTTTCTGAGATATACGAGCTATTAACTGCTCAACTTTTTTACCAACAATCATCATCATATCAGCGAACTCGTCGATAACAACAACGATATATGAGAGACGATCTAATGCAGGTGGCTCATATGAATCATACTTATCGTGTCCGCTCTCTTGCTCGTAATCTGCGACCCAAAGAGGATCCGGAATAGTAAGATTATTTCTCTTCGCTTCTTCAATTTTTCTATTAAAGCCTGCAATATTCCTGACACCCAAAGAGGACATTAACTTATAACGACGTTCCATTTCGCCGACACACCATCTCAAACCAACCGATGCATCCTTCATATCAGTTATCACAGGTGTTAAAAGATGAGGAATACCATCATAAACGGAAAGTTCCAACATTTTTGGGTCAACTAATATGAGTTTTACCTCTTCTGCTGATGACTTAAACAATAGACTCAATAGCATTGCATTGATTCCAACGGATTTCCCAGATCCAGTTGTGCCAGCAACTAATAGGTGTGGCATTTTAGTTAAATCTGCAATAACAGGAGATCCCGAAATGTCATGGCCCAAAGCAAGTGTTAATGGTGATGAGGCAACTTCATAAACTTCACTTAACAATACCTCACTTAAACGAACCATTAATCTAGAATCGTTAGGTATTTCGATTCCTACGACCGATTTTCCGGAAATGACCTCTACCACACGTACGCTCGGAACTGCCATTGATCGCGCTAGATCCTTAGCCAGTGCAGTTATTCTGCTCACCTTAACTCCTGCTGCTGGCTGGATCTCAAAACGCGTAATGACAGGCCCAGGAAGTACTGAAACAACATTCACAGTAATTCCAAAATCTTGGAGCTTGTTTTCCAGGAGTCTTGAATAGTGTCCAAGAGAGTCTGCAGAATAACCTCTATTAGTAGTAATTTCAGCTGGATCTAAGAGGCTCAGTGGCGGTATTAGTTCGACCTCCTCGTCATGATTAAAAAGAGTCCCTTGTTTCTCGCGTTCTAGACGATTACTGTGCTTTATATCTGTTGTAGGTAACTCTATTACGGGTGGTATTCTTCCTGCTTTTTTAATCGTTTTTTCGGTTACCCTGGCTCTTCGAGCCTCTAGTTTCGCTTTAGTTTCTTTTATTTCCTCCCTCTTAATTCTTTGCTCGTTCAATAAATTCATAGTTTCTTTAGTAATTTGTAAAATTACGAGATACGATCTGGAACCCATCGAAAACCAAGAAATGTCTGCAAAAACGCTGATGCCAAAAAGAAATAAAGCAACTAAAATTAAGATACTTCCAGTCTTATTAAAAGCTTTTGTTAAAGCATTACCAAAAATTTCGCCAGTAATTCCGCCAACTCGATCGAATTCAACTTCAAGGCCAGCGAGTAATAAATGAGCTAGAGCTGTCGCACTTAGCATTATCAGAATGAAACCTAGTAGCGTCAGAAAAAAGGACTCAAAACTGAAAGAATTATTTTTTAACTTAAAGTATTGTCGCAATTTTTCTGCGGCTCTCAGTGCCAAAGCTGCGGGAAATAAAAATGCAATTATTCCAAAGAGATTATAAAATGCGTCCGCGATGTGCGCTCCTACTGGTCCAATGGCATTCATTGCATTCTCTGCCGTACCTGTGGTAGTCCAACTAGGATCCTCTGGCGAGTAAGTAATAAGAGAAACAAAAATCACTGCGCACAATAAAATTAAACCAATGAGTGCACCCTCAGAAAATATTCGTCGTAATCGGGAATCATGAAACGAGATTTCTGTGTTATTCTCCAACTTAGATTCACGCTTACTATGCAAAGGATTACTCCTGGTAGACTTATAATCTGTATATTATTTCACATAGCTTGCAAAAAAAGTGGCACGGAGACAACCCGTCTTCCTTGCATGCTTGCAGTTATGTGGTTGGTCTATTAAACGGCTCATTATGACAATAATAGCATTCCTTTATGCGTTGAGTAATCGAAGATCGACTCAATTTATCTTTTAACATGCACTTGGAATTTACATGAAAAACCATTATCCCCTCATAATTTTAGGTTCGGGACCGGCTGGTTGGACAGCAGCTGTCTATGCGGCAAGAGCAAATCTTCGACCAGTTCTCATAACAGGTATCCAATTAGGAGGACAACTTACAACTACTACCGATGTTGATAATTGGCCCGGTGATGTTTCTGATCTTCAAGGTCCAGCGCTTATGCAACGGATGCAAAAACATGCCGAGCGATTCCATACGAAAGTTGTTTATGATCATATTGAATCAGTAGACTTATCTCAAAGACCTTTCACACTGTTTGGTGGAGAGATTTATACTTCCGATGCCTTAATAATAGCAACGGGTGCATCGGCGCAATACCTCGGACTGCCCTCGGAAGAGGCCTTTATGGGTAAGGGAGTTTCAGCTTGCGCTACATGTGATGGATTTTTTTATAGAAACCAAAAGGTGGCGGTGGTAGGTGGAGGTAACACCGCCGTGGAGGAGACCCTTTATTTATCGAATGTCTGTTCTGAGGTAATATTAATTCATCGTAGAGATAAACTCCGAGCAGAAAAAATGCTTCAAGAAAAACTTTTTCAGAAAGTGAGGGATGGAAATGTGGAAATTTATTGGAGTCACACATTGGAGGAGATTTTAGGAGACGATAATGGAGTCGTGGGTATTTCTATTATTGATGCGCAAAGTCAGGTAAAAAAAGAAATAACCTTGGCAGGAGTATTCATAGCTGTGGGACATAAGCCGAATACTGAAATATTTAGAGGTCAGCTCGAAATGAATAATGGATATATTCAACTGGTTGGGGGTAACAATGGTAATGCTACAGAGACCTCGGTCAGCGGTGTATTCGCGGCTGGCGATGTTGCCGATCATGTATATAGGCAGGCAATCACGTCTGCTGGTAGCGGATGTATGGCTGCTCTGGACGCAGAGAAATTTCTAGACAAATAGATTTCTTATGGCGCTCCTTTATTTAGATAAAAATTATCCAGTCTTTCCTGACTCTTACCATGCTTTAAATGATCCTGACGGATTGATTGCGTTCGGGGGAAACCTCTTGCCGACAACACTTATGGACGCTTATAGAAAAGGAATTTTTCCTTGGTATCAAGACGGTGATCCGATAATGTGGTGGTCTCCATCTGAAAGATGCATCCTTCGATTGGAAAAATTTCATGTCTCAAAAAGTCTTCGCAAACTGATAAGAAAAAATATTCATACCCTTACCTTTAACAGAGCTTTCTCGGAAGTTTTGAGGGGTTGTTCTGCGCCTCGGAAAAATCAAGAGGGAGGAACTTGGATAACAAATGACATGCGTAAAGCTTATTACAGGTTGCATAAGTTAGGTTTTGCACATTCAGTAGAGGTCTGGAGCAAAGGGTATTTAGTTGGCGGATTATATGGAGTAGCAGTAAATGGAATATTTAGTGGCGAGTCAATGTTCAGCAAAATACCAAACGCATCAAAATTGGCATTATATGTATTGTGCCGTCAGCTAAGCTTGTCCAGTTTTGCGCTGATAGATTGTCAAATACAGACTAATCATCTATTACAATTAGGAGCAGAGATAATTTCACGGGATGCTTTTTTGAATATTTTAAGTTCACGCGAGGATCTTTGTATTAAATGGGAGACGCCCACAGAGTTTGTTACGTAATTTGCTGAAGCTTCTTTTTATAATTGTGGTCGATGTTAGCTGGATCCACTGTAGCTAGTCGGTATGAGATGATGGCCCTTTCAAATTAATGTAATACATTTTGCTAAATTGATTATTTTAAGGCACACTGCGCTCGTTTTTTCACAAAGGATCACCCAAAGCGTTATGGCAAAAGAAGAAAACATAGAACTTGATGGTGAGGTTGTTGACACCTTACCTAACACAACTTTCAAGGTAAAACTCGAAAATGGTCATACGATTATTGCGCACATATCTGGCAAGATGAGAAAGCATTATATTCGGATTCTTACAGGTGATAAGGTAAAGGTCGAGATGACTCCATATGATCTTACAAAAGGGCGCATTACATTTCGGGAGCGCTAGGTCTGCGATCAAAGCTTGCGTAGACCGCATACCTGCCCATCCCGTGATGTCTCGAAGCATTATTTTCATGACACCCAGCCCAACGGGCACACAGTCTTATTCTTTACAGGACACACACAGCTCATCGTTGACAACAGTTACATTGACCGTACCTCCGCCGCGGCTCAACACTCCGAACAGCAGTTCTTCTGCAAGGGGTTTTTTTATTTTTTCTTGAATCAGTCTTTCCATTGGTCTCGCCCCCATTTTTTTGTCATAACCGTGATTTGCGAGCCACCTTCGTGCTTGTTGATCAACAACAAGAAATATTTTTTTATCATCCAATTTTGTCTGAACTTGAATCAGAAATTTGTCGACCACTGTTAGGATTACATCCAGCGATAACGGATCAAACTGCACTATATGATCAAGTCGGTTTCTAAACTCTGGAGAAAATGACTTTTTTATCACCTCTAAACCATCGCTTTGGTGATCTTGCTCGGTAAACCCAATCGACGCGCGACTCATTTGTTCTGCGCCAGCATTTGAGGTCATTATTAAAATAATATTTCTAAAATCAGCCTTTCTCCCGTTGTTGTCGGTAAGCGAACCATGATCCATCACCTGGAGCAATAAATTAAAAACATCCGGGTGAGCCTTCTCGACTTCGTCCAGAAGGACAACGCTATGAGGCTGCTTGCTAACGGCCTCGGTGAGTAATCCCCCTTGGTCAAAACCTACATAGCCCGGAGGCGCTCCTATTAAGCGTGAGACGGTATGACGCTCCATGTACTCAGACATGTCAAAACGGATTAATTCGACCCCAAGTATTTTAGCGATTTGTTTACAAACCTCAGTTTTTCCGACACCGGTTGGTCCGGAGAAAAGAAAACTACCTATGGGTTTATCACTTTCACGAAGCCCAGCTCTCGATAACTTGATTGCTGTTGCCAAAACATCAATCGCAGGATCTTGACCAAATATAACCATTTTGAGTTTTTCAGAGAGACCCTTTAATTGATCCTTGTCTGAATTAGATACAGTTTTAGCTGGAATTCTAGCTATTTTCGAAACTACAAGTTCGATGTCTCCGACGGAAACAGTTTTTTTCCGTTTGCTTACCACCTGTAGTCGTTGAAAAGCTCCTGCTTCATCGATAACGTCGATAGCTTTATCAGGCAGATAACGGTCATTTATGTGCTTATCAGCCAAAGATGCGGCTGATTGTAATGCCGTGTCAGTAAATTTCAGTCCATGATGCTCCTCGAAGCGTGATTTAAGTCCTTTTAATATCCTGTATGTATCATCTACACTCGGCTCTGCCACGTCTATTTTTTGAAAGCGACGTGATAGAGCATGATCCTTTTCGAACACTCCTCGATATTCTTCATAGGTGGTTGACCCAATACATCGAAGCTGACCGGAGGACAGTAGCGGCTTTAACAGATTTGAAGCATCCATTACCCCGCCTGAGGCCGCTCCAGCGCCGATTATTGTATGAATTTCGTCAATGAACAATATGCATTTGTCGATTTTTTTTAATTCAGCAATTATACCTTTGAGACGCTTTTCAAAATCACCCCGGTACTTTGTTCCTGCCAGGAGCGACCCCATATCAAGGGAGAAAATAGTGCTCCCCATCATCGGCTCGGCTACATCACCATCCTCGACAAGCTGTGCCAATCCCTCTGCAATCGCGGTCTTCCCAACACCTGCATCTCCCACAAGTAAAGGGTTATTTTTACGCCGGCGAATAAGCACTTGACTTACTCTCTCAACCTCTTTTGTGCGGCCTATAAGTGGGTCTATCAAACCCTGTTGAGCTTGATCATTGAGATTTGTGGCAAACTGAGACAGCATGCTAGTACTCTCGTCTTGTTCAGCACCCTTCTGAGCCATTTCTTCATGTGAGGACTCTCGCTTCGATGTATCAGGGTGATCAGCATACTTTGATATGCCGTGGGAAATGTAATTTACCAAATCGATACGTGCGATGTTTTGTAAACGAAGGAAGTAGACCGCTTGGCTTTCCTGCTCACTGTAGATCGCAACCACTACGTTTGCTCCCACGACTTCTTTATCGTTAGAGGCATTCACCTGAAACACCGCGCGCTGCAAAACTCGCTGAAACCCATGTGTTGGTCGGGTCTCGTGTTTCTTATCATTTTCTGGAATTATTGGGATTGTAGATTCTATGAACTCAGCTAAGTCACGCCTCAAAACTGAGAGATCGGCGCCGCATGCCCTCAACACGCCGGTTGCAGATACGTCATCCAACAAGGCAAGCAGCAAGTGTTCGACCGTCATAAATTCATGGCGATGTTCACGTGCAGTTTTAAAAGCCAGATTTAAAGTGACCTCCAACTCTCTACTCAGCATAAAAAAGACCTTTACTCATCACTGCAGGGCTCCGCTTCGCACAGCAATGGATGATCATATTGCTGAGCGTACTTGCTCACAAGCGCCGCTTTTGTTTCAGCGATATCCTGGGTGTACACACCACATACGCCCCGTCCCTCTGTGTGTACCAGTAGCATAATGCGTGTTGCGACATCGCGACTTTTATTGAAAAACTTTTCTATCAGCTCAACCACGAATTCCATTGGTGTATAGTCATCATTAAGAAGTACCACCTGATACATCCTGGGTTTGCGAAGCTCGGGCGGCGCTTCCTCTAAAACAGTGGATGAATCTCTATCTATGTTTGGCAACGTAGGACCATCTCCCATGTTAGCACTCCCAAGCAAAATTATAACGCTAAACACAATTCAATTACGCGCTATGTGGAGGTTATAGACCAAAGACAACAAAATTATTATTGAACATTGCCTTTACAATCAAGCATTATTGTTCAAACATCAGATTTGTAAAGAATCACTTACTATCCTTTAACAACTTATTGCCGATTGAGGGGTTAATAATTTGCAACATCACATATGCTCTATAATTGCATCCCCGAATTGTGAACACGATAATAATTCGGCGTTTTCCATAAGTCTATGGAAATCGTAGGTGACCTTCTTTCTAGATATAGCACCCTCTATACCTTTTACAACAAGGTCCGCTGCCAAGTCCCAGCCAAGATGCCGTAACATCATTTCCGCTGAGAGTATCAATGAGCCTGGATTTACCTTGTCCAATCCAGCATACTTTGGAGCCGTTCCGTGAGTGGCCTCGAAAATTGCGATTTTATCTGACAGGTTTGCTCCGGGAGCAATACCAATACCACCCACCTGTGCGGCTAACGCATCGGAGATGTAATCACCATTGAGATTCATCGTTGCAATAACACTATACTCACTTGGCCGCAGAATGATTTGCTGAAGCATTGCGTCCGCTATGACATCCTTTATTACAATATCCTCGCCTGTATTAGGGTTCCGTATCGTGTGCCAAGGACCGCCGTCTAGTGGGACGCCGCCGAACTCGGTTCGAGATAGCTCATAACCCCAATCGCAGAATGCTCCCTCAGTAAATTTCATTATATTTCCCTTATGTACCAAGGTTACAGAAGGCTTGTTTTGATCTATGGCATACTGGATCGCTCTGCTTATCAACCGCTTAGAACCTTCCTCAGACACTGGTTTGATTCCGATTCCGCAATTATTTTCAAAACGGATTTTATTTACGTTCATCTCATCTTTGAGAAATCGGATGATTTTGTCTGCGCCACCACTGCCAGCACTCCATTCTACTCCAGCATAGATATCTTCTGAGTTTTCGCGAAAAATACACATATCGACTTTGTAAGGCTCTTTCACCGGAGATGGAACACCTGAAAACCAACGCACCGGCCTTTGACAGACGTAGAGGTCCAATTCTTGACGCAGCGCAACATTGAGTGATCTGAAGCCGCCGCCAACCGGAGTTGTGAGTGGTCCTTTTATTGAAACACAAAATTCCTTTAAAGCTTCCAGAGTTTCTCCAGGAAACCAATCACCTTCATATAACTCTGCAGCTTTTTCACCACAGAATACTTCCATCCACGATATACATTTCTTGTTCTCATAGGCCTTGAAGACGGCGGCATCAATGACTTTTATCATAACTGGCGTTATATCAATACCGATTCCGTCCCCTTCAATATAAGGAATAATAGGCTTAGAGGGCACATTCAGTGATAAGTCTTCGTTTACACTAATTATTTTCCCCGAATCTGGAACACGTATTCTTTTATAAGCCATACTTCTCCTCTTTACTAATTATTATGCAGTTATTTTTTTATGGACTGCTTCTATAATAACACGTTTTCTTTAAAGGGAAGCATTGTAGTGGAGCAAAACTTATGGTTAGAGGACAGGATAGAAATTTTTTGATGCTTTATTTGAGGTTACCAGAGTGCCATATCAATTTTCTAAGTATCAAGGTCGAACTTTCTTGGCAAATTAGATGAGCAGTCCAAATGTATACTCGGTAGGTCAGCTGCTCTCAAATTACGAGGGATTAGTATTGCTCAAGAACTATTAAAAGAAGTCATACAGGTTTTACAATCTTGATTTGCATTGCAAAATACTTATTGCATTCAGGTGGAGAGCTTAATCCTTCGTATGGTAATTAGGAGAATGAATCTAACCTTAAGTCTAAAGGATAGGCTCACAAAATAATTTCAGCCCACACACCTGAAGCTACTAGTTTATGGGATAGAACGATGTATGTTAAAATGAGGAATTAAACTTCATCTTCTTGGATTAATATTACTATTGATTGAAGTTGTAACCGCCGAGTGAGAAAAGTGACCGTAAGCAACAGATTAACAGCTATTTAGTTCAACTGAACGACACCAGGTTCATGTAACTTGCAGGATATTGCATCAGGAACTTTTAAAGTCACAAATACAAATTTACCAGCTTACTTGATATATGCAGATGAAAAAAGGCGAAATATATGACTCGCAGTAGTGTGCGCTTGACCGTTGCAAGTGTAGTTGAGAGGAATAAATCCTACCTCATGGTTGAGGAAATCGACTCTGGAAACACTGTGATAAATCAACCAGCGGGCCATGTTGAGGCCGGAGAGGATATGCTCCAAGCAGCCATAAGAGAAACATACGAAGAAACTGGCTGGCACGTCAAACCGGATGGTTTTTTGGGCTTTTCCCAACATTTTATAATGGAAACTGGAGTAACATATTACAGGGCAAACTTCAGTGCAAAACCAATTCAGCAAGATTTAAAAGCTAAGATCGATAGCGATATTGTTCGAGTAATTTGGCTATCTTTTGAAGAAATAGAGGCTCGCCAAATGTTTTTACGCAATCCAATGGTTTTAATGGCGATTAAAAGACATAGGCAAAACACGATATTTCCTTTGGAACTATTTATGAACCACTTATAATGCCACCAGAAGAACTAAAAATGTCGAAGTATTGAGTAATTATGGCAAAAGTCATCATAGGTATGTCTGGTGGAGTGGACTCATCAGTTGCGGCTTTGTTATTAAAGAAACAGGGCTTCGAGGTAGAGGGTCTGTTTATGAAAAATTGGGAAGAAGATGATGGAACGGACTTTTGTACTGCCAATCAAGATCTCGATGATGCAATGAAAATTTGTGATCGAATTAATATCAATCTCAGTGTTGCTAATTTTTCAGTAGAGTATTGGGACAATGTTTTTTCTACATTTTTGAGTGAATATGCAGAGGGACGTACGCCAAATCCCGATATACTTTGCAACAAGGAAATTAAGTTCAAAGTATTTCTTGAGTATGCTCAGAGCCTGGGTGCCGATTATATTGCAACCGGACACTACTGTCGGCGTTGTTCAGAAAATGGGCATAGTAGCTTGCTTAAGGGAATAGACGTGGATAAAGATCAGAGCTACTTCCTTTACGCAGTTCCAGAATCTGCTCTTTCGAAAGCTATATTTCCCCTTGGGTCACTTACCAAAAGGGAAGTTAGGCAAATTGCCGAGGACAACGACTTCGATAACGCTAAGAAGAAAGATAGCACTGGTATCTGTTTTATAGGAGAGCGCAGGTTCTCAGATTTTTTGTCTAAATACTTCCCCGACAAAAAAGGGGCTATTGTGACTGATGAGGGGAAGAAAGTAGGAGAGCATCAGGGTCTGATGTATTTTACGTTGGGACAACGACAAGGTCTTGGGATAGGGGGTCTCAGAAATGCTGGCTGTGGCGCATGGTATACGCTAGAGAAAATTGTTGAAACAAATACCTTGATCATTGGTCAAGGAAATCATCATCCTCGGTTGTATTCCACTTATTTGAGGGCTGACAACCTCCACTGGATTAATGGTATTCCCCCTCAATCCTCGTTTAGATGTAACGCGAAAAGCCGGTACCGGCAAGCTGACCAAAATTGTCGTATTAAACTTACTGGGGATGAGTCTTGCGTGGTAATTTTTGATCAACCCCAACGCGCTCTGACTCCTGGGCAATCGGTTGTTTTTTATGAGGGGCAGCGTTGCATGGGCGGAGGCATTATTAGTGAAGTGTGTAGGTAACATGTTAATTGCACCGATACGTGCTGATTGTAGGGATGCGGAAAACCACGAACTTTTGTAAAGGCACTGTCGATTATCTATTATCTCAATTTATCTCCATACCTGAGCGGAATTGATATGAAAATAAAATTGTCACCACTGTCCGCTGTTACGCCTTTAGACGGTCGTTACGCTAGTAAAACAGAGCACCTTCGAGAAATATGTAGTGAATTTGCTTTGATGCGTTATAGGGTTAAAGTAGAGGTTCTTTGGTTTTTACATCTCGCAAAGATTGAATCAATATCCGAGTTAAAAGGAGTTTCAGAGAGGAATCAGGGTAAATTAAAACGTTTCATAGAAAACTTTTTATTAAAAGATGCTGAAAAAATTAAAGAAATAGAGAGTACTACTAATCATGACATTAAAGCCGTCGAATATCTTCTAAAAGAATTTTTAGAATCGGTTACTTATCAAAAGAGTGTCTCAGAGTTTATTCACTTTTGCTGCACATCTGAGGATATCAATAATCTTGCGTATGCCCTACTTCTGAGGGATGCTAGAGAAATTATAGTCATTCCGGAGCTCCGAGACATAACTAATAAATTGCTAACTTTAGCTGAGCAACATGCTGGTACACCTATGCTATCTCGGACTCATGGCCAACCGGCCTCTCCGACGACAGTGGGCAAAGAAATAGCTAATGTTGCTTATCGCCTCGACGTCCAGATATCTCGTATAAATTCGATCATACTTCTCGGCAAAATGAATGGTGCAGTAGGAAACTATAATGCTCACATTGCGACTTACCCGGAGGTTAATTGGGAGGATGAGGCAGACAAGTTTATTAGCGACTTAGGCTTAAATTCTAACCCACATACAACTCAAATCGAGCCACATGACTACATGGCGGAATTGTTTGACTCACTAGCGCGCGCAAACACAATATTAATAGATTTTTGTCAAGATATTTGGGGGTATATTAGCCTAGGATATTTCAAGCAAAAAATTGTAGCTGGCGAAATTGGTTCGTCCACAATGCCGCACAAAGTGAATCCAATCGATTTCGAAAATGCAGAGGGTAATTTGGGTCTTGCTAACGCTATTCTAAAGCATCTAGCATCTAAATTACCGATCTCTCGAATGCAACGGGACCTTTCCGATTCAACAGTCCTTAGGAACATTGGTGTTGGTTTCGGATACTCAACTATTTCATATCAATCAATTATTAAGGGCCTGAGTAAACTAGACCTTGATGTTACGCGGCTCTCAGCAGATTTAGATGCAAATTGGCAGGTGCTTGCTGAGCCAGTTCAGATGGTTATGCGTCGCCATGGAATTTCGGAACCTTATGAAAAACTCAAATTGCTCACTCGGGGCTGTAAAGTCGACCAAACAACACTAAAAGAGTTTATTGATGAACTGAATCTTCCCGAGGATGCCAAGAAATTAATCAAACAACTTACTCCTCATAACTATGTAGGAAATGCAGAACGTCAAACAATTAAAATAATTAAACGAATTAAAGCAAATGAATCTTCTAAATAGCATCAAGTATCACTAAATGTCGAATCAGGCTCTAAATCTCCTAGGTAATATGTCAGCGAAAAGATTTCTTCGGGATTATTGGCAAAAGAGACCGTTGCTAATCCGCAGGGCATGGAAAGATTTTAAATCTCCGATTGATGGCGACGATTTAGCGGGTTTATCTTTGGAGAATGAGGTTGAGTCCCGGTTGGTTATTGGACCCAATCACGTTGTAGAATATGGACCATTTTTAGCAAACCGCTTCAATCACCTTCCTAACAATCGATGGACACTCCTTGTACAAGCCGTAAATTTATGGGTGCCGGAAGTGCACGCAATGCTTGACGAGTTTCACTTTTTACCGAGATGGCGGATTGACGATGTAATGGTAAGCTATGCTTGCAAAGGGGGCGGGGTCGGACCCCACTTCGACGATTACGATGTGTTTTTATTACAGGGAAAAGGTCGAAGACATTGGCAAATAGGGGCAGGAGAGTGCGAGCCAAATGTTGCACTGCGGGGTCATTCAGATCTGAAAATTCTCGCCGATTTTCGACCGGAACAAGAATGGATCTTAGATGAGGGAGATATGTTGTATCTGCCCCCACGGTGGGCGCATAACGGCGTTGCTCTTGACCATTGCATAACCTTCTCAGTTGGTTACAGAGCACCTTCGTTGGGTGAAATGCTCGATGATTTGGCAACAGAAATTATTGCGAGGGGTGAGCCAAAATATCTCAGAGATCCTCCGCTTACGCCTCCCGAAGATGCCGATGAAATTCAGCTAAATTATATATTGGAATTGAAAACCTTGCTTCTTTCAGTTTTGAACGACGATAGGCTACTTTCGAACTGGTTTGCACAGTTTATGACACAACCAAAGTATCCACATTTAACGGAACTAACGAAGGAGAAGCGAAAGGCAAAAATTAAAATTCCGATGGCATTCGATGGTAAAAGCACTGAATATGTGACCCGGACTTACTGCAACGCTGAGATACTTCATGATCGCGAGGCCAGCAATTAGATTATGTCTTAAAAATTTAAAATGTCAGCGGATTTTAACTTAACGACATGTTTTGAGGAAACGATAAGCTAACGAAGGACCAAGTGAGTAAGACAACTGGATTTAATAAAAGATCGATAAATGAAGGGTGCAAGTTTATCGAACTACTCTCATGACACACGTTCCTGCAGAACAAGGTGTCAACGATTTAATTCCATTGTCAGCTTTTTGGATATTTCATCCAAATTTCCCACCTAACCATTAATAACGATCTTTTACTAGCCGCTTTTTCACGCTAAAAATTTTTTTAATGTAAGGTATAACTATTCCCTGTTGCACCCACAATCTACCAGGTTAATTAGACAATACTCGGAAGTTAAAACCAGCATTTTGATCCGAGAATTATCCCCGACACGTGTAAAAGAACTAGTAACATGTAACGAAAAAAAGGCAAGCCCATCGAAATTTAAACATTGTCAAGTTCGGCATTCTTCGCTCTTAGTTGAACTTATAACATGACCTTTTTTAATAATTGTAAAGCTAGAGACCCCCATGACCTAGAGATTTTGAGCGCTTTCGGTAATAATGCAACGTGGGCTCAGTATAACCATTTGGCTGAGTGGTGCCCTCCAATATAAGGTTTCTTGCAGCAATGAAAGCCAAATTTTTGGATGGATTTTCAAGCATTCGTCGATAGGTCGGATCCCCCTTATTTTGTTGGTCAACCACCTCTGCCATTCGGTGAAGGGCATGCTCTACTTCCTCAACCGAACAGATTCCGTGGTATAACCAGTTAGCAACGTGTTGACTCGATATACGCAAAGTAGCTCTATCCTCCATAAGAGATACATTCTTGATATCTGGGACCTTTGAACATCCAACACCATTGTCAATCCATTTCACTACATACCCAAGAATGCTTTGAACATTATTATTTAGTTCGTTAGCAATTTGATCTTTGCTCAAAACAGTTTTGCCAAGCAAAGGAATCTCTAACATACCATCAAAAGAGTCTGAATTGACAGCCAAAACCTCTGTCTGTTGATTGTAGACGTCAATCAAGTGATAGTGTATTGCGTGGAGAGTCGCTGCCGTCGGTGAGGGGACCCACGCCGTCGTAGCGCCGGAACGAGGATGTTCAATCTTGCTAATCATCATATCTTTCATATTGTCTGGCATGGCCCACATTCCCTTCCCTATCTGAGCTTTTAGCCTAAATCCGCAGGCTAGTCCTACTCTAACATTTTGTGCCTCATAGGACTCAAACCAACTTCGGCTCTTCAGATCTTTCTTTAACGCGAATGCACCAGCTTTCATATTGGTATGAATCTCATCGCCTGTTCTGTCAAGAAAACCAGTATTTATAAAAACAATCCGATCTTTAACCTTTTCAATACACGCCTTAAGATTGAGAGAAGTGCGACGTTCTTCATCCATTATTCCAATCTTAATAGTGTTCCTTGGGAGTTTGAATAAATCTTCAACTGCATTAAATAAATCATTAGTGAACTTTACCTCATCAGGACCATGCATCTTCGGTTTAACGATGTATAAACTACCCTTCTCAGAATTCTTATGCTGACCTTTTCCACTAAGATCGTAAATCCCAATTAGACATGACATGAATATGTCCAAGATACCCTCAGGAATTTCCTTATCCTCCTCGTAGAGCACTGCCGAACTCGTCATTAGGTGTCCCACATTCCTTATGAACATAAGTGCCCTGCCCTTTAAAATTAATGGATGATCCGATCTGTTCAAATAACAACGATCATCAGCCAATCTGCGTTCGAACTTATGACTTCCGCGCTGCACATTCGCTGTTAGCTTACCTTTAAATAAACCAGCTAAGTTACGATAAACCAAGACTTTATCCGATGGATCCACAGTAGCAACTGAATCTTCAAAATCTAATATGGTGGTGACAGCTGACTCTAATATTATATCCTGTACACCAGCGATATCATTCGCGCCAATATC
>DDII01000089.1 GCA_002338445.1 Cellvibrionales bacterium UBA1854 | reverse complement strand
TCCATAAATCCTCTTAACTTTCCCATAATCAATTAACTTTTGCTTCTTCGGCTTCTTTTTCTAAAATCTCTAAGGCCCGCTTATAATCAGTAGGCATAACTTTGATAAACTTTTTAACGTTTGTTTTCCAATCGTCCAAAATGTATTGAGCACGAGAACTATTGGTATAATCAACGTGGTTATTGAGTAACTCAAAAACCTTGTCTTGATCTTTTTCGGTAAGGTCTTCTAATTCAACCATTTCAAGATTGAATTTTTTATCGTCAAACGTACCGTCATCACTGCAAAGGTATGCGATACCACCGCTCATCCCAGCAGCAAAGTTCCTTCCAAATTCTCCTAAAACAACAGCAATACCTCCGGTCATATACTCACATCCGTGATCTCCAATCCCTTCGACTACAGCAGTGGCTCCGGAGTTTCTGACACAGAAACGCTCTCCTGCAACTCCGTTAATATAGGCTTCTCCAGTCACTGCCCCATAAAGTGCAACATTTCCGATGATGATATTCTCACTGGCTTTAAAGGTGGCCTCTTTAGGTACTTGAGCGATGAGTTTCCCTCCAGATAATCCCTTTCCAAAATAGTCATTACTATTACCGATAACTTTTAGGAATAAGCCTTTTGTAGCAAAAGCACCAAAACTTTGTCCTGCAGTTCCTGTGAAATAGATACTCAGTGTGTCTTCGGGTAAACCATTCGCTCCGTGAATTTTGGAGATTTCATTACTCAGTATAGCTCCCACTGAACGGTCAGTATTTTTAATTTCAAACTCGAGATGTTGAGGATCTTTTCGGTAAATGGCTGTGTGGGCTTTGGATACAATTTTAAAATCTAATACGTTTTCAAGCCCGTGATCCTGTTTTTTAGTATTGTAAGTGTCTACGTAATCTGGTACCTGAGGCTTGTATAAGATTTTAGACAAGTCGATGCCTTGCGCTTTGTAATGCTTAATAGCTCTATTCATATTTAGCTTTTGAGACTGTCCGACCATTTCAGCTACAGTTCTAAAACCAAGGCTTGCCATAATTTCTCTTAACTCTTGCGCGACGAAATACATAAAGTTGATTACGTGCTCAGGCTTGCCCTTAAAGTTTTTGCGTAGCTCTGGATCCTGAGTGGCTATTCCCACAGGACATGTGTTGAGGTGACAGGCACGCATCATGATACAACCTGATGCCACGAGTGGTGCAGTAGAGAAACCAAATTCTTCAGCACCTAACAAACAAGCTACTGCTACATCTCGGCCAGTTTTCATTTGCCCATCACATTCAAGTACGATTCGCGAACGCAAATCATTCATAACTAAGGTTTGCTGCGCTTCGGCAATTCCAAGCTCCCAGGGGAGTCCAGCATGTTTTAATGAAGTTAAAGGGGAGGCTCCCGTACCACCATCATAACCTGAGATCAGTACTACATCTGCCTTCGCTTTTGCAACACCTGCTGCAATGGTTCCAACACCAACTTCAGAGACTAGCTTAACGTTGATTCTCGCCTCACGATTAGCATTTTTTAGATCAAAAATCAATTGTGCTAAATCCTCGATGGAATAAATATCGTGGTGGGGCGGGGGTGAAATCAGTCCGACATAAGGGGTAGAATTTCTTACAGAGGCGATGTAGGGATTTACCTTAGGTCCGGGTAATTGTCCACCCTCTCCAGGCTTAGCACCCTGTGCCATCTTAATCTGTATTTCTTTGGCAGAGCTCAAATAGTGACTTGAAACCCCAAATCTTCCAGACGCTACTTGTTTGATAGCACTATTTTTCCAGTTACCATCCATATCAGGTTGGAAACGCTTTGGGTCTTCTCCTCCTTCACCAGAGTTACTTTTACCTCCTATACGATTCATGGCAATAGCGAGGTTCTCATGTGCCTCAGCACTAATGGAACCTAAAGACATGGCTCCAGTTTTGAAACGCTTTACAATTTCTGTCCAAGGCTCTACTTCATCCAGAGGAATAGGATCAAAACTTGAAAACTCGAACATCCCTCTCAGGGTCATCAGCTTCTCGCTTTGCTCGTTGATTAATTTGGAGTAAACCTCGTAAGTTTCGTATTTATTTTGTTTAACTGCCTGCTGTAACTTTGCAATTGAGGCAGGGTTTAACATGTGTTTTTCCCCATCTCTTCTCCAACGATAATCTCCACCAATTTCAAGAGACATTCCGGGAACGTTTTTACTTTCAAATGCTTTGTGAAAACGCTTGTTGATTTCTTTTTCTATTTCATAAAGCCCAATACCCTCAATTCTCGTGGCTGTTCTACAGAAATAAGTTTCGATGAATTTTTCGTTTAATCCTAAGGCTTCAAAAATCTGAGCACCTCGATAGGAGTGTAAGGTTGAAATTCCAATTTTATTCATCACTTTGACTATTCCCTTAGCAATGGCCTTGTTGAAATTGTCAATTGCTTTTTCAACTGTTACCCCTTGAATGATTTTTTGTGAAACCTGGTGAGAAATGATCTCATTTACCATGTAAGGGTTAATGGCACTTGCACCATAACCGAACAGTAGAGAGAAGTGATGTGGTTCTCTAGGCTCTGCAGATTCAACGATAATTCCAAACAGAGATCTTTTTTTGAGTCGTTTTAAACCGTGATGGGCATGAGAACAGGCAAGTAACATCGGAATTGGAGCCAGTTCAGGAGAGACGCCTCGGTCGGATAATATAACGATATTGGCTCCCTGGTCCACAGCACTCTCGATATCCAATATCATTTGATCTAACGCAGCTTCTAATCCATTGTGCCCTTTGTTAATATCATATAAGGTGGATATGGAAGCGGCTTTAAAGTTATCGTGCTTAATGTATTTTATTTTATCCAAATCCTCATTAGAGATTACGGGATTCTGGATTCTCAATTTTTTGCATTGTTCGGGGACTACATCAAAAATATTGTGGTCACTTCCTATAGATAAACTGGTATCAGTAACAATCTCCTCACGAATTCCATCTAGTGGAGGGTTGGTGACCTGAGCAAACAATTGTTTAAAATAGTTATAAATCAGTTGAGGTCGATCAGAAAGAACAGCAAGTGGCGTATCTGTCCCCATTGACCCAATGGCTTCTTTGGCATTAACACTCATTGGATTTATTAATGTTTTTAAATCTTCTTGTGTGTATCCAAATAACCTTAAACGGGTCTCAAAATCTTCTTTTTCGACAGGAGTTTTGTTGCCGGTGTAGGAAACTTCTTTGAGCTCCAAAAGATTTTCATTCAACCATTTTCTATAGGGTTTTTTACTGACAATCTCACTTTTAATTTCTTTGTCTTCAATGATACGACCTTCGTCCATGTCCACTAAAAACATTCTACCAGGCTCTAATCTGCCGTGATGTTCTACATTGTCTGGTTCAATATCAAGAACACCAGTTTCCGAGGACATGACAACATAGCCATCTTTGGTGACCGTGTATCGAGAGGGCCTTAAACCATTTCGATCTAGCAACGCTCCGATGTATTTACCATCGGTGAAAGGAATTGAAGCCGGTCCATCCCATGGTTCCATTATACAAGCATTGTACTCATAAAATGCCTTTTTGTCATCATCCATAGAAAGGTGTTTTTCCCATGCTTCTGGTACCATCATCATCATGGCTTCGGGTAAAGATCTACCCGTTGCCAATAAAAGCTCTAACGCCATGTCCATCGAAGATGAATCTGATTTGTTGGGCAATATGATCGGTAATATTTTTTTGATATCTTCTCCAAAGGCATCGCTTTTCAAAAGCTCCTCCCTTGCTTCCATTCGGCTGTAGTTTCCTTTGAAAGTATTGATCTCTCCATTGTGACACATATAACGGAATGGTTGAGCCAAATCCCAAGTGGGGAAGGTATTGGTTGAAAACCGCTGATGTACTAGTGCCAATCTTGTGACCACAAGTGGGTCATTTAGGTCACTGTAGTATCTATTGATATCCTCTGGAGTTAATAAACCTTTGTAGATAAGGGTATGGGTTGAAAAACTGGGAAGGTAAAAATACTCCGCTTGTGATAGTTTGGAGGCTTTGATTTGATGTTCAGCAACTTTTCTCGCAATAAAAAGTTTGGTATTGAACTCTTGCTCACTAAGCTTTTCGTCTCCCTTTCCAACAAATATTTGTTTGACATGCGGTTCAGTCTGAGCAGCTATCGCACCAACTTGACTTTGGTCAACTGGAACATCACGCCATCCTAAGATTGATAAACCCTGTCTTTCGATTTCATTTTCAAAAGTAGATACACAAAAAGTTAACTGATTTTCCTTTTTGGGTAGGAAAACCATTCCAACGGCGTATTCATGAAATTCAGGAAGATCAAAATCACAATTTTTCACAAAAAAATCGTGGGGAATTTCAATCAAAATTCCAGCACCATCACCTGTTTTTCCGTCTGCACTTACCGCACCGCGGTGTTCAAGCTTAACGAGTATATCAAGTGCTTTGTGAATGATATCATTGGTTTTCTTGCCTTGAAGGCTACAAATGAATCCAGCACCACAATTATCGTGTTCATTTTCGGGAGAATATAATCCTTGTTTTTTGGGTAGCATCTATACAATGGTTTTTTTTGCGATTTACAAAATTAGCTGTTTAAATATTAAGCCCAAATGTTTGTCAAATACAATCATTTACATTTATCAAATTACGAATTTTAGCCCGAAAAACTGAAAATTGTCCAATCAATCCTGTGATTTAATAATATTTTTCTAAAATATATTTTTGTAAAAATCTAATTTTACTTCCCTATGGCTGAGACATTGAAAAAACAA
>DDII01000071.1:28162-28351 GCA_002338445.1 Cellvibrionales bacterium UBA1854 | reverse complement strand
CACTCCGTGCTGCCTGCTGTTGGGCCTATCGCGAGAGCGGCGGCGGTTGGGGCAAGACTCCAGTCGCCTACTAATAGCGATGGCTGATACTTGACGAACTTAAACTGCCACCATCCTGAACCAGACTCAATTTGTAATGTAAGATTGTTTCCGTCTTCCGATAGCAGCGCCACATCATAAGTAACCGAT
>DDII01000071.1:27611-27845 GCA_002338445.1 Cellvibrionales bacterium UBA1854 | reverse complement strand
CTGGCGCATCCACCGGAGCAAGGAGATCTAAACCATTCGCTATCCTTGCCAGCCCCATGTGGGCTCCCACGCCCTCAATAGTAACCGTACCCAAGGTATCTCCCGAGGCCACAACCTCACTCCACGTTGCGGATGCAGAGCCATCATGCGGAGAGATGGGTGTGCCGCATCCCTCAGAGGCAGCTCCCTGCCAAGGCTCCAAAAATGTTTCATGTCCCACGGACTGTGTGAAAG
>DDII01000071.1:27120-27297 GCA_002338445.1 Cellvibrionales bacterium UBA1854 | reverse complement strand
CCCATCAGCGCCAAAGGTATATACATCATCAAAGATGCATGCTCTTGCACCCGACACATCAGCCTCTCCATTCGACCACCACTCGGTACTGCCAGCAACAGGGCCAATCGCCATAGCACCCGCCGTTGGGGCCAGCTTCCAGTGTCCAACAATGGGTGACATCGGCTGTTTTACATT
>DDII01000071.1:26594-26816 GCA_002338445.1 Cellvibrionales bacterium UBA1854 | reverse complement strand
GTTTTACATAGACGAATTGCCACCAGCCACTCCCCGACTCAATAGTTACAACCATCCTGCTGCCGTCCTCAGCAAGTAAGCTAACGTTGTAAGTAATCGAAGCTGGTGCATCGCTCGGCGCGGCAAGATCAATACCATTGGCTATTCTTGGCAGCCCGAGGTGGGCGCCAACGCCTTGAAGTGTGATGGTTTGGGTAGCTCCTGATGATGATTTCTCCGTTG
>DDII01000071.1:22557-26272 GCA_002338445.1 Cellvibrionales bacterium UBA1854 | reverse complement strand
ATAGGTCGCAGAAGAGCTGCCATCATGAGGATACACGGGAGCACCACAGTTCTCAGTTCCTCCCTGAAAAGCCTCAAGGAATGTCTCATCTCCCAACGTTTGGCTGAATGATCCATCTGCGCCAAAATACACCAAGTCATCAAACATACAAGCGCGGGATCCGGCCACATCAGCCTCACCGTTTGACCACCACNNTGCAGCGTATGGCGAGGAATCAGTATCTCCATCAGGGCCTGGACCTGCAGTAGACCCACCAACATCTGGCACTGTCGAACCAACTTTTACGTATTTGTACTGCCACCAACCAGATCCAGACTCGATCTGCACAGTCAGATTTTTCCCATCTTCAGATAACAGTGCAATATCATAAGTTATACTATTCGGCGCATCTGCCGGTGCCGATAAGTCGATACCATTTGCTATCCTCGGCAACCCCAGATGGGCGCCCACCCCGGAGATAGTCAGAGTACCTGAAGTATCGCCGGAGCCCCGAACCTCGCTCCAAGTGGCCAGTGCGGTGCCATCATGCGGGGCAACCGCTGCCCCACAATTTTCGGAACCCCCCTGAAATGCCTCTAAGAAAGTATCGTCTCCGAGGTCCTGTGAAAAGGTGCCGTCAATACCAAAAGTGACCACATCATCGAACATACACGCTCGGGCCCCTGCTACGTCAGCCTCACCGTTTGACCACCACTCCGTACTACCCTCACTGGGACCAATTGCCATCGCGGCGGCCTCGGGAGCAAGTTTCCAATACCCGACGAGAGGATCCACCTCACTCACAATGGGACACCCATCGGCACAATATCTAACACTGCTCCCATCGGTAGTGTTATTCACTGGCACACCGACCTCTCCACTAGGATCCGAAAAAGATATTGAGAAAGGTATGGCATCAACGTCAGCGTCGGTTGCCCCCATCGTCCTATCAAATATCCAGTTCCGTGCATTTCCGGTAGCGAGCGTTGCCTCAACTCCTCCTATTGTAACAGAGGGGGTCATCAGTGACTCATCGGCCTCGAACTCTAGCCGCACCCGTTGACCGACACTAGCCTTTGAGCCAAGGGTTTGTGCGTTAAAAATAGTTACCTCCATCAACTGAGGGGCGACACCGTCAGCACCAGGGTCGCTAGGTACATTATCTAGAACACTGTCACCACTGCAAGCTGCCAAAAAGGCAAAGGTGGAGACAATAACAAAAATACGCCCCGACAAAAGTGCAGATTTCACCCTGCTAAATATGTAATTAACTGCTGCTTGATGCATGATTCCCCCCCAACTTGTTTTTTTTAATTCTGTTCGGTCATGTGCACAGATATAACCTGCTCAGAGTAATTTCTGACCATTTTAAGTGTCTGCAAGCACGACGTAAAGCACCAGCGTAAATCGTTGAAGTGGAGAATTATTACGATGAAATGTTTGAAAAAAAACAAAATCTTAGTTGCTGCTTGCTTTCTATGAGCTTCCACTCATGCACTTGGGGGATTCCACTATCTCCCTACTGGCGCGATTCCATTCATCTAAAGTTAACGTGGTCATTGACAGCGCATGGACGGGACCTGATAGTTGATCAGATAAAAGGCCAAAGACCAGCTGATGTCTCTGAACGTGCCTTTTCTGCTCGAACACATCACTAACAATTGTAAGCTTAAAATGAGTCTCTGAGTGTTTCGGAACAGAGTGTAAAAAACTTTCATTGCGTAAATCCAAAAAATGAGGCTTTAAGACTGCAAGTGCACTTAGGATGCTTTTCTCGATCGGCCCCATCGGTTATGAACCTGAGACCAAGTTAATCATCACTCCAGCTGCCACAGCAGAACCAATCACGCCTGCCACATTAGGACCCATCGCATGCATCAAAAGATAATTATTGGGGTTTGCCTCGAGACCGACTCGATTAGAAACCCTCGCCGCCATGGGAACAGCGGACACTCCAGCTGCCCCAATTAAAGGATTAATTTTATGTCTCGAAAAAGTATTCATTAATTTAGCCATCAATACACCAGCCGCGGTACCAATACAAAAAGCAACCGCACCTAGCGCTAAAATTCCTAGTGTTTCTATATTTAAAAACTTATCAGAACTCATTTTTGAACCGACACCCAATCCCAAGAAAATAGTAACCGTGTTAATAAGTGCGTTCTGAGTGGTATCACTCAGCCGATCGACAACGCCACATTCCCGCATTAAATTCCCGAAACAGAACATCCCAAGCAATGGGGCCGCATCCGGCAACAACATGCCAACCATCATCAGTAGCATCAAGGGGAAGATAATGAGTTCAATTCGCGAGACCTTCCTTAACTGTTGCATCACGATAACTCGTTCCTCCCTCGTCGTCAAAGCCCTCATAATGGGGGGTTGAATGATAGGAACGAGTGCCATATATGAGTATGCAGCAACTGCCACGGCACCAAGAAGATCCGGTGAAAGTTTACTTGCCACAAAAATTGCCGTGGGGCCATCCGCGCCTCCAATTATTCCTATAGACGCGGCGTCTCGTAAGCTAAAGTCGAGTAAGCCATAATGTCCAAGAGCAACAGCACCAAGAACCGTTGAAAAAATCCCTACTTGGGCAGCAGCTCCTAACAAAAGTGTCTTTGGATTTGAGAGAAGTGGTGCAAAGTCAGTCATAGCACCGACGCCCATGAAAATAATTAGAGGAAATAACCCGGTTGCAATTCCACCTTCATAAACATAAAAAAGTAAGCCTCCTGGGCTAACAATTTGTCCCATGGCGTCCACGATTGGGGGTGCACCGAATCCAGCTCCCGGAATATTTATGAGGACGGTACCAAATCCTATCGGCAGTAGTAGAAGGGGTTCGAATTTATGAATGATAGCGAGATAAAGGAGCACAACACCAACGCAAATCATGACTAGCATACCAGCCTCTATCTGCATAAAGCCGGAACTAGCGAGTAGATTAGTCAAATTGTCCATAGTACGGCCCTAGATTAAACTGACCAAAGAATCACCAACCGATATGCTGTCCCCTGATCGCACATGGATCTCGGCAACATTACCATTACGCGGGGCGCTAACTTGGGTCTCCATTTTCATAGCTTCAAGAATCAGCACGGGATCTCCCTTCTTAACAACATTTCCAGAGCTCACAAGAACTTTTACTACAGTCCCTGCCAGCGGTGCTTTGATCACTTCGCCTTTGTGCGGATCTTTAGGTACAGACAGTGGTTTTTCCCCTAGCCCCTCTCCGACAGGTGCTATTGCAGAAATATCTCCTCCCGGCGCCACTCTCACTACGTATGATTGATTCTCCACTTCGACAGTATAAATTTCCTCTTCGTTTGCGTCAGTAAAAGTAGCTCCTCCCGCCGGCACAGGCTCAAAGAAGCTAGCATCACCGCGATTTTTCAAGAAATTTAAGCCTACTTGAGGAAACAGGGCATAAGTCAAAACATCATCAATACCCTCCTCTTCAGGCGTCAAACTGAATTGATGCATTTTGGATAACTGAAAAAGTTCCTCACTCAACGTCTCGAGTTCTGATTCAATTAGGTCTGCTGGCCTGCAAGTTATTGGCTGTTCATCTATATCGAGTACTCTTTCTTGTAATTCTTTATCGACTTGTGCGGGAGTGGCGCCGTATTCACCCCTCAAGACACCACTCGTTTCTTTACTTATAGATTTATAGCGTTCACCTGTAAGCACATTCAAAACCGCCTGAGTTCCAACGATCTGCGAGGTGGGTGTA